>NZ_JAUSTB010000005.1:0-341544 GCF_030812615.1 Pseudarthrobacter niigatensis | reverse complement strand
CAATTGTAAAATTTCTATTTTTGTTAGTTTGTTCTGTTTGGCGGCTGCCACCACCCCCAAAATTTAAACTCGGGGGGGGGGGGGGGGGGGGCCCGCCCCCGGGGGGGGGGCCGGCCCCCCCCCGGCCGGGTGGCTGCGACCACATACGCAGCCACGTGCGGGGGTTACTTGAAGAGGGCGTTGACCTGGTCGTTGGCGGCCGTGAGGGAGCTCGCCTTGGATTTGCCTGAGACCACGGAGTCCATGGCCGGCTTCATGATGCCGTCAACCTTCGCGGCGTTGTCAGCGATCGGGTAGAGGAACGTGGTGCCGTCCTTGACCTGCTGGCTGAAGGGGGTGACGTCCACGTCCTTGGCCTTGAAGGCTTCCACGGCCTTGTCTGCGGAGGTCTTGATGGCGGGGAAGACGACGGCCTTGGAAGCCACCACGTCCTGGCAGGCGGCGGAGCCGAGGTATTCGACCCACTTGATGGCGGCCTCGGGCTTCTTGGTGCCGGCGTAGATGGAGTCCGCCAGGCCGTTGTACATGCTGGCGCGCTTGCCGTTGACACCCACCGGGGTGGGGGCGATGCCCACCTTGACGTCCTTGTAGCCGGTGTACTGGCCGATCATCCAGGAGCCGTTGGCGTTGATGACGGACTTGCCGGCGGCGAACGTATCGGCCATGCTGGCGCCCACCGTGGTTTCGAGCTTGGGCATGTAGCCCTTCTCCACCAGCCCGGCGAACCAGTCGATGCTTTCCTGGAACTTGGGGTCGTCGTAGTTGAAGTGCTTGCCCCACGGGTTCTTGTCCGTGTGCGTCCAGCCGGTGGTGCCGGTCAGGTAGCTCCATTCGGTCTGGCCCTGGCCGGAACCGGACCCATTGAGGCCGAGCCCGTAGACGGCAACGTTGTTCTTGTCGAAGCCGGGCTCATCGCCGCGCTTGCCGTTCTTGTCCACAGTCAGGTGGGCGATGGTCTTTTCGTATGAACCGCCGTCCTGGGGATTCCACGTCAGGTTGGCCATCTGCTCCGGGGTGACGCCGGCGTCCGCGGCAAGTTTGGTGTTGTAGAACAGCGCGATGGTGTCCCAGTCCTTGGGAAGTCCGTAGCGCTTGCCGTCCTGGCCCACCCAGAGGTCCGCCAGGCCGGAGTTGTAGATCCCGGTGTCGATGTTGTCCTTCTTGACCGCGTCATCCAGGGCGAGCAGCTGCTTGTTCTTGATGAATTCCGGGTACTTGCCCAGGTGGTCGGTGAAGACGTCCGGGGCGGTGCCTGCCACGAAACCGTTGGTCAGGGTGCCCCAATAATCGTCCCAGCCGCGCTGGGTGACCTTGACAGTGATGTCCGGGTTGGCCTTATGGAAGTCGTCGGCGCACTGTTTGTAGGCCGGGAGCTGGTTGGCGTCCCAGAGCCAGTAATTGATTTCGCCCTTGCCGGCTTCGGCGGAGCCACCGCTTCCGCAGGCAGAGAGTGCCAGGACGGCGGCCGCGGCTGCAGCGAGGGAACCGAGTGCTTTCTTCTTGTTCATGGGGGTCCTTTCAGGGTGTGCTTCAGGGTGTGCTTCAGGGCACGCCGCCATGGCGCGCGCCGGGAGGGGGGAATTACGAGGGGAGGGGTCCTACTTGATGCCGGAGAAGCCGATGGAGTTGACGATCTTCTTTCCAAAGGCGGCGAACAGGATCAGGACCGGCAGGGCCGAGACCAAGGTTGCGGCCATGAGCCCGGACCAGTCCGGTGCACCTTGGGGCGACTGGGACTTGAAGACGCCCAGGCCGACGGTGAGGACGCGGACGGATTCGTCTTGGCCCACCAGTAGAGGCCAGAAGTATTCATTCCACTGGCCGATGAAGGTGAGCAGCGCCAGGGTGGCGAGCGGGGCTGCGGCGTTGGGCAGGATGATCTGGAAGAAGATCCTCAGGTGCTTGGCGCCGTCGAGCATTGCTGCTTCTTCAACTTCGCGGGACATGTTCAGGAAGAACTGGCGGAGGAAGAAGATGGCGAAGGGGGTCATGAAGATATAGGGCAGCACCAGGCCAACCATCGTGTTCAGCAGGCCCAGGTTCTTGATCAGGAGGAAGTTGGGCAGCGCGGTGAAGATCGGCGGCACCATCATGGTGGCCAGGAAGAGGCTAAAAACGGCGTTCCGTCCCCGCCAGCGAAGCCGGGCGAAAGCGTACGCCGCCATGGCGCTGAAGAACACGGCCCCGGTGGTGGTGATGGAGGCAAAGAGCACGGAGTTGCGCAGGTAGATCCAGAAGTCGATTTGCGCGCCGGATCCGCCCTGGGCCACTGCGTCTTCGGGGGACTGCAGGCCGAAGACGCGCTGGAATGCGCCCAGGCTGAATTCTGCGGGCAGCAGGTTGGTGGCGTTGCCGGCCAAGGCCCCGTTGGTTGACAGTGCCGTCCGGAGGATCCAGTAGAACGGGAGGACCGAGACGGCCACAGCGATGGCCACAAGGAACCAGGCGGCGGTGCGGCGCCAGTTGAACGGGCGACGGCGGGTGGCGGGCCGGGCGGGTGCGGAGACTTTTGCGGTGGTCATGGAAGTGTCCTTAATCCAGGTCTGATTCGTTGCCCTTGAGGAACTTCATCTGGATGAAGGCCACCAGGGCGAGGATGACGAAGAGGATGACCGCCAGGGCGGAGCCGTAGCCGAAGTCCGATTCCGTGAAGGCCTTTTGGTAGATGTAGAACTGCAGCACCCGGCTGGCATTGACGGGTCCGCCCAGGGTGGTGACGGCAACGGTGTCGAACACCTGGAAGGAACCGATGACGGTGACAATCAGGACCAACGCGAGCACCGGCCGCAGCAGCGGCATGGTGATCTTGCGGAATGTTTGCCAGGGCGAGGCGCCGTCCAGGTTGGCCACCTCGTAGACGTGGCTGGGAATGGCCTGCAGGCCGGCGAACAACAGCAGGGCGGTGTAGCCCATGTGCCGCCAGGTGTTGATGAGGGCCTGGGTGGGGATGGCCCATTCCTCGCTGCCGAAGAATGCCACCTTGGGCAGGCCGATGGCATCGATGAAGTAGTTGACGATGCCGATCTGGTAGTCCAGGAGCCAGAACCAGAGGAGGGCGGCGATCACGTTCGCCATCAGGTACGGCAGCAGGAGCGCGCCGCGGATCACGGTTGATTTGGCTACCCGGTGCATCAGCAGTGCAAGACCCAGCGCGAGCGTGGTCTGGAGGAGGATGTTGATCAGGACGTACTGCCCGGTGACTGCCAGCGCATTCCAGAACAGGGGGTCCTTGGCGATGGCCTCGTAGTTGGCGCTGCCGATCCACGTCGGGTCGCCGAGGATGCTGTATTCGGTGAAGCTGAGGTAGATGCCCCGCAGGGTGGGCACCAGGTAGAAAACGATAAATCCGATCATCGCCGGGGCTATGAAGAACAATGCGATCTTCAGGTCGCTCTGTCCCCGGCGCTTCAGCGGCCGGTGCGCTGCGTGCACTGCCGGGCTGGCGTTCCTGGTAAGGGTGGTCATCGTCGACCCTTTCCTGAGTGTGATGGAAGTAACAGGCTGGAAAGAAATCTACACGAGTAGATATTGGACGGCAAGGGCTTATTTCAATGTTTCAAAACCAGGGCAATTACGCCAGTGACTGGATATTGACTCGAGTAGATGCGGGTGAAACACTCGGAGAAACTTCAATCGGAAGGCAAACAATGACGTTCTCCATCGGCATCGTGGGCGCGGGCCAGTTCGGCAGCCAGTTCGCACACCTGTTCAGCCTGCATCCCGGCGTCAGTGCGGTCTATGTTGTGGACGAGCTGCCGGAGCGGGCTGAATCCGTGGTCCGAAGGCTGGATCTTGCCGGCGTCGTGCCCGACTTTGACGCCCTTCTGGCCTCCGACGTCGACGCCGTGGCGGTCTTCACCCAGCGCTGGACGCACGGACCCCTGGTGGAGCGTGCTCTCCGCGCCGGCAAGCACGTCTACTCAGCCGTGCCCATGGCGGTTGCCGAAGAGGAGATCGCCCGCATCATCCAGGCCGTCCGGGACACCGGCAAGGTGTACATGATGGGTGAGACCAGCTACTACAACCCCGCCACCGTGTATGCTCGCGAACAGCAGGCGGCCGGCAGGTTTGGCCGGGTCTTCTACTCCGAAGGCGACTACGTCCACGACATGGACCTCGGCTTTTATGACGCCTACCAGTACAGCGGGGGCGAGCGGTGGAAGGAGACGGCAAGCTACCCGCCAATGCTCTACCCCACCCATGCGATCGGCGGGGTGCTGGGGGCCATCCCGGCGCACGCCGTCAGCGTCAGCTGCGTGGGCGTCAAGGACCAGCGGGACGACGGGGTATTCGACAAGGACGTCAGCATGTTCGGCAATGACTTCTCCAACGCCACGGCGCTCTTCGAACTGAACGACGGCGGCGTGATGCGCACCAACGAAATGCGTCGCGTCGGTTATCCGTCACACATCCGCGAATCCAGGTTCCGGTTCTTCGGCACCGAGGCCAGCTTTGAGCAGCTCGCCAAGGTCACCGTGTGGCAGGACAAACAGGACGTCCACGACATCTCCGAGCAGATGGAAACCCGGCCAAGCATTCCGCTGGACGATCCGTCGCTGGCCAACGTCGCCCCGGAACTCCGGGACGCCTTCGTATCGGGACTCGCCCCGGTCCATGATGCCGAGCGGCTGCCCGCCGAGTTCCGCGGCGCCCCCAACGGCCATGAGGGAAGCCACCATTTCCTGGTGGACGACTTCGTCACCGCGGTGAACAACCGGACTCTGCCGCCTGTGAATGCATGGGTTGCCGCCCGCTTCACCCTTCCCGGGATTGTGGCTCACGAATCAGCCCGGCAAAATGGCGCCCGGCTCCCCATCCGCGACTTCGGCGATGCTCCGGCCGACTCGTAGCTAGCATGGAGACCATGACATCACCGGCAGTAAAGGCTCCCCGTGGCGGCCCTGTGACGCGCAAGGACGTGGCGCGCTATGCCGGCGTCAGCACCGCCGTCGTCAGCTATGTGGTCAATGGCGGCCCCAAGAAGGTGGCACCCGCCACCGAAGCTAAAGTCCAGGATGCCATCCGCGTGCTCGGCTACCGGCCCAACGCGGCGGCCCGGGCACTCAAGCTGGGGTCAAGCGAGACCCTGGGGCTCATCATCCCGGACAACACCAACCCGTTCTTCTCCCTGCTCGCCCACGCTGTCGAGGATGCCGCCGCGGATCTGGGGTACGCCCTGGTCCTTAGCAACTCGGACGGGAACCTGGCCAAGGAGAGGCGCAACATCCGCAATCTTGCCGCGCGCCAGGTAGATGGAGTGCTGCTGGCCAGCGTCCTCTTTGAACCCGACCTTGAAGCACTGGAGACTGCGGACATCCCTGCCGTACTGCTGAACCAGGAGCGGGCTGCCCCAGGTTTCAACAGCATCGGCGTTGACCTGGCTGCCGGAGCCCGGATTGCTGTCCAGCACCTCATCAGCCACGGGCACACGAACATTGGACTGGCTATGGGCACCAACGTTTCGGGCAGCATGGACGGTCGTGAGGTGGGCTGGCGACAGGCCCTGCAGGAAGCCGGGCTGCCCGAAGGACCTGTCGTCTACAGCGGCTTCACCTGGCCCGGCGGCTATTCCGCAGGCCAGCGGCTGGTGGCCTCGGTCAACCGGCCAACGGCCATCTTCTCCACGTCGGACACCCAGGCAGTGGGTCTGCTCCGGGCCGTCCACGAGGCAGGGTTGGCAATTCCGGGGGACATCGCCGTGGTGTCCTTCGACGGATCGATTGAGGCCGAATACTCCTGGCCGCCCCTGACCACGGTGGAGCAGCCCGTGGCTGCGATGGCCGAAGCCGCGGTGAATGCCCTGGTGGAAGCCCGGCGCGGAGGAAAACCGAAACACGCCATCTTCCCCACCAAGCTCCACGTCCGGCAGTCCTGCGGCTGCCCATAAGACAGTAGGACCGGCAACATGCGGCGCGGGTCAGCGTAGCCGTGCTATACGGGGACCACGCGCAGCTTCGAGCGTTCGCCCAGGACGCGCCTGGCTTCGGCGCTGAGGCCTTCATCGCTAATGACCTCGTCCACGTCATCAAATGCGGCGATGGAGCTGATACCCAACAGGCCCCACTTGGTATGGTCAGCCAGAACCACTGTCCGGCGGGCGGCTGCCACGAAAGCGCGGTCGGTTTCGGCTTCGAGCAGGTTTGGCGTGGTGAACCCGGCCTGGGCGTCCATGCCGTGAACGCCCAGGAAAAGGACATCCAGGTGCAGCTGCTTGAGGGCTGCCGTAGCGATGGGCCCGACCAGGGCGTCCGACGGCGTGCGCTCGCCGCCGATCAGGATCACGGTGGACCCGCCGGGGTGGAAGAGATCCGCAATCCGCATCGAGTTGGTCACCACGGTAATGCGGGGACCGTCGGCCAGCTCCCGGGCCAGGGCCCACGTAGTGGTGCCGGCGCCTAATCCAACCGCCATGCCCTCGTGGACCAAGCCTGCCGCCTCCACGGCAATGGCCCGTTTCTCCGCGGTCAACTGCGTGGACTTCAGCTCGAAACCCGGTTCATGCGTGCTGGCGTCCCCAGGCAGTTTCGCGCCGCCGTGGATACGCTCCAGCTTCCCGCCCTCTTCGAGCTGCTCAATGTCCCGCCGCACGGTCATCAGGGACACGCCCAGCTGTGCGGCCAGGTCCGAAATCCGGACCACCCGCTCCCGCTGGACAGCGTCCACGATGGCCTGGTGTCGGGCGGCTGCAAGCATGTGAACGGGTTCCTTTACCGGGGATACGGGTTTGCTCCAGCATACGGCGACGGCGCCGCCCGGGGAGGGCGGCGCCGTCGTCAGTCTGATGCCACTACTTCCGGAGTGACGCGGCGATCTGCTGCATGATGGTCGGGTCGGACAGGGTGGTGGCATCGCCCGGGTCGCGGCCTTCGGCAACGTCCTTGAGGAGGCGGCGCATGATCTTGCCGGAACGGGTTTTGGGCAGTTCCGGTACCACCAGGATGTTCTTCGGCTTGGCGATGGGGCCGATTTCCTTGCCCACGTGGTTCCGGAGTTCCTGGACGGTGGCGTCGCCGTTGTTCGCGGCGTCGCCACGGAGGATCACGAACGCGACGACGGCCTGGCCGGTGGTTTCGTCCGTTGCACCCACGACGGCGGCCTCCGCCACGGCGGGGTGGCTCACCAGGGCGGACTCGATCTCGGTGGTGGAGAGCCGGTGCCCGGAAACGTTCATGACGTCGTCCACCCGGCCCAGCAGCCAGATATCGCCGTCTTCGTCCCGCTTGGCACCGTCGCCGGCGAAGTACATGTTCTCGAAACGGGACCAGTAGGTTTCCTTGAAGCGCTCCGGATCACCCCAGATCCCGCGCAGCATGGAGGGCCAGGGCTCGCGGATCACCAGGAAACCGCCGTGCCCGTTCGGGACGGACTCGCCCATCTCGTCGACGACGTCCACGGCGATACCGGGCAGCGGCACCTGGGCCGAACCGGGCTTGGTGGCCGTCACGCCGGGCAGCGGGGCAATCATCTGGGCACCGGTTTCGGTCTGCCACCAGGTGTCAACGATGGGTGCCTTGTCGCCGCCGATGACCTTGCGGTACCACATCCAGGCTTCGGGGTTGATCGGTTCGCCCACCGAGCCGAGCACGCGGAGCGAAGAGAGGTCGTACTTCGCGGGGATCTCCGAGCCCCACTTCATGAAGGTACGGATGGCCGTAGGGGCGGTGTAGAGGATGGAGACCTTGTACTTTTCCACGATCTCCCACCAACGGCCCTGATGGGGGGAGTCCGGGGTGCCCTCGTACATGACCTGGGTGGCGCCGTTGATGAGCGGCGCGTAGGCGACGTACGAGTGCCCGGTGACCCAGCCGACGTCGGCCGTGCACCAGTAGACGTCCGTCTCAGGGTGCAGGTCGAAGACTGCCTTGTGGGTGTAGGCCGCCTGGGTGAGGTAGCCGCCGGTGGTGTGCAGGATGCCCTTGGGCTTCCCGGTGGTCCCGGAGGTGTAGAGGATGTAAAGCGGGTGCTCGGAGTCGTGGCCCACCGCAACGTGCTCGGCGGAGGCGGAGTCGACCGTGTCAGCCCACCAGTGGTCCCTGCCCTCGGCCCAGTCCACATCCTGGCCGTTGCGCTTGACCACCACCACGTTCTGTACCGTATGGCCGTCGTGGGCCAGGGCATCGTCGACGGCGGCCTTGAGCGGGCTGGGCTTGCCCCGCCGGTAGGTGCCGTCGGCGGTGACGACGAGCTTGGCCTCGGCGTCATCGATCCGCGAACGCAGTGCTTCGGCGGAGAAACCGCCGAACACCACCGAATGCACCGCCCCGATCCGGGCGCAGGCCAGCAAGGTGATCACGGCCTCCGGGATCATGGGCAGGTACACGGCCACGCGGTCTCCCTTGGCCACGCCCAGGGATTCGAACGCGTTGGCCGCCTTCTTCACTTCCTCGGTGAGTTGCGCGTACGTGTAGGTCCGCGTGTCGCCGGGTTCGCCCTCGAAGTAAATGGCCACACGGTCCCCGTTGCCGGCCTCGACATGTCGGTCCAGGGCGTTGTAGGCGGCGTTGAGTTCCCCGCCCACAAACCACTTGGCGAAAGGCGGATTGGACCAGTCCAGCGCCTGGGTGAAGTCCTTGTTCCAGGTCAGGAGTTCCCGGGCCTTCTTGGCCCAGAATGCCGGCCGGTCGGCATCCGCTTCCCCGTACTCGGCGGCGGTGACAACGGCGTCGGCCGCGAATTCCGGGGAGGGCGGGAAAGCCCGGGTTTCATGCAGCAGGTTCGCGAAGGCATCGCCCTGATGGCCGTGGCCGGCCGGCTGGGCGGAAGCGGACGGAACGGTGGCCGTGGAGCTTGGGGTGTCCTGGGACATGTGAACCTCATCATTCATCGATCGTCGCCGCGCGGAACGCCACCTCCGCAGGGCCCTCCGTTCGCACGGCACTGGGCGCCAGCCGGGCGGACATACCGCAAAGAGCTGTTCCGCAAACTAGCCTAATGCTTGCCACGCACCCCCTGTGCTCCCCGTCACAAAGACGACCGCGAGCGGCATTTTTTAAGCGGTGAATGGCGTCTTCGTTACTTCCAGTTGTCCCCTCCGGGCCCCCTCCAGCTAGTGATCAGCCAGGCTGTTGACTAGGCTGAGATGGAATTGTGACTTCACTTTGGGCCGCCCCGCCCAGGCATAAACAGTGCCCGGCCGGGGCAGGACCGCATGTCAAGACGGCACAGTTTTTCGGGTCCGGACCGGGCCCGGTGCCGCCACGCTAAGGAGAGCAGAATGAACCAGCAGAGCTTCGGCCAGCGAACGGCCCCGGACGCCGGGACAGGTCCCGGAGGCTCCGGATCCGCCGCCGGCGGACCAGGGCACCCGACCCCCGCCGGTAACGCGGCAACGGGACAGGCTGCAGGACCAAAGGCTGCCTCCGGGAAGATCGACCCCCACGCCCACCAGGCGGTTCTGGGCCCGTTTACAGTGCGGGACCTGGCTGTCTTCGCCGGCACGCTGATCCTGTTCGTCGCGTCCCTGCTGCCCCTCTTTGGCACCCGCTACAACCTGTGGAACCTGAACAATTTGTTCTTCCTGGGACTGGGCATCATCCTGCCGTTGATCGCCAGTGCGCTGTTCGCCGCGCGCAGGCTCGCCCCCGCGACCAAAATCCGGGTGGGTTCGCTCTCAATCGACCAATTCGCCTCCGTGGTGGCCTCCTTCGCCGTGGCTTTCTTCTTCCTGTCCATTGCGGGCGGCTACGTGACCAGCCTGCTGGTCGGCCTGATCGGCTCGCTGGTGCTGTTCGCCGCAACAGTCCTGGGCCGCTTCCTGCCATATCTGTCAGGCGACTTCAAGGACCGGCCAGAGGCGCCGGCGCACGTGGTGGCACGGGAAGCGGCGGTCCCGACGCGCAGGGCACTCAAGGCGCCCAAGCCGGAGCCGGGTCCCAGCCAGTCAAAGGGCGGCGGCATCAAGGGTGCCGGCGTCTTCGGAGGCGCCGGTTCCGGGTCCTCCGCGGTCCAGCCCGGATCCGCCAGCCCAAGCCCTGAACCTGTCCGCTTGGCACATGCGCCCGCCACCGCGGCCGTTCCGGTGGCTGCCGCCGGGACATCAAACGCGGGAACTGCCGGAGCTGCAGGAGCCGGTGCCGCGGCTGCCGTTTCCGGTGCCCACGGGCCTGCCGGGTCCGCACCGACCGCGCCCGCCCCCGAAACATCCGAACAGACCCCCGAAGTGGAGGCCGGGCCGCCCACCCAGGCAGCCGACGTCGTCCGCCCTGCCCCCGATGTGGAGGCCGGGCCGCCCACCCAGGCAGCCGACGTCGTCCGCCCTGCCCCTGTTCCGGATGCCGGCGAGACACGGCACGGGGACATCCCGGCGACCAATGCTCCGCAGGCCGCATGGGAGCCGCCCGCGGCCACCGCGGTACACCAGCAGGTCCGTGCCGAACAGCCCATCGGGGCAACGGTGGACCCGGCAAGCCGCCACGATGAAACAGACGGGCAGCCGGTCCACGAGGCTTTTTGGTTTGCCGTGGCCCAGCACCGCACTGCCTTCGACCCCCGCACCGGTGCGCCCGCCTTTGTGATCGAGCCCGGCGGCTGGGTGCTGGCGCTCGAGGACCGCGGCCACGAGTTCCTGGTCCAGCACACTGACGGACGGCTGGGCGTCCTGCGCGACCTCAGCAACATCGAGCGCGGCTGACGCAGGTGGCCGGGGCCCGCACCAAGACCGGCCAGGCCACGGGGATGCCTGTGGTCTCGTCCGAATCAGTCCTCGCCCTGAAGCGGAGGGCGCGGCGCATCCACCGGGCCCTGGCCGAGAAATACCCGTACGCCCACGCGGAACTGGACTTTCGGAACCCGTTCGAACTGCTCGTGGCCACTGTACTGTCCGCCCAGACCACCGACGTCACGGTCAACCAGGTCACCAAGGTGCTGTTCGCGCGCTGGCCTGACGCACGGGCACTGGCAGAGGCGGACCCCACGGAACTTGAGGCCATCCTCAAGCCCACCGGGTTCTTCCGTGCCAAGGCGAAGAACGTCCAGGCACTGTGCACGCGGCTGGTGGACGAGTTCGACGGCGAAGTACCCGGCCGGATGGAGGAACTGGTCACGCTGCCCGGTGTAGGGCGCAAAACGGCCAACGTGGTGCTTGCCAACGCTTTCGGCATCCCCGGCATCTCGGTGGACACCCACTTTGCCCGGCTGGCCAAGCGGTTTGGCTGGTCGCAGTCGGAGGATCCCGTGCAGATCGAACAGGACGTGGCGGAGCTGTTCGAACGGAGGGATTGGACCATGCTGTCCCACCGGGTGATTTTCCATGGCCGCCGCGTCTGCCACGCCCGGAAACCCGCCTGCGGAGCCTGTCCCGTGGCCACCTGGTGCCCCAGTTACGGGCTGGGCGAAACCGACCCCATCAAGGCAGCCAAGCTCCTTAAGTACGAACTGGCCCCCGGCAGCGAGGAGCTGCTGGAGCAGTACCTGGCAGAGCAGCACCGCGCCGCGGAAATCCGGATGGCTTCCCAAAGGAGGACCCCGTGAGCGCACGCAAAGACCTCGCCGAGCTGGTGCGGCGCGCCGAAACCGGAACGGCCGGGCCCCCGGATCCACGCTGGGCGGCGCTGACGGTTGACGCGGCACGGGCCCGCAGGGCTGCCATCCTGATGCTTTTCGGCGTCCTTGACGACGTCCCCGCCGAGTCCGGTAAGCCGCTCGCCCCGGCGGACCTCGACGTCCTGCTCCTGGAACGCGCCCACACCCTGGGCTCCCACCCGGGCCAGGTGGCATTTCCCGGCGGCGGTATCGACACGGGCGAAACTCCGGTAGCGGCTGCCCTGCGGGAAGCCGAAGAGGAAACAGGGCTTGATGCCGGCGGGGTTGAAGTTCTCGGAGCGCTCCAGGAACTGGGCCTGGCGCACAGCAACTTCCTGGTGACGCCCGTCCTCGGCTGGTGGCAGGCCCCCTCACCGGTCCGGGTGGTGGATTACGGCGAATCCGCACAGGTGTTCCGCGTACCGGTCCGGGACCTGCTGGACCCGGACAACCGGGTGATGGCCACCGTCCACCGCGCAGGCCGCACCTTCGACAGTCCCGCGTTCACCGTCAACGGCGTGGTGGTGTGGGGTTTCACCGGCATCGTGCTGAGCGGCCTCTTCGACCAGTTGGGCTGGTCGGTTCCCTGGGACCGGAACCGGCTCCACCCCATGGGGGTCTAGGTTTCGACCTACTGGCGCAGGTCCACCACGATGGCAGTGGCGGCGTTTTCGCGCATGGCCTTGATGCCGTCCCGGAGCATGGGCAGGGACCTGAAGGTGGGCGAAACGGCAACCGTGTTGCCCTCGGCGTCGGTGAGCCGCAGCCGGTACGACTCGTCGCCTGTGCGGTGTATTTCAAATCTTCCCGCCATGGACGGGGACCTCCCTGTTATGCGTCGTTGCATCAGCGTGTGGACCGGTCTGTTTCAGTCACCGCTTTTGACTGTAACCTCCGCCACCACAACCGTCGAACTACTGCCGGGTAGGTTACCTTGCATCTCGATGGCGGGTATTGACGCCCTCCGAGGCAGCTACTTGGCGAGGTCGTAGGAGTCGACGACGGCGAGGCTTACCGGGAACTCGACCGGGACCGGACCGAACAGCAATTCCTTGGCGGCCTTGGCCGAATCCTCGATCGCCGCGATGCAGGCGCCAACCCCGTCCGCGGGTGCATGCACCATCACCTCATCGTGCAGGAAGAAGACCAACTCGGCCCCGACAGGGCTGCCGCCACCGGCGGTTCCCGGCCTTCGCAGGGTACGCAGCCGGCGTCGTAATTCCGCAAGCCAGCACGCCGCCCAATCCGCTGCAGAGCCCTGGACCACGAAATTCCGGGTGAAGCGCCCGCGGGACCGGGCGATGGACTCAGCCCGCCGTTGTTCCTCCGCCGAGGTGGAGCGCTGGCTCAGGAACCACCGCTCCGAAGGCGGCGGGCTGCTACGGCCCAGCCGGGTGGTCACCGTCCCGCCGGACTCACCCGCCCGCGCCGCCTGCTCCACAAAGTCGACGGCGCGTGGATAGGTGCGCGCCAGCTGCGGCATTAGACGCCCCGCCTCGCCGGAGGTGGCCCCGTACATGGCGCCCAGCAGGGCCATTTTTGCCTTGGCACGGTCCCCGCCGAAGCCCTTCGCGGCGATACCGGCATACAAGTCCTGGTCCCGGGCTGCCACTGCCATGGAGGAATCCTGCGCCAGGGCCACCAGGACACGCGGTTCCAGCTGCGAGGCATCGGCAACGATCAGCTTGTAACCCGGGTCTGCGTGCACCGCACCACGGACCTGCCTGGGAATCTGCAGGGCGCCGCCCCCGCGGGATGTCCAGCGACCCGAGACAACTCCTCCCACCACATATTCGGGACGGAACCGTCCGCCGTCCACCCAGGCGTCCAGCCAGGACCAGCCGTTGGCCGTGTGGAGCCTGGAGAGCTTCTTGTATTCCAGCAACGGCTCGATGACGGGGTGGCTGGACTCGCGGAGCTCCCATTTCCGGGTGCTCTTGACCTCGATGCCGTTGCGGTGCAGAGCCCGCATCAGGTCCTGCGGCGAATCCGGGTTGAGTCCTGGTGAGTTGAGCAGGGCGCGCAGCTCCGCAGCCAACGCCTCCAGCCGTTGCGGACGCTGGCCGGCGGGCGGGCGGGGTCCCAGGTGGTCCACCAGGATCTGTTCGTGCAGGTCCTCCCGCCACGGGACGCCGGCGTGCTGCATCTCCGCGGCCACCATGGCGGCTGCGGACTCCGCCGCGAGCAGCAACTGCAGGCGGTTCCTGCGGTTCTCCGCTGTCTCCACGGCGGCCAGGGCGCCCTGCTGGGCCGCGTACTCGGCGCGGAGTTCATCCAGTGCCCACCCCGGCGCCGGCCCGGCAGCTGGTTCGTCGAACAGCGCGCCCTGGTCGGCAGGGGGACGCGGGGGCAGCAGGACTTTTGGTGGAAGCAAGGGATCCTCCACCGGGACCCTGTCGGTGTTCCTGGCGTAGTCGGTGTGGGCGCTGAATTGCGAAAAGGCCAGGATGCTGCCGCACAGCGTGATGTCGTAACAGCGCTCCACCTCCACGCCTGCGGCGAGCAGCGCGGGGTACCAGTCCTGCGTCCGGTGCCAGATCCAGCGGGGCGGCTGGCCGCCCGGGCGCCGGGCTTCGAATTCTCTGACGACGCCGGCAAGCTCGCCGGGTGCCACCACCCGCGGTTCAGGGTTGGCCTGCCGGGGGTGGCCGTCTTGTGTCAGTTCCTGCAGTGCCGCGCCGCGGGCGTGGGCGGCAAGCAGCAGGTACATGCTCCCATTGTGCCCTGCCGGGAGCGGTGGCTTGGTTGTCCACATAGGGGAGGTGCCCCCTTAACTGGCTTTGGCTGCCGCGGCAGAGTGGCTGCATGAGCAGGCACCAGCTGAATGCACCGCACCCCGGGCCGGACCAGGCCACGGATTCTTTCCGGCGCGCACCGGGCCGGGGAGCACCAGCCCGTGCTCCGTCGCAGGACAACCCGGCGGCCGGCGCCCCTTGGCTGCCGGACAGTTCCCATCCGGACGGATCAGCGCCGGACGGTGCGGGGGAGGTGCTGTTGGTTACCTCCTCCGCCGTCCTCCGCTCCGAAGTGGAACGCATCGTAGCGGCCGCCGGCTCCCGATTGCGGGCTGTTCCGGACGCGGTGGAGGGCGGACGCTACTGGGACGCTGCCTCAGCCGTCCTGGTGGGAAGCGACGTGCGGGAACTCCCACCACGGCGGCGGACGCCCGCAGTCCTGGTGGGCCTTGACGGCGAGGGGGACAGCCTCTGGCACCTCGCCGCCGCCCTGGGTGCCGAACGGGTTGCCGTGCTGCCCGATGCCGCTGCCTGGCTGGCGGACCACCTCAGCCGGTCGCGCTCACCGGGCCCCGGCGGCCTGGTCCTCGGCATCACGGGTGGCTGCGGCGGGGCCGGCGCCACCACTGCCGCAATTTGGATAGCCCAGGCCGCGGCTGGGCTGGGGGTGCGCGTACTGCTGGTTGACGGCGACCCTTGGGGCGGGGGCCTTGAACTGGCGCTCGCCGCCGAGGAAACCCCCGGACTGCGCTGGCCGGACCTCGCTGAGGCCAGGGGCAGCATCGACCCCCTCCAATTGGCTGATTCCCTGCCCGTCGCAGGAGGCTTCTCCTTCCTGTCCTGGCCCGCAACCCGGGAACAGCCGTCCCCCGTCGCTGCTGCGGCCTCTGCCGGGGTGCTTGACGCTGCCCGCCGGGGCTATGAGCTGGTGGTCGTGGATGTGGGCAGGGGTGCGGAGCCACTCCGGACTGTGGCCTGGGACTGCGACCGGATCATGGTGGTGGTGCCCGCGCAGCTGAAGGCAGCGGTGGCGGCGGTGCGGCTGCTCCAGGAAATCCCGCCGGTGGAAGCAGCCCTGCTGGTGCGTGGCCGGACCGGCGCGGCGCTGGACAGTTCCCTGATCGCTGATGCCGTCGGCCTGCCGGTGCAGGGCCGGATGCCGGAGCTCCGGGCTGTCCCCGGCGCCATGGAGTCGGGCCGGCTGCTGGAATTCGGGAAGCGGCGGGCAATCCGGCATTTCGGCGCCACGGTGCTCGACTGGCTTGGCGAGGACCTGCAGGCGGGGGATGTCGCATGAGCGCGACCGGTGCCCCATCGAGTCCTGCCCCGGAGACTGCCAGCCCTGCTGGTCCCATAGGCCTGGGCGCACGGCGCAGCGCCCGGATCCTGGAGGCGAGCCAGGCCGTCCGCCCGGAGCGCGGAAGGGATGGTGCCGGACGTGGCCGCATCGATTCAGGGCTGCTGGAATCTGTCCGCGAAACGATGATGGCCGAGGCAGGGGCAGTAACACCCTCCCGCGTTGCCGCGGCTGTCCAGGCCACCGGCAAGCTGCTGGGCACTGCAGGGGCGCTTGCTGCAGTGGAACGGATCAGCGCGGAGCTCAACGGCCTTGGCCCGCTGCAGGAACTCACGCGGGACCCCGCCGTGACAGATATCTTCGTCAACGCCCCCGATTCCGTGTGGGTGGACCGCGGCGCCGGCATCGAACGCGTCCCGGTCGCGTTCGATGGCGAGTCCCAGCTGCGCGCGCTTGCCTGCCGGCTGGTGGCCGCTGGCGGCCGCCGTTTGGATGATGGTTCACCGTGTGTCGATGTCAGGCTTGCCGGCGGCTACCGTGTCCATGCCGTGTTGCCGCCGGTTTCCACGTCCGGGACGCTGCTGAGCGTCCGGATCCGCAGGGAGCGGGTCTTCGCCATGGGGGAGCTGCGGACGGGCGGCATGTTCACCCAGCGGGTGCAGGACGTGCTGGAACGGATTCTGGAGAAGCGGTTGAGCTTCCTGGTCAGTGGGGCCACAGGTTCCGGGAAAACCACGCTGCTCTCCACCCTGCTGGGCCTGTGTTCCCCGGACGAGCGGCTGGTCCTGATCGAGGATGCGGCGGAACTCAACCCGGTCCACCCCCACGTGGTGGCGCTCGAATCACGCCACGGAAACCTTGAAGGCGGCGGCGCCGTTGACCTGGGCGAACTGGTCCGCCAGGCACTGCGCATGCGGCCGGACAGGCTGGTTGTGGGGGAGTGCCGGGGCGCCGAGGTCCGGGAGCTCCTGACCGCAATGAACACCGGGCACAGCGGCGGCGGCGGAACCATCCACGCGAACACTGCCGCCGCGGTCCCCGCCCGGCTCAACGCGCTGGGCGCACTCGCCGGGCTCGCTCCGGAAGCGGTCCGCCTCCAGGCTGCCAGCGCACTTGACGTCGTTATCCACGTTGGCAGGACGCCGAGGGGCAGGGTAATCCAGTGCATCGGACTCATCGCCGATGGACCGCAGGGACTGGCCGTGCTGCCGGCAGTGGGAGAATCGGGCACCCCCGGTCCAGCCTGGCCGGCGCTCGCTGCCCGGCTGGGAATGGACGCCGGGAGTGCCCTGTGACGCTCCTCCTCATCATGCTCCTGTCCTGCGCTGCGCTGGTGCTCCTCAAGCCTCCCCTGGACGCCGCCTCCAGGCTGCGCGCGGCAACCGGCAACAGGGCCACTGTGTCCGGGCCCGGGAAGGGGCGGGCGTTGCCGTGGCGCAGGGCTGCAGGCGGCCGCCCGCCGCAGGCACGGAGCCCAGGCCTGACCCTCATAGTGCAGCAGTTGGCGGCGCTGCTGCGGGGCGGGCGGACGCCCGCACGCCTGTGGGATGAGCTGTGGACGGTGTATGGCACGGGTAACGTTGCCAGCCGGCGCCCGGGGGCCGCACCCCTGACCGGTGCGGTGCCGTCCGGGTCGGTCATGACGGGGGGTTCTGCTGCCGTCCTGGCTTCCGCGAGGGCCGCTGCCGCCACGGGGGCACCCGTTTCGGAAACCATTCGCCGGGCGGTATCCACGGCACTCCCTCCCCGGGACAGGGAAGCAAGGACCTGGCTGGAGCTTGCCGCTTGCTTTGACATCGCCGAGGCCAGCGGTTGTCCACTCGCCGACGTACTGACCCGGTTCGCGGCCCAGCTGGAAGCGGAAGATGATGCAGACGCGGCCCGGCAAACGGCTCTCGCCGGTCCCAAGGCAACGGTCCGGCTCCTGACCTGGCTTCCTTTGATGGGCCTTGGACTCGGTGCCGCCCTGGGCGTGGATCCGCTGGCCACCCTGCTGGGGACACCCCTCGGACAGGCCGCGCTGTTTGGCGGGGTTGTCCTCACCGCTGCGGGAAGGGCCTGGTCCGCCAGGCTGGTTTCTGCCGCTGCCGGGGCAGGGATGCCGTGAGTATGGGTTGGGCGCCGGGACTGGCCTTGTTCCTCCTGCTGGCGGCCGGGGCCTGGCTTGCCTGTTCCAGCCATGCCGTGCCGCTCCGGCGGCTGCACCGGCTGTTTCCTGCTGCTGCCAGGACCCAGCAGGCAATGGGTACAAAGAAGGCGTCGGCCCATGAGGACAGCGGGCTGAAGGACACCGCCATGATGCTCGAACTTGTGGCCGCGATGCTGGACGCGGGCGCCGGAATTGGCCGGTCCCTCGACCTGGTGGCCGCCGCGGCAGCACCCCAGTACCGGGACTCGCTGCGGCCGGTGGTTTCGGCGCTCGCCATCGGCGCCGACTGGCACACGGCCTGGCGCAGCTCCGCCGTCCGGCTCCCCGAAATCCTGGAGCTGAGGGACGCCCTCGGCTTCGCTGCACTGACAGGTGCGCCGTCCTCGGCGATTCTGTATGCCCAGGCCGCCAGGCTTCGCCGGGAACGCTTCCGGGAGGCCGAAAAGCGGGCTGCTTCACTCGGTGTGAAGCTGGTGATACCCCTGGGCCTTTGCTCGCTGCCGGCCTTCATCTGCCTTGGCGTCGTTCCGGTTCTGCTGGCCCTGGTGCCGTCCGGGTCCTAGCCGTCCCCTGGCGGCTGCACGTCCCCTCCTCCACATCGGCGGAAGGGCACGGCTTATCCACTTAGCCCACCCCCTCACTTACCGGCAACTGCTGCGCCGGGAAGAGTCAGGAGCGCCGGAACACTGCCGGCATCATCGGAAAGGAAACCAGATGTCCATCAACTACTACCGCCGCAACTACTCCGCCGGAACATCCGCTGTGGCCGCTTCCCGGCGCGTTCCATCGGGACGGACCGGCAGCCGTGGCCGCGCTTCCGGGACGCCCTACCCCTACGCCGCCGCATTCCCGGCGGACGCATCCGTTCCCGGCGTATTCGATCCGCAGGTCAGGGGAACGGGTTTGCCCTCACCAGCAGCGACGTTGGCACGGCCCGGCAACGTGGTGGAGCTCTATCCCGGGGCCGGAGCCGGAGTTGCCGCCACCAGGGTCCGGCGCAGCGTTCGGCTGTTGGGCTCCGAAGCCGGCATGGCCACGGCTGAATACGCCATCGCTACGCTGGCCGCCGTGGGATTCGCCGGGCTGTTGGTGTTCATCCTCCGGAGCGACGAAGTGCGTGGTTTCCTCCTAAACCTCATCCGCACCGCCTTGGCGCTGCCATGACACGTTCCGCCGGAGTGTTGACGCCACGGAAGCCACCTGGAGTGGTGGCCTCCACGGCGGCCCGCATCAACGGGGACCCGGAACCGGTGGACAGGACGGTGAACGCCCGGGGCACAGTAACAGCCGAGTTCGCCGTGGCGCTGCCTGCCGTGCTTGGACTGCTGGCCATGCTGCTCGCCGGGGCAGCCGCGGGCATGACACAGCTTCGGATCGAAGAGGGAGCCCGGGCCGGCGCCAGGGCCCTGGCCCGGGGCGAGGATCCCGCAACGGTGCAACGGACGGTCAGGACGCTCGCCGGCGCTTCGGCATCGGCGTCAGTCTCGGCCGACGCCGGGTGGTTCAATGTCACTGTTACCGACCGGGTCCCGGGCCCACTTGGTTCTTCGATTCCGTGGACCCTCACCGCCCGGGCCTCCACGCGCAGCGAGATTGCAGGGACCGGCGGTTCCGGCGCCGGCGAAAGCCCGAGCGACGCCGGGGGCTTCAGGTGATGCAAACCCTTGCGGATGGCCGTGAACGCGGCTCAGGAACGGTCCTTGCGGCGGGGCTGGCCCTGGTGGTCATCACGGCCATGGCTGTCATGCTGCTGCTTGCCCAGGCCGCGGTGCTCGCCGGGAGGGCCGCAACGGCAGCGGACCTCGCAGCCCTCGCCGGGGCGGATGCCCTCCGCGGCATCACCACGGGGGACCCCTGCACGGTCGCCGCCGACGTGGCTGCCCGCCATGATGCGACGGTACTGAGCTGCTCCGAGGGTTCGGGACAGACTGTTGAAGTGCTGGCTGAGCTCGGCGAACGGCCGCTGCTGGGTGCCGCGACCGGTCGGGCACGGGCAGGTCCTCCGCCCTAGGGGACACAGTTCCCCGGGCCGGTGTCAGCTCCGGGCTTCCAGATCCACTGGAGCCGGTTCGGTAGCGTCCTTAAGCAGCACGCCCAGCAAGGTGACCGCCGCCGCCTTGTCCAACGGGTTGTTCTTGTTGCCGCATTTAGGGGACTGGACACAGGATGGGCAACCTGCTTCGCATTCGCAGGCCTTGATGGCATCGCGGGTCGCTGCCAGCCAGACCATGGCTTTGTCGAATCCCCGTTCGGCAAAGCCGGCTCCGCCGGGGTGCCCGTCATAGACGAATATGGTGGGCACCCCGGTGTCGGCATGCAAGGCAGTGGATACCCCGCCGATGTCCCACCGGTCGCTGGACGCCACCAGCGGCAGGAGTCCTATGGCGGCGTGCTCTGCGGCATGCAGGGCGCCCGGGAACTGCGCTTCGATGAGGCCGGCCCCGGTCAACGAACGGTTGTCCACCACGAACCACACCGCCTTCGTAAAGAGGTCGCGGGCGCCCAATTCCAGCGGCTCCTCGCCCAGGACTTCATTGGAGATCAGGGCCTTGCGCTGGAAGGAGACAACCTGGGTGGTCACCTTCACATCGCCGAAGTGAACGGTGACGTCGCCCCACTGCATGGTCCGCAGGGTCTCCAGGACCTCGATCTGGGTTACGTCCCGGGCGGTGGTGTAGTAGTCCGGGTTGGCCCGGCGGACCATGACGCAGTGGTCGTCCTCGTTCAGGTCCTCCACCACGTAGGCGTCGCCCTGGTGGACATACACGGCACCGGTGTGGGCCTGGTAGTGGGTCTGCGGCGAGTCCATGGTGCCCAGCAGGGAACCGGTCTCGGCGTCGACGATGCTCACCGGGCCGCCGCCGTCCGCCCGGAGGTTGACCATCGCCGCCGCACTTTGCGAGTGGGTCCAGAACCAGCCCGCAGGCCGCCGCCGGAGGTAGCCCTGGGCTACCAGCCGGTCCAGGAGCATTTCAGCGGTAGGCCCAAAGAGGTCCAGCTCGGCCGGCCCCAGCGGAAGCTCAGCCGCCGCCGCGCACAGGTGCGGTCCCAGAACGTAGGGGTTGGAGGGGTCAAAGACGGTTGCCTCCACGGACACGTCGAAGATGGCCTCGGGATGGTTGACCAGGAAAGTGTCCAGCGGGTCATCGCTGGCCACAAATGCCGCAATGGCATCCTGGCCTGCCCTCCCGGCCCTGCCGATCTGCTGGAACAGCGATGCCCGCGTGCCGGGCCAGCCGGCCACCAGGACAGCGTCCAGGCCCGAGATGTCGATCCCGAGTTCCAACGCAGACGTGCTGGAAACACCCAGCAACTGGCCCGAACGCAGGGATTTCTCCACTGCCCGGCGTTCCTCCGGCAGGTACCCCGACCGGTAGGCGGCGACCCGTTGCGGCAGGCTCGGATCCACCTCGTCAAGGAGGCGCTTGGTGATGGCTGAGATGGTCTCCGCGCCGCGGCGGGACTTGATGAAGGCGATGGTGCGGACCCGGGCGGACACCAGGTTGGCCAGCAGGTCAGCCGTTTCGGCCACGGCCGTCCGCCGCTCCTTCGCGCCGTTCTCGCCCCTGACATCGGTCAGCGCCGGTTCCCACAACGCCACGGTGGTGGCCCCGTGCGGCGAGCAGTCGCGGGACACCGCCTTGACGGGCGCCCCGATGAGGCGGGAGAAGGACACGTCGGGCTCGGACGCGGTGGCGGAGGCAGCGATGAACACGGGCTCCGGGAACGCCGTTCCGGCACCGTAGTAGGCGCAGATCCGGCGGAGGCGGCGCATCAGGTTGGCTACGTGTGACCCGAACACGCCCCGGTAGCTGTGCGCTTCGTCCACGATGACGTAGCGAAGCCGGCGGAAGAAACCCGCCCACCACGCGTGGTTGGGGAGGATGCCAAAGTGCAGCATGTCGGGGTTGGCAAGGATGAAGTTGGCATGGTCCCTGATCCACCGGCGGGCGGAGGGGTCGGTGTCGCCGTCGTAGGTTTCCGCCCTGACCGTGGGCAGCTTCAGGGCGCGGATGGCATTCAGCTGATCCGCCGCCAGCGCCTTGGTGGGGGAGAGGTAGAGGGTGACGGCGCCGTCGTCGTGGATCTTGCCCGGGTCCGCGAGCACGCGGAGCTCGGACCGGTGGATCGCATCCAGGGCCGGCAGCTGATACGCCAAGGACTTTCCGGACGCAGTGCCGGTAGCCACCACAACGTGCTGGCCCGAATGCGCTGCATCGGCCGCATCGACCTGGTGCCGGTACGGCTCACGGATGCCCAGCGTCCCGTACGCGGCAGCAATGTCCGGATGAACCCATGCGGGCCACGGCGCATGGACTGCCTCCCGCGCCGGTATGGTGCGCACATGACGGAGCTGTTCCGGGTCCGGGCCGCGGCCCAGCAAGGGAACCAGGGAGTCATGGGGGTTCACCCCACCATTCTTCCACCCGTAACTGTGCCGCCCGCCCGCGGTTCGCCAACGGGGAAAACAATCGGGATGCCCCGGCTGAACCCTTTCAGCTCAGGGAGAGGTCCGCTCCGTCGTGGGACGCCGAGAGCATCAGGACCCGGGCCACCGTGGTCCAGCCAAGATGGGAGTAGAGCTTCTGCCCGTCCAGGGAAGCCAACAGCAAACCGGCGCGGACATCATGCCCGAAGGCCTGGGCCGCCAGCGCACGCATGATGAAACTGCCCAGGCCCCTGCGCTGGAAGGCAGGCTCGGTGATGATCTTGTCGAACACTGCGGTGTCACCGACCACGAACACCCGGCCACTGGCCGCGAGGGCGTCTCCGGAGCGGACCTCCGCGTAATGCACGCCGTCCTGCTCGTAAGTGGACAGGCTCAGGTCGTCGTCGGACAACCAGGGGTCCTCGGCGTCCTGCGTCTCCATGTCCACGATCATCATCGTCTGCGAATCAGAGGTGACGTTCAGCCCCTGACGGGCTGCCAGGGCGGCGTACCGTGAGGGGTCGTTGGTGAGAATGGTCAGTACCCGCGCCGGTGATTCCGCAGTCCTGGACGCGAGGGTGGTGAACTCGTCATCCGTGGGCTCGGACGCGAAGATTTCCCACTCGCCGCTGGTGTCAGAGCGGAGCGCAGCGGGGAAACGGCCCTCCGTGGAGGTCCGGTAGCCGCGACATCCGGCCCAGCCGGCAACCCACACTTCGAGCAGGCCAGTGATGTCTTCAACCAGGGTTTCCGGGCTCATGGCAAGAAGACTATTCCAGCCCGATCGGAAGCAACAGAGGGGGCCGCAGTGCTTATGCAATTGTGATCAGTGCCGGGCCCGCTCAGCCGGTGCCACGCCGGGGAGGGGCAAACCCAGCCGGTACCCTTAAATACGTGGCTTTGAACAAGATTGTGCTCTTTTACGGTTTTACCCCCCTTCAAGACCCGGAGGCTGTCCGCCTTTGGCAGCGTGCCCTGTGCGAAAAGCTGGGACTGACCGGCCGCATCATCATTTCCAGGGACGGGATCAACGCCACCGTGGGCGGGGAAATCGGTGCAGTTAAGCAGTACGTCAAGACCACCCGGGAGTACGCCGGGTTCCGGGACATCGACGTCAAATGGTCCGATGGCGGCGCGGCAGACTTCCCGCGGCTCAGCGTGAAGGTCCGGGACGAGATCGTCTCCTTCGGCGCGCCGGGGGAACTCAAGGTTGACGCCGGGGGCGTGGTGGGCGGCGGGAAGCACCTGAAGCCGGAGCAGCTCCACGAGCTCGTTGACTCCAGGAAGAGGGACGGCGAGGACGTGGTCTTCTTCGACGGCCGGAACGCCTTCGAAGCCCAGATCGGCAGGTTCAAGGACGCAGTGGTGCCGGACGTCGCCACCACCCACGACTTCATCAAGGAGCTGGAATCCGGCAAGTACGACGACCTCAAGGACAAGCCTGTGGTCACCTACTGCACCGGCGGCATCCGCTGCGAGGTCCTGTCCAGCCTCATGGTGAACCGCGGCTTCAAAGAGGTCTACCAGCTGGACGGCGGGATTGTCCGCTACGGCGAGGCATTCAAGGACCAGGGGCTCTGGGAAGGCTCACTCTACGTCTTCGACAAGCGCATGCACCTCGAGTTCAGCGAGGACGCCAAAACGATCGGCCAGTGTGCCCGTTGCTCGGCGCCCACCAGCAAATTCGAGAACTGTTCCAACCCGAGCTGCCGCACCTTAACGCTGTACTGCGCCGATTGCGCCGCGAGCCCGGAGACGCTCCGCTGCCCGGACGGGTGCGCCGCGGCCTGACCCCGGCAACGGACAGCGCCGGTAAGGTTACCGCGCCTGTCCCTGTAACGGCAAGGCGTCAGAGCCGTTGCACACGGAACGCGTAGTTCGCAGCGGTCCGGGCCTCCACCCTGACCGTTAGCACGCTGTCCGTCGATACATAAATGACGTTTTGGCGGTTGATGCCGCACCGCAGGCCCAGGTCCACCAGGGTGAGGGTTTCAGTACTGACCGTGAAGGTCACCCGGCGCTGGCTGCGGCACGCGATGGCCAGCATGTAGGTCCCGGTTTCCAGCACCGGCGACCGGACCGTCCGGACTTCACCGGCAGCGAGCAGTCCTGCCTCCGCCTGGACCACGGGACCCGTGGTGCCCGGAAGCGCCCGTGATTCCCAGTCCCCCAGATCGGCCTCGCCAACCGGATCCTGCTGCAGCGGGTCGCGGGTGAACGCCGGCGCCGGGGCAGCGGTCGTGGTGCCCTGCGCGCTGGAGGCCCGGCCGTCGTCGTACGAATATTCACAGCCGGACAGGGCACCTGCCGCAAGCACAAGTCCAAGGGCGACGGCGGCGGCCGCCTTCGGTGCCAGCGGCGCCCGTGCTGTCCCTTCCGGAAGGGACGCGGAGATTCCCCGCACGCTGGGCATAGTCCGACTTTAAGCCCCCGCCGGGCGGCAGGCCAGAGCCGGAACGGGCGTTATTGCGCCGGTGCCAGCTGGTAGGCGTACAGCAGCGGAGCGTCCACGCTGGAGCTGCTGATTTCGACCCGGCCCGCAGCGGGCAGGCTGATCCTGGTGGTCTCTTGCCGGCCGTTGCAGGCGGCTCCGGCTTCCGTTAAGGCCTTGCCGTCCAGGGACACGGCGAAGAAGGCTTTGCCGGTGCCGTCGCACACCGCAGTGAGCATGTAGCTGCCCGCAGGAACCCTGGCGGCCTCCTGCACAATGCGGTCCCGGTTGAGGATCTTGCCGGAATCCTGCAGCACAACACCCGCCGGGGAGGATGGCATCGCGGTGGCCCGCCACGCCGATACATCTGCATTCTCCACCGGATTCGACGGTGAACACCCTGCCACGGCAAGGCAGAGGCCGGCGGCAGCCGCTGCCCCCGGCAGCGAACGGCGAACAGCGGCCGCCGTGCGGGCGTGCGGAAGGAAGGCGGGGCGGGAAGGCATGGGACCACCGTACCCCGCACCCACCCCGGACTAAACTTGAGCGGTGCCTGCATCCCCTTATGAGTTCACCGCCGGAAACACTCCCGACGCTCCCCGCAGCGACCTCCCCGCATTGCTGTCCGCGCTCGCCGCCGACCTGCGCGGGCTGGACTACACGCTCGACGGCGTGGCGCAGCTGCTCGGCCCTGAGGCCTCGTCGGCGCTGAACAGGGACCAGATCATCCCCGCGGTGCTCGCTGTTGAACAGGCAGTGCGGGCCGACGCCGGCACTGTGCCGCTCGCCGCCGTCGTCCGCCTGTGGCTCCTCGCAGAGCCGCAGGAAAAGGAAACGCTCGACGCCGCGCTGCCGGGCACCGGCGCCGACGGACTCGTTGAGCTGGGGCTGGTGCAGCCCGTCCCCCGCTCCGGGCTGCTCACGGCAAAAGCCGACCTGCGGCCGTACGGCTGGGACAGGAACGGCGACGGCAGCGGCGGTGCGGAGCTGTGGGTCGCCAGCGACCTTGCTGCCCACCAGCAGGCCGGCGTGCTCCGGCACGACCACGTCCTGGGCATCGGCCAAGCATCAACCACCCTGGTGCAGACCACCATCCGCCGCCACACCGAGCGCGCCCTGGACCTCGGGACGGGCTGCGGCATCCAGGCCTTCCACCTGCTGCACCACTGCCAGCACGTCACGGCCACCGACATCTCCGCGCGTGCGCTGGCCTACGCCAGGTTCAACATCCTGCTCAATGCCGAGGCGCTCTCGGTGGACCCTGCGCGCCTCGAAGACAGGGTGAGCCTGCGCCTGGGTTCACTCCTGGAGCCGGTGGCCGGTGAAGAATTCGGCCTGGTGGTCTCCAACCCGCCGTTCGTGATCACCCCGCGCAGTGCCGGCGAGGACGCGGCGGACCAGTTCACCTACCGCGACGGCGGCCTGCCCGGTGACGGGATCGTGGCCTCCCTGGTGGCCCGCCTGCCAGGCGTTTTGGCACCCGGCGGGTGGGCCCAGATGCTTGGCAACTGGGAAGTCGCCGCCGGCAGCAGCTGGGAAGAACGGCCACAGTCCTGGGTGCGGCAGGGCACGGACGCCTGGTTCATCCAACGGGAGCTAGTCAGCCCGGAACAATACGCCGAAACCTGGCTGCGGGACGCCTCCGAGTCCCGGGACCGGCAGCATTACCGGGACGCTTACGCCGCCTACCTCGCCGATTTCGGCTCCCGGGATGTGGCCGGCATTGGCTTCGGCATGGTCTGGCTGCGCCGCCCCGCAGACGGAAAACCTGCCGCCATCAGCCGCTTCGAGGAAATCACCTACCCCATCGAGCAGCCAATCGGCCCCCACCTGGGTGCCGCCGTCGAACGCAGCGACTGGCTCGCCGCCCACGACCTTGCCGGCACGCACCTGCTCGTGGCGGACGACGTCACCGAGGAACGCCACCAGCGCCCAGGCGCAGAACATCCTGGCGTGATCCTGCTCCGGCAGGGTGCCGGGCTGCGGCGGACCAACCTGATGAGTACCGAGCTGGCCGGCTTTGTGTCCGCGTGCGACGGCGACCTCACCGCCGGGCAGATCGCCGGGGCTTTGGAGGCCCTCCTGGGCGGCGGCGAAGGCTTCGACGCCGGGACCTTCCAGGGTGCACTGCTCGCCGACGTGGCCAACCTGGTCCGGGACGGCTTCCTGGTCCCGGCCGGAAATCCGGCCCTGGAATAGGCCCCCTCAAGCCCTCATCGGAGCCCCGTCTTTTCCACAGGAATGCGCACGATTGCCCAAAATATGGTGAACTAGGCGGACATGGGCTCATCTGCCCCAGCAACCTTTTTCTGTAGGAGCACCGTGCCAAGCAAGGCCAAAACCGGCAAGAAACTCGTGATTGTGGAGTCTCCGGCCAAGAGCAAGACCATCGCCAAGTACCTCGGCGAGGGCTTCATCGTTGAGGCCTCCATCGGTCACATCCGCGACCTGCCGCAGCCCTCGGAGCTCCCCGCCGAGCTGAAGAAAACCTCCGTGGGCAAGTTCGCCGTCGACATCGATCACGACTTCAAGCCCTACTACGTGGTGTCTCCGGACAAAAAGAAAAAGGTGACCGAGCTCAAGGCCGCGCTCAAGGACGCCGACGAACTCTATCTCGCAACCGATGGGGACCGCGAAGGCGAAGCCATCGCGTGGCACCTGCTTGAGGTGCTCAAGCCCAAGGTCCCCGTATACCGGATGACGTTCGGCGAAATCACCAAGGAAGCCATCCAGCGCGCCATGGGCAACCTGCGCGATGTTGACCAGGACCTGGTGGACGCCCAGGAAACCCGCCGCGTGCTGGACCGGCTCTACGGCTACGAAATCTCCCCAGTGCTGTGGCGCAAGGTGGCCCGCGGACTCTCCGCCGGCCGGGTGCAGTCGGTAGTGACCCGCATGGTGGTGGACCGCGAACGCGAACGCATGGCCTTCAAGGCCGCGTCCTACTGGGACCTGACCGGACAGTTCGGCGCCGAATCGGGCTCCTTCAAGGCCAAGCTTGCCGCCGTGGACGGCGCCAAGGTGGCCACAGGCCGCGACTTCAACGATAACGGCGAGCTGACCTCACGGAACGTGGCCCACCTCAACGAGGAACTGGCCACGTCCTTGGCTGCCGGACTGCAGAATGCCGACTTCCGGGTCCGCTCGGTGGACACCAAGCCGTACACGCGCCGCCCGGCGGCGCCGTTCACTACCTCAACGCTCCAGCAGGAGGCCGGCCGCAAGCTGCGCTTCTCCTCCAAGAGCACCATGCAGATCGCCCAGCGGCTGTATGAAAACGGCTACATCACCTATATGCGTACGGACTCGTCGGCGTTGAGCGATGAGGCCATCACGGCAGCCCGCCGCCAGGCCTCTGAACTGTACGGCCCCGAATACATTCCGCAGTCACCTCGCGTGTACTCCAACAAGGCCGCCAACGCCCAGGAAGCCCACGAGGCCATCCGCCCCGCCGGTGACTCCTTCCGCACCCCCGCCCAGGTCGCCAAGCAGCTCTCCGGCGACGAATTCCGGCTGTACGAACTCATCTGGAAGCGCACGGTCGCCTCGCAGATGGGCGACGCCAAGGGCTCGACGGCCACCATCCGCCTGGGCGCAGTGTCCAGCGACGGGCGGGACGCCGAGTTCTCCGCCTCCGGCACTGTGATCACGTTCCCCGGCTTCCTCGCAGCGTACGAGGAAGGCAAGGACGAGACCCGCGGCGACGACGACTCCGACGAAGCGCGCCGCCTGCCCAACGTTGCCAAGGACGACTCGCTCACGGCTTCCGACATCCAGGCCGTGGGCCACGAGACCTCCCCGCCACCGCGCTACACGGAGGCCTCGCTGACAGCGGAGCTGGAGAAGAAGGGCATCGGCCGTCCGTCCACCTACGCCTCCACCATCTCAACCATCCAGGACCGCGGCTACGTCCGGAAGCAGGGCTCGGCCCTGGTGCCCAGCTGGATCGCTTTCTCCGTGATCCGGCTCCTGGAACAGCACTTCTCCGATTACGTGGACTATGAGTTCACCGCCGACATGGAAGGCGACCTGGACAAGATCGCCAACGGCCAGGAAGCCGGCGCCTCCTGGCTGCGGCACTTCTACTTCGGCGAGGATTCCGATCCGGGCCTGCTGAGCATCGTCAACAACCTGGGCGAAATCGATGCCCGCGAAATCAACTCCATCCCCATCACCGACGAGATCACCCTCCGGGTGGGCAAGTTCGGCCCTTACCTGGAAAGCTCTGCCGCCGTGGTGGACCCGAAAACGGGCGAGATCGTCGAATCGGCGCGTGCCAACGTCCCCGAGGACCTGGCCCCGGACGAACTGACTGCTGCAAAGGCCATCGAACTGATGGAGACGGCGGCGCCCGAGGAACGCGTGCTCGGCGCGGATCCGCACACCGGACATACCGTGGTGGCCAAGAATGGCCGCTACGGTGCCTACGTCACAGAGATCATCCCGGAAATGACCGACGAGGAACTGGCCAACCAGCCGGTGGAGTACTACAAGAACGGCAAGCCCAAGCCGCCGAAAAAGCCGGTGAAGGCCAAGCCGCGCACGGGTTCGCTCTTCAAATCCATGACCGTTGAATCCGTGACCCTGGAGGAAGCGCTCCAACTCATGAGCCTGCCCCGGGCACTGGGAGAGGACGCCGAAGGCAACCTCATCACGGTGCAGAACGGCCGGTTCGGCCCGTACCTGAAGAAGGGGACGGACTCACGCTCCATCGGCTCCGAAGAGGAGATCTTCACGATCACCCTGGAGCAGGCACTGGAGATCTACTCGCAGCCCAAGCAGCGCGGCGCCCGCGCCGCCGTGCCCCCGCTGGCCGAATTCGGCCCCGACCCGGTGTCCGAGAAGAACATCGTGGTGAAGGAAGGCCGGTTCGGCCCCTACATCACGGACGGCATCACGAACATCACAGTGCCCCGTGCCACCTCCCTCGAGGAACTCACGCGGGAACAGGCGGTGGAACTGCTCGCCGAGAAGCGCGCCAAGGGACCGGTCAAGCGGACCACCACCCGCAAGGCGCCGGCCAAGAAAAAGGCCACGGCCAAGAAGTAACCAGGTGGCCGGCGCGTTTGCGCCGGCCACAGTATCGTGATCGGCTAGGGGAATGACTGAACAGCCCGCGCACACGGACCTCCAGCCGCTCAACGACCTCGAGGAGAAGCTCGCCACCGGTGGCCAGCCGGACGCAGACCCTGTGGACGTCATCCTGTCGTTCCTCAACAGCGAGGTCTACATCATCAGCTCGGACACGGTGGAGGGCGTGGACTCCCAGGTGGAGCCCCTGGTTCTTGCCAATGCCGACGGCGACCCCGTCCTGGCCGTCTTCTCGCACCCCAGCAGGGTGGACCAGCAGTACTTGGAAGCCGCTCCCAACGTCCTGGGCACGCAGGGCGCCGCCATCATCGCCAACATCGGCGATGAGCTGGGCATGGTGATCAACCCGGGCGCGGCCTACGGTTTCGAGATCAACCCCGAGGGTGTTGCCAACATCAGGCGCGACTTCAAGCGCGCTGACGAGCAATAATGTCCCCATGCGTCTAGGCGTCCTCGATATCGGGTCCAACACTGTCCACCTGCTCCTGGTGGATGCCCACCCGGGCGCGCAGCCGGTCCCGTTCGCTTCCCATAAGCGGCCGCTGTCGCTGGTCCAATACCTTGAGCCGGACGGCAGCATCAGCGACCAAGGCCAGCAGGAGCTCACGGACTTCGTGCTGGAAGCCTGGGAATTCGCTGCCCGGCACAAGGCCGAGGACCTCCTGGCTTTCTGTACCTCCGCGATCCGGGAGGCCGCCAACGGCCCGGCCGTCCTGGCCAGGGTCAAGCACGAGACCACGGTGACCCTGCAGGAACTGAGCGGCAGCGAAGAGGCGTCCATGACGTTCTTCGCCGTCAGGCGCTGGCATGGGTGGGGCGCCGGGCCCATCCTGAACCTGGACATCGGCGGCGGCTCCTTCGAAATGGCGTTCGGCCAGGACGAACTTCCCGAGGTAGCGACTTCCGTTCCGCTGGGTGCCAGCCGGCTCACCCGGGACTGGCTTCCCGAGGACCCGCCGACCGCGAAGAGCGTCAAGGATCTGCGGCGCTACATCCGGGCCACGCTCAAGCCTGCCGTCCGCGAATTTGACGGCCTGGGCCGGGCAAACGTGGTGGCCGGCACCTCCAAGACTTTCCGGTCTCTGGCCAGGATCGCGGGTGCTGCGCCCAGTGCCGAGGGTCCTTACGTCAAGAGGGAACTGCACGCCTCGGACCTGGGAATCTGGACGCAGCGGATCTCGGCGATGAGTTCGGAAGACCGCCTGCACCTTCCCGGAGTATCCGAGGCCAGGGCCCGCCAGGTCCTTGCGGGCGCTTTGGTGGCCGAGGCCGCCCTGGAGATGTTCAAGTTCAAGAAGCTCCGCATCTGCCCGTGGGCGCTGCGTGAAGGGCTGATCCTGCGGCGCCTTGACCAACTGGTCTTCGACGGACCCCTGGAGCCGGCACCCCACGTGGCAGGCTCCCGAACCGTGGAAGCAACTGTCTAGCCCTTTGACGAAGGGGTGCCAGTGAACCGGCCGTTAAATGCGGAAGCACCGGGGCCGGCTACAGGAAAATGGGGGAAAACCTGTTGCCGTGCCACCGGTGCCCTGGCAGACATCCCCATGCCTGCCGCATCACTCGCACCCTCAATGAGGTAATAACTACGTTAGGACCCCAAGTTGTGTGCTGCCTGCGCTGAGGATGGGAGTTGCCTGTGAATGCCTGCGGACTGTAATGATGGAGGCATGAGCAACCGAATCGCATTCCTTGGCTGTGGATCCATGAACGAAGCCATACTTGGCGGCCTGCTGGAGGCAGGGAAGGACCCGGGGGATGTGGTGGCCACCGTCCGCCGCGCGGAGCGCGCCTCGGAACTCGCCCAGCGCTACCAAGGGATCACCGCCATTGCCGGTGAGGAAGAACCGGACAACAACAGGCAGGCCGCCAAGGGGTCTGCGGTGGTCATCCTCGGCGTCAAGCCGGTGGGCATCGCGGACCTGGCGAGGGAAATCAGCCCCGCGCTGTCACCGGAAACCGTGGTGGTCAGCGTGGCCGCGGCCGTGTCCATCGCCCAGCTGGAGGCCGCACTCCCCGCGGGGCAGCCGGTGATCCGGACCATGCCCAACACGCCCGCCAAGCTGGGCCGCGGCGTCGTGTCCGTCTCGCCCGGCACGCACTGCAGCCCCGAACAGCTCCAAATGGTCAAAGACCTCCTGCAGGGTGCCGGAACTGTCGTGGAAGTGCCCGAAGAGCAGGTGGACGCGCTCTCGGCCATCAGCGGCTCCGGTCCCGCCTACGCCTTCTACCTGGCGGAGGCCATGGCCTCCGCAGGGGAGGAACTGGGCCTGGACCGCGAGCTTTCCCTCCTGCTGGCCCGCGAAACCGTGGCCGGTGCCGGCCTCATGCTGGCCGAACCCGGCGCCGACCCTGCAGCCCTGCGCAAGGCCGTCACGAGCCCCAACGGCACCACTGAACGCGCCATCGCCACGTTTGACGAACAGGGCATCCCGGCCATCATCGCTGCCGGAGCACGCGCGGCAGCTGACCGGGCCGCGGAAATCACCAGGCAGCTCGGCTAATCCCCACCGCTCCCTGCCCTCGCAAGCTCGGGCCGGGGCCCTCGCCGGCGGGGGCCCCAGGCTATGGACGGGCGGCGAACCGCTCCAGCAGGTCCACGTGGCCGGAAACGATCAGCATGTCCCGCGAAGACACCTTGGTCTCGGGCCGGGCGTACGTGAAGTCTTCACCAGGGGACTTCACCCCCACAATGGTCACCCCGTACTTGGAGCGGACCTTTGACTCGTCCAGGGTGAAGCCCACGGTTTCGCGTGGCGGGTACATCTTCACGATGGCGAAGTCGTCGTCGAACTCGATGAAGTCCAGCATCCGGCCGGACACCAGGTGTGCGGCGCGGACGCCGGCGTCGGCCTCGGGGTAGATGACGTGGTTGGCGCCGATCCGGGTCAGGATCTTGCCATGTGACGGGGTGATCGCCTTGACCCAGAGGTGCTCGATGCCCAGGTCGACGAGGTTGACCGTGATCAGTACCGAGGACTCGATGGAGGTTCCCACGCCCACGACGGCGGAGCTGAACTCCTGGGCGCCCAGTTGGCGGAGTGCATCAATGTTGGTGGCGTCGGCCTCCACCACGTGGGTCAGGAGGGGCGCCCATTTCTGCACCAGGTTCCGGTCCCGTTCGATGGCGAGCACTTCCCGGCCCTGCTTGACCAGCTGCTCCGCGGTGGATGATCCAAAGCGGCCCAGCCCGATCACCAGGACCGGAGCGTTGTGGGCGGGGCGCCGGGGGGCGTCTGTGGAACTAGCCAATGATCGGCCTCTCTTCGGGGTAGTGGTACAGCTGGCTGCGCTGGCGCAGGGCCAGTGCCGCCGCGAGGGTTACGGTGCCCACGCGGCCGGCGAACATGAGGGCCGTGAGGACGTAGACTCCCTCGGGCGGCACCTCTGCGCTGAGCCCGGTGCTCAGGCCAACGGTGGCGAAGGCCGAAATCGTCTCGAACAGCACCCGGTCCAGTGTTGCGCCGCTGAACTGCAGGAGCAGGAAGGCGGAGACGGAAACCAGGGTGGCGCCGGCAACGATCACGGAGATGGCCACGCGCATGGTGCCTTGCGGAATGGTCCGGCCGTACACCTTCACGTCGGCATCGCCGCGGGCCTCGGCAACGATGGCCAGGAACATCACGGCGATGGTGGTCACCTTGATGCCGCCCGCCGTCGACGCCGACCCGCCGCCGGCGAACATCAGCGCGTCGGTCAGGAGCTTGGTGGTGGATTCCATGTGGTTCTGGTCCACCAGGTTGAACCCGCCTGAACGCGTCATGACCGAGGCAAACAGGGAGTGGGTGATCTTGTCACCGAGGCCCATCGGTCCGATGGTCCGGGCGTTGTCCCACTCCATCAGGGCCCACAGGAACGTGCCCGCGGCGAGCAGGATAAGTGAGACCTGGATGGTGAGCTTGGTGTGGAGGTTCCATTTCTTCCAGTTCAGCCCGTTCTGCTGCAGCACCATCACCACGGGAAAGCCCAGGCTGCCCAGGAAGACGCCCACCATCAGGGGGATGAGGATCCAAAGGTCCGTTTCGTAGGGCACGATGCCGTCCGAATGGGGGGTGAAGCCGGCGTTGTTGAACGATGAAATGGCGTAGAAGATGCCGTGCCAGACAGACTGCCAGAACGGCTCGCCCAAAGTAAGGAAGCGCGGGATCAATGCCAGCGCCAGGATGCCTTCGATCACCACTGAAGTGGTGATGACGATCCGCAGCAGGGTGCCCACTTCGCCCAGGCGGCCTGCGTTGTTCATGGATTCCGCGGCGATGATCTTCCCGCGCACGCCCAGCCGCTTGCTCACCATGAGGGCGAGCAGCGAGGCGAGGGTCAAGGTGCCCAAGCCGCCGATGAAGATGCCCACCAGGATTACCAGTTGGCCCAAGAAGGACCAGTGGGCCGCCGTCGATACCACCGTGAGTCCCGTGACGCAGACCGCCGAGACCGCCGTAAACAACGCCTGGTGGATGGGGGTGGGGGTTCCGTCGGCGGCAGAGACCGGCAGGGTGAGCAGGAAAGTAAAAAGTGTGCAGACGGCGGCGAACGCAGTCAGTGCCAGCCGCGCGGGGGACGTATTGGCAATGTCGTCAATGAAGTCGCGCAGCCGGGTGAAGATCCAGAGGCCCTCCCGGTCCTGCGCCGGGGGGTGCCAGGGGGCCGGCGTCCGGGGCCTCGACTGGCTTTGCGTCATGTGTGGCTTTTCCTCGGTTGAAACGGCTTCCTTCAGTAGTAAACCACTAAAGCCGGCGTCATGGCCGGGCCGGCGGCGGCACAGGCTCGGGTAGCCTGTGATTGATGACATACTTGCCCGGACTCCGCCAGCCCGCGCCGCCAACGATGGTGGCGTGGAGTCCTGACATGACAGCCTACAACTTCGGCCCCGGCCACCCCATGGCACCGGAGCGCATGGACCTTACCGCGCGCCTCTCACGCAGCCTCGGGCTCTTCGACCTGGACCACGTTGACCTGGCAGCTCCGGAGGTGGCATCCGACGCAGAGCTGGAGTCCGTCCACTCGGCCGACTATGTGGCAGCAGTCCGCCGGGTCAGCGCGGACCCCACCCGCCCCGACGAATCACGAGGGCTGGGAACCGAGGATGATCCCGCGTTCGCCGGCATGCACGAGGCCGCAGCCCGCCTGGCAGGCGGCTCGCTGCTGGCAGCCCAGCGCCTGCTGGAAGGATCGGCCGTGCATGCTGTGAACTTCGGCGGCGGTATGCACCACGCGGCCCGGGAGCGCGCCAGCGGATTCTGCATCTACAACGACGCCGCCCTTGCCGTGCAAAAGCTGCTTGACGGCGGCGTGGGCAAGGTGGCCTACATCGACGTCGACGCCCACCACGGGGACGGTACCCAGAACATCTTCTGGGACGATCCGCGGGTCCTCACGATCTCGCTGCATGAGACGGGGCTGACCCTCTTCCCCGGGACCGGCTTCGCCAACGAGACCGGCGGTGCGGCTGCCGAGGGGACGGCCGTGAATGTCGCCCTGCCGGCCGGTACCTCAGACGCCGGCTGGCTCCGCGCCTTCTACGCCGTGGTGCCCCAGCTTGTGGGGGCCTTCGAACCGGGGGTGATCGTCAGCCAGCACGGATGCGATTCGCACCGCAACGACCCCCTCACGCACCTCAACCTCAGCGTGGACGGGCAGCGCGAGGCGGCCAGCGCCGTCGGTAATCTGGCCGAGCGCTATTGCGGCAGCCGCTGGATCGCCACCGGCGGCGGAGGCTACAACGTGCTGGACGTAGTGCCGCGGACCTGGAGCCACCTGGTGGCCATCGCTGCGGGACGTCCCGTGCCGCTGCGGACTCCCGTGCCGGGGGATTGGCGGCAGTACGTGATGGAGAAGTTCGGCAGGGAGGCGCCCACCCTCATGGGGGACGACGTGGAGCTCTGGTGGCGGTCCTGGGAGGTGGGTTTCGACCCCAACGACGCCGTGGACCGCACCGTCATGGCCACCCGCAAGGCAGTGTTCCCGCTGCACGGGCTGGACCCCTGGTTCGACTAGTCCGGCCGAAACCGTGTGCCGCCGAAATAGTTGATGCCTTTAGACGTATATGTCGCTAGGGTGGGAGGCATGGTGACAGACGACGTATTTGCCGTCATAGCGGAATCCACCCGGCGGGACATCCTGGTGGCGCTTCGGGCAGGCGACAAAGCCGTGGGGGAACTGGTGGAGGAACTGGCGGCGAGCCAGCCCACCATTTCCAAGCACCTGAAAGTCCTCCGTGAAGCACAGCTGGTCAGCATGCGCGCGCAGGGACAGAAGCGCTACTACGCCCTGAACCGGGGCCCTTTGGAGGGCATCGCCAGCTGGCTTGAGACGTTCGACGTCGGCAGCGGCGGCAGCGCCGCAGCCTCGCCGGACGGGCCGGTCCGGGTGGCCGCCGACCAGCCGGTCCCGGCCCACCTGCAGGAAAGCGTCGCCGCGGCGGCAGCCCCGCCGCCGCAGGCCCCCCGGGCCGCCGGGCCTTCGCAGCCGGCCCGGGAGGACATTCCTGCGCCCGTCCTGGTGAGGGAAGGCGCGGAGCTGAGCCCCGCCGTCGTCATTCCCGGCGGTACGGCCGCCCCGTTGAGCGACGACACCGTGCCGCAGCAAATCGGAAGGACCGTTGGCCGCGCCGCCACCAAGGCAGCCGACCTGCTGGCCAACCTCCCAAACCTGCCGAAATTCGGGCGCAAAAAGTAGGACTTACCGGGGCAGCAGCCGCACGTGGTCCGGGGTGAGCTCGGAAATCCGGCTGACTCCCAGCAGCGCCATGGTGCGGGCCATATCCTTCTCAAGGATCTGCAGGGTCCTGTCCACGCCCGCGCGTCCGCCTGCCATCAGCCCGTAGAGGTAGGCGCGGCCAATCAGCGTGAAGTCGGCGCCCAGTGCCAGCGCAGCCACGATGTCCGCGCCGCTCATGATGCCGGTGTCCAGCATGATGGCGGCGTCACTGTTGTCAGCGGTGAAGGCCTGCCTGACCTCCGGGAGCAGGTGGAACGGGATGGGGGCCCGGTCCAGCTGGCGGCCGCCGTGGTTGGACAGGACCACGCCGTCGGCGCCGTGGTCCACCACCTTGCGGGCGTCCTCGACGGTCTGGATGCCCTTGACCACCAGCTTGCCCTTCCAGGTTTCGCGCAGCCAGTCCAGGTCCCCGAACGTGAGGGTGGGATCAAACATGGAGTTGATCAGGTCGGCCACCGTGCCGGTGTAGCGGGACAGCGAGGCGAAGGTCAGGGGCTCGTGGGTGAGGAAGTTGAACCACCAGGCGGGCCGGTAGGAGGCGTCCAGCACGGTTTTGAGGGTCAGCGCCGGCGGGATGGTCATGCCGTTCCGGACGTCGCGGAGGCGGGCACCCGCCACGGCGGTGTCCACGGTGACCATGAGGGTGTCGTTGCCGGCTTTGGCGGCGCGCTCAATGAGTTCCAGCGAGCGGTCCCGGTCTGTCCACAGGTACAGCTGGAACCAGTTCCTGCCGTTCGGGGCGGCCTGGGCCACATCCTCGATGGAGGCGGTGCCCATGGTGGACAGGGTGTAGGGGATGCCTGCGGCTTCGGCGGCCTGCGATCCGGCGTACTCGCCCTCGGACTGCATCATCCGGGTGAAGCCGGTGGGGGCGATGCCGACGGGGAGCCGGGACGGCTTGCCCAGGATCTCAGTGCTGAGGTCGATGCTGGAGACGTTCCGCAGGATGCCGGGCCGGAACTCGATGTCCAGGAATGCCTGGCGGGCGCGGCGGAGGGTGATCTCCTCTTCCGCGGCCCCGTCCGTGTAGTCAAAGGGCGCCTTGGGGGTGCGGCGCTTGGCGATGTCGCGCAGCTCCCAGATGGTGCTGGCCCGCTGCAGCCGGGCAGCCCTGCTGAACTCCGGCTTCTTGAACTGCATCAGGGGCGCCAGGTCCGAGTATTTGGGGACGCGCCGCTTCAGGGCGGCAGGCAGGGCGGACGACGACGGAGCCCCGGCGGGTGCCGGCGCTGCGGGAATGTCCGTGGCATCCGGCGCCGGGGTGGCTTCCGGATTGTTGGGCTGGATGGTGTGGGTCATGGCTCCTCCTATGGTCCAACCACACTCTAGGGCATGTGGTCCAACCACATCAAGTACCATTGGCCTATGCGCACCCACCAGTTGGTCCTGCACTGGATCGAGGACAGGCTCTCAGCCGGCGACCTGGCGGTCGGCGGCAGGCTCCCGGCGGAGCGCACCTTGGCCGAACAGCTCCAGGTCTCCCGGACTTCGGTACGTGAGGCCATTCGGATCCTCGAAGCCATGGGCGTAGTGCGGTCCGGTGTCGGTTCCGGTCCGGACGCCGGGACGGTCGTGATCTCTGATCCTGCCGCCGCCCTTGGCTCGGCCCTTCGGCTCCATGTGGCCACCCAGCACCTGCCGGTGGCAGACATCGTGGAAACCCGGGTCCTCCTGGAGTCATGGGCTGCCGCCCAGGCGCGCCGGGATGCGCCGGAGCTGGAAGAGGCGGCCACGCTCCTGGCGGCGATGGATGCGCCCGAAGGCCTGTCCGTGGATGATTTCCTGGCCCTTGATGTCCGGTTCCATTTGGCCCTGGCCCACGCGGCCGGCAATGCGGTGGTCAGCGCCATGATGGGATCGCTGCGCGAATCCATCCAGGGGTACGCGGCCCGACTGACCGGAAACCTGCCGGACTGGAACGCCACAGCCTCGCGCCTGCGCACCGAGCACCATGCCATCCTCGCCGCGGTCAAGGAGGGCGATGGGAGCCGGGCAGCCCGGCTGGTGGCCGACCATATCGAGGGGTTCTACAAAGAGGCCGGGCTGGGCGCGGGATAATCCTGGGCGCAGCGTAATGAAAGGCTTAGCCGTGGACCGTGCTGCGGGGCGCCTTGGCGGGGCCCGTGCTGGCCCGGACTTCGAGCCGCGGCTGGTAGTGGCCGCCGGGGGTTCCGGTTGCCTCGTTGCGGATCAACGCCCGGAGCTGCTGCCAGGCCTGCTCTCCCAGTTCGGTGATGGGGACCGCGCCGGTGGTGAGGGCCGGCGTCGTATACCTGGCAAAGGGAATGTCATCGAAGCCCGTTACCGAGATGTCGCCGGGGACGTCCAGCCCGCGTTCGTGGAGGCCGCTCATCAGGCCCATGGCCACCAGGTCGTTGAAGGCAAGGATTCCGGTGGCCCCGCTTGCCAGGACGGCATCAACTGCCCCATGGCCGGTGTCGAAGTCCGAGCCACCGTCCAGCATGGTCACCTCCACCTCGGGGTGGGCCGCCTTGAACGTTTCCAGGCCTTGGAGGCGCATCTCATTGGAGGCGCTGCGGGGCGGGCCCGCGAGGAAGGCCAGGCGGGTGTGGCCCAGCTCCACAAGGTGCCCCGCGATGTCCTGGACGCCCTGGCCGTAGTCCACCACCAGGCTGGGCACGTTCGGCGTGGAGGTGGTGCGGTTGATCAGCACCAGCGGGTGCAGCGAGGGTGCGATCTCCTCCAGTTCCGCATCGGTCATGCGTGGAGCGCACAGGACCAGTCCGTCACAGCGCCTGCGCGCCTCGCCTGCGAGGATGGACTCCTCGCTGGACACTTCGAATGAATCCGCGATAAGCACGCGGTAACCGTCCTGGGCGGCTGCCCGGCTTAGGCCGCGGAGGATCGCCTGGAAGGTGGGGTTGGCCAGGTCCGGCACCACAATCCCTATGGTGTCCGTCTTGCCGAGGGCCAGGCTCCGGCCCACGGGATTGGGCTGGTATTTCAGTTCGGCGGCGGCTGCACGGACCCTGGCGGCAATGTCCGGGTCCACGGTGAAGTTGCCGTTCATGACACGCGAGACCGTGGCATGGGAAACCCCCGCCTTGGCTGCGACATCAGCGATGCCGATCCGGCCGCTTGCCGATTTCCTGGCCATGGGAACCCTTCGTTCGCGCCATCCGCCGGGGCTGCCGCGACCAGTTGGTGTCCGGGCGGCCGGCCGCGATGGCAACCTGCTTTGAATGACAGCATATACGGGGGCAGGAAAGCGATTTCTATGCTTTTCCCAGCCATGTTCCCCGCCCGGCGGCCGGGGACCTGAGCCGGCTGGGAAGAAAGCGCTTTCCTCCAGTACCGGAAATGGTTGACGGATGCCTCGCCGGGTTGGTACAACTTTTATAGACAACCGAGAAAACGCTTTCTCATTTGCTTTCCAATCGGGGCAGCAGAGTGCCGCCGCCAAACCACAGGCGCCGTTCCCACGGCCGCAGATGAGCTTTCGAAAGGGACCCCATGGTCAACACAGCCGAGACGACGTCGGCCGCAGCTGCCGCGCAGGCCAATGCCAAGGACGGCGGGAAGACCCGCATCGCCCTGATCGGCACGGGCGGCCGTTCCGAGATGTACATCCGTGCCATCTACGGCAAGCACGCGGACACCGCCGAACTGGTGGCCTTCTCGGACGTGAACCCGGGTCGCGTGGAGTTCTACCAGAAGCTCATCCAGCAACTGGGCGCGCCGGGACCGGTGGCGTCCTTTGATCCCGCGGACCTGACAGCGTTCATCCAAGCCAACGGCATCGGCCGGATCATCGTCACCACGCCCGATTACACCCACGCCGACTACATCGTGGAGGGGCTCCGGGCCGGTGCGGACGTCGTCGTCGAAAAGCCCTTGACCATTGACGCCGAAAGCTGCCGCCGCATTGTCGAGGCCGTCCACGAGACCGGACGGAACGTGGTGGTCACCTTCAACTACCGCTACTCGCCGCGCAACAGCGCGCTCAAGGAAATCATCCAGAGCGGCGTGATCGGCAAGGTCACCTCGGTTGACTTCAGCTGGGTCCTGGATACCGTCCACGGCGCGGACTACTTCCGGCGGTGGCACCGGGATAAGAAGAACTCCGGTGGCCTCCTCATCCACAAGGCCTCCCACCACTTCGACCTGGTTAACTGGTGGATCGACGACGTCCCGGAGCGGGTCTTCGCCTCCGGCGGCCTGAAGTTCTATGGCGACAAGAACGCCGCCGAACGCGGGCTGGGCCCCCGTCCCGAGCGCGGAACGCCCGACGCCGATGCCCCCGCCGGCGCGAAGGACCCGTTCACTCTGGACCTGAGGGAGGACGAGCGGCTCAAGGCGCTCTTCCTGGACAACGAACACTACGACGGCTACCGCCGCGACCAGGATGTCTTCACCGCGGGCATCACCATTGAGGACAACCTGGCGCTGGTGGTGGAGTACCAGGGCGGGCCGCGCCTGAGCTATTCGCTGAACGCGCACAGCCCGTGGGAGGGCTACCGGGTAGCGGTCAACGGCACCGAGGGCCGGGCCGAGCTTGAAGTGGTGGAACGGGCCGCCGTCCTGCACAGCACAGGCAAGAAGACCGTGGTGGACCCGAGCGCAACCCCCGTGGAGGAAGAGGATGCCGTGCGCCGCAACGGTGAGCGGCTGGTGGTCCAGCGCCACTGGGAGGCCGCGTACGAGGTGCCGATCGTCAACGGTGAAGGCGGCCACGGCGGCGGTGACGATCTCCTGCTCTCGGACCTCTTCAACGGCCCGGGTGAAGACCCGTTGGGCCGTCCCTCCGGATACCTGGACGGGCTGCGCTCGGTGTCCGTGGGTATTGCCGGCAACCGGTCCCTGGAAACGTCCTTGCCCGTGCGCGTCGAGGATTTGGACCTCGGCGTCGACCTTCGTCGCGGCAGGTAGGGGGGGACACCATGAGCAGGATCCTTGTCACCGGCGGCTCCGGCCGCCTGGGACGCAGCGTGGTGGCGGGCCTGGCACAGGCCGGCAACCACATCACCTCCGTGGACCGCGAGGCCGTGCCCGCAGGACTGCTGCCGCCCGGCGTCGTGCAGGAAACCGCGGACCTCCTGGCTCCGGGAGAGGCGCTGCGCCTCCTCCGGGAGGCAAAGCCCGACGCCGTCATCCACCTTGCGGCGATTGCGGTGCCGTTCAGTGCGCCGGAGGACGTCATTTTTGCCACAAACACCCGGCTCGCCTTCGCCGTGATCAGCGCGGCGACGGAGGTGGGGGTGCCCAAAATCATCACGGCCAGCAGCCCCACCGTGCTCGGTTACGGCTCGCCCGCGGGCTGGCTTCCGCCGTCGTTCCCGCTTGATGAACGGACGCCGCCGAAGCCCTGGAACGCCTATGCGCTGTCCAAGCTCATCGCGGAGCAGACCATGCAGATGTTCGCCACAGCCCAGGGGGACAGGATCCGTTATGCCGCGTTCCGCCCCTGCTTCGTCATCTCCCCGGAAGAATGGGAAGGCGCCCCCACGCAGCAGGGCCACACCCTTGCCGAACGGCTCGCCGACCCGGCCCTCTCTGCACCGGCGCTGTTCAACTATGTCGATGCGCGGGACGTGGCGGACTTCCTGGATTTGCTGCTCCAAAAGATGAACGAGATTCCCAACGGGGAAACCTTTTTCGTCGGAGCCGCGGACGCATTGGCAACCGCGCCGCTCGCGGAGCTGATGCCCCGGTTCCTGCCAGGCAGCGAAGCCCTGAGTGCAGGCCTGACCGGAACCAGTCCCGCCTTCTCCATCGCCAAGGCAGAGGAACTCCTGGGCTGGCAGCCGCGGCGCAGCTGGCGCACCGAACTCACGTCCCGACACACCCTCAACGACGAGGCTTCCGCGCTGGTTACTGCCGGCGGCGGGAGCAAGGAGACACCATGAAATTCGACGGCGTACTGTTCTTTCCCGTCACCCCGTTCACGGCCGAAGGCGCCGTTGACGTGGAACTGCTCAAGGAGCACATCGCTTCCCGGCTGCCCTTCGGCCCCGGCGGCGTCTTTCCTGCCTGCGGCACCGGCGAATTCCACGCCCTCAGCATCGATGAGGTCCGCACCGTGGTGGCGGCCGCCGTCGAGGTTGTGGCCGGGAAGGTCCCCGTGGTGGCCGGGGCCGGTGGACCGCTGGGCCACGCCCTCGCCGCCGCCCGCGCCGCGGAGGAAGCCGGCGCCGACGCCCTGCTGGTGCTGCCGCCCTACCTGGTGACCGGCCCCACCGACGGCCTGGTGGCCTACATCGAGGCTGTCGCCGGTGCCAGCAGCCTGCCGGTCATTGTCTACCACCGCGGGAACGCCAAGTTCACCGCTGCGTCCATGGCGAAGCTGGCCGCGAACCCCAAGGTCATTGGCTTCAAGGACGGGCTGGGAGATGTTGGCCTGGCCCAGGAAATCGTGACTGCCGTCAAGGCAACGGGCCGGACGGACTTCGCGTTCTTCAACGGACTCCTCACGGCTGAACTGACCCAGGGCGCCTACCGCGGCCTGGGCATCCCGCTGTACTCCTCCGCGGCGTTCGCCATGGCCCCGGAAATTGCGAAGGCCTACTACGATGCCTATGAGTCCGGGGATGAGGACCGCCGCAACGCCCTGCTCGAAGGGTTCTATGCACCCCTGGTGCGCCTGCGCGACCAGACTCCGGGGTTCGGGGTGTCGCTGGTCAAGGCCGGGCTGCGGCTGGGTGGACTGCCGGTCGGGTCGGTACGCCCGCCGCTGGTGGATCCCACGGAGGACCAACTACTGGAGCTTAAGGCCATCCTCGCCAAGGGCTACGAGCTGGCCGGGCATTGATGAGCGCCCCGGCGGCCGCGGCCACGCGCAGCACCCCACGCATCACAGGCCTGTCCACCCGGCTCCTGACCGTCCCACTCCGCCGGCACTGGGGCGCGGAGGCGCCGGAGAACCACGTGATCGTCACGGAGCTTCACACGGACGACGGCGGTGCGGGGCACGGTTTCTCCTGGACGCCAACCATCGGACCGCAGGCGGTCAAGGCGCTGCTGGACTATGACATCGCGCCCTTTGTCAGCGGCCTGCCGGCGAACCCCGAAGCTGTCTGGGACGCCCTGTGGAAACGGCTGCACGAGGCCGGCGGCGGAGGGCTCACCACCATTGCGATGGCCGGTGTGGACCTTGCGCTGTGGGACCTGCAGGCCCGCCGTGCGGGCACATCCGTCACCGGCCTGCTGGGCCAGCGTCAGGAGTCAGCCGAGGTGTACGGTTCCGGCGTGAACCTGCACTACACCCTGGAAGAGTTGGTGGCGCAGGCCGAACGCTGGGTTGCCGCCGGCCACCAGGCAGTAAAGATCAAAGTGGGCAAGCCGGACCTCCGCGAGGACCGCGAACGCGTTGCCGCCGTCCGCTCCGTCCTGGGTCCGGACCGCAGGCTCATGATCGACGCCAACCAGCGGTGGGACCTGCCCACCACCCTGCGCGCTCTGGAGGTCCTGGCCGAATTCGGGCTGGACTGGCTGGAGGAACCCCTCCGCGCGGACGATCTGTGGGCCTACCGCAGGCTGCGCAAGCATTCACCGGTGCCCATCGCCCTCGGCGAAAATCTGCACACCCTCTACCGGTTCCGCGATTTCATCGAGGCGGAGGCGGTGGACATCATCCAGCCCAACATCATCCGGGTTGGCGGCATTACCCCGTTCCGGCGGATCGTGGAGCTCGCCCGTACCCACAGCATCAAGGTCATGCCGCACCTGCTGCCGGAACTCTCCGGCCAGCTGGCGCTGACCCTGGCGGAGCCCACCCTGGTGGAGGACGTCGAGGAGGCGTCGTTCGAACAGCTGGGGATCCTGGACGCGCCGGCGCCCGTGCGGTTCAGTAACAGCCGGGTGACGCTCACGGACCAGCCCGGACTGGGGTTCCGCTTCCGGGACGCTTTGTAGCCAAGAATTCCAAAAGAACAGGTACCTCACGTGACAACAGCAACACTTTCCCTGTCCGAACTCACCGCTGCCGCCACGGCGGCAGCCAGGACCTCCGCGGCCGCATCTGATGCAGAGCGTGCGGGATGGCTTAACGCGGTGGCCAACGCGCTGGATGCCAACGCCGCCGAACTGGTGGAGATCGCTGATGCCGAGACCAGCCTGGGCGTCCCGCGCCTGACGGGGGAGGTTGCGCGCACCACCGGCCAGCTGCGGCTGTTCGCGGGCGTCATCACCGAGGGCTCCTACCTCGAAGCGATCATCGACCACGCGGACCCCTCAGCCGCCCCGCCCAAGCCCGACCTGCGCCGCATCCTCCGGCCCATCGGCCCCGTCGCGGTGTTCTCAGCCTCGAATTTTCCCTTTGCCTTCTCCGTGGCCGGGGGCGACACCGCCTCGGCGCTCGCCGTCGGCTGTTCCGTGATCGTCAAGGCGCACTCGGGCCACCTCCGCCTTTCGGAACGGACCGCCGCCATCGTCGCGGAAGCCCTGCGCGGGGCGGGTGCACCGGAAGGCCTGTTCGCCCTGGTCAGCGGCCGGGAGGTGGGCACGGCACTGGTGCAGGATCCCGCCATCAAGGCCGTGGGCTTCACCGGGTCCATTCCCGGCGGCCGTGCCCTGTTCGACCTCGCCACCTCCCGTCCGGACCCCATCCCGTTCTATGGGGAGCTGGGCAGCCTGAACCCCGTGGTCATCACGGCGGCCGCGCTGCGGGAGCGCTCCGTGGAACTCGCCGCGGGGCTGGCAGGATCCTTCACCCTTGGTGCCGGCCAGTTCTGCACCAAGCCAGGCCTGGTGTTCATCCCCGCCGGAACGTCCTTCGCGGCAGGCGTGGCGGAAGCCAGCAAGGACAAGGGCGCCCATGCCATGCTGACCAGCCGCATTGCGGAGGCGTACCCGGACGGGCTGCGCAGCTTTGCCTCCGTGGACGGGGTGGACGTGGTGGGCGGCACCGTAGACCAGGACGCAGCCGCCAACGGTGCGGCCCCGGTGGTTTTCGCCACCACCGCCGCCAAGGTGCTGGACAATCCGGGACAATTGCTCGAAGAGTGCTTCGGCCCCACCACCATCCTCATCGAGTATGCGGACCAGGACGAGCTGTCCGCAGTGCTGGCCACGGTCCCGGGAAGCCTGACGGCCACGCTCCACGCCCAGCCCGGCGAGGACATTGCCGGCTTGGTGGAGCAGCTGTCCGGGCTCGCAGGACGTGTACTGTTCGACGGTTGGCCCACGGGTGTCGCCGTCAACTGGGCCCAGCAGCACGGCGGTCCGTACCCGGCCACCACGTCGCTCTTCACCTCGGTGGGCGCGACGGCGGTCCGCAGGTTCCAGCGCCCCGTGGCCTACCAGGACGCCCCGGAACCCGTCCTGCACCCGGCATTGCATGACGGCAACCCGCTGCACATCCCGCGCCGCGTGGACGGTGAGCTGGTGCTTCCGTAATACGCTCTCTCACCGAATACGGGACGAGCACAAATGCTCCCGCAGACCGCCATGACTGTGCGCGCGTTGTAGGGGTGCGAGGCTCCTGGCGACGCGCAAATCTTCCTACGACTCGCAGATTCCCGGACGCGCCCAAATATGGGGTGCGTTAGGGTACGCGCGGGTCGACAGTGAATTTGCGCGTCGATAGCTTTGTTACAGCTGCAGCGTCACCGGCCGGTCCAGCCCGTTCACGGTGGCCACCGGCCAGCGGGGGTCCACGGTAAGGACCTGCAGTCCGGACGCCGTGAGCTGCACCGTATCCTCGATCTTGACGCCGGGACCCGACGGGTTCCAGGTGAAGGCCTGGTTTAGGACCACCGTGTCCGTCGCGGCGGACGTCGCCCGGGGGTCCCGGCCCGCGTAACCGGCAGGGCCGCCCTGATGGTGCTGCTCCCATTGGTCCGCCCCGAAACCATGGCGGACGTAGGCGGCCTGGATCCCGGCGAAGATCCTGTCCAAGCGTGCGCCGGGAACCGTGGCGTCGAAGATGTCTGCCTCAACTGCCGCGATGCGGGCCTCGGCGCTGCGCTCTTCCGGGGTGCCGTCGTCGAACCTGATCCAGCGGGTGATGTTGGCAATGAGGCCGTCGCGGCGGGCGCAGGCCACCGCCACGGCACGCCTGCCGAGAGGGGAATGCGTTGCCAGCGGGTGGCGGAAGGTGCTGCGGGAGCTGCCGTTGCAGAGGAGTACCAGGGGCTCCGCGCCGGCCGCCACCACGCGCCCGGCAAGCGCTGAAGCGAGTTCGAATTCCGTGGTGTCCGGCCGGGCGGCGGACAGGACGTCCGTCATGATGCCTGCCAGCTCCGCGCCCAGATGGGAGTAGCGGGCGCTCTCCGCGGGGAGGAGCTGCTGCCGGGCGGCGCGCAGTTGTACGGCAGCGTCCGCCTCCGCCAGCGGTGGAGCGGTGGAACTGCCGACGGCGGCCGCAGCCTGGTGCAGGTCCCCGTACCAGGGGACGGTGTGCAGGTTGACACCGGCTGGCAGCTCTTCGGCAGCAATCCGGGCAGCTTCGTTGTTGAACGTCACCAGATGGTCGCCATCGCGGTCCACCAGGAGGGCGGCGATGGGATCTCCGGCCAGGCTGATGTGCACCCGGCTGCCGTCCAGGTACCAGGTGAGGGCCGTGTTCGTGGTCAGGAGCAAGGAGTCGCGGCCCGCGGCATCCAGGATGTCCAGCACCCGGCGCCGCTTGATGGCGCGGTCTGCCGGCGCGCCTGGAGCCACACGCGGCTCCCGCCGGAGAGCGGCAGTGGTTGTTGTTTGGCTCATGACGGGTCTCCCTGCTGGTGGGTCAATGTTTCGACGTCGGGCGTGGCCAGGATTCCGTCGGCCACAAAAACGGTGATGCTGCGCCGCACTGGGCTGCCTGGCCGGGCAATCACAGGTGAGTCCCACGCCAGGGCCTGCCCCACGCCGGGGTAGCCGTCCACCCGCACGAACCACGGGTCCGCAGCATCGTTAGGGGCGACGAACACCAAGGTGGCCGGGCCGCCGTCGAACGTTCCCGCCCAGGTGATCCAGCGCGTGACGCTGCCGTGCGTTGCCGGCTCGCCGCTTCCTGCCGGCGTCCAGACCGTGGCGCCTTCGCATGCGGGCAGGCGCCAGAAGAACCCGCCGTATCCGCCCCCGAACCGGCCGTTGGATCCCGGGCTGCCAAGGCTGACAGGCTTGTTTCCGGCGGGGGAGAGGGCGAAGTCCAGGGACAGGCGCCAGATGGCGGGCGCGACGCCGGACCACGCCCAGGTGCGTTCCTCCAGGAGGATGGGTGCGCCGTCCGGGCCGTTCCAGCTCAAGGTCTCCTGCAGCCGTCCGGGCAGGCCATCGCGCGCATCATGCTGCCCGGCGGTGGTGCCGGTGACCGTGATGCTGCCGTGGTCCGGGCGCCAGACGTATTGGCCGGCTTCGCGGGTGTAGGTGCGTCCGCCCCAGAAGTTCACGCCGTCCACATCCTGCAGGGCCACCCCGGCGCCCAGATGCCACACATGGTCCAGTGGCTGGTGGTCCGTGACCACGGTGCCGCCCAGGGTGCGGACCGGGTGCAGATAGGGGCGCGGGGACGAGACTGCACGGACATGGCTGCCGTCCTGGTACTCGGCTACGGGCCTGCCGTCCACGCTCAGCGTGTGGACTGGCGGAAGGTGGCGGGCCCAGGGGACGCCCAATTCGGCGAACGTAGCCTGCGCCTTGACGGCCCGCTGGATCAGGTCCGCTATGCCGCGAACCACGGGGTGGGCGTCGTCTCCCCCGCCTTCCCAGGCCAGGTGTTCGGCGCCTATCGGGGCCGGGTCCGGTGAAGTGCGGATGGCCTCCAGCACGGTGGTGAACGCACCGGTATCCTCCAACCCACACAGCAGCGGCACGCCGGTGGCGCGGGAGGCGAGCAGGTTCTCCAGCAGGTCGGTCCGGCCGTACGACTCCCGGCGCTCGCCGTCCGGGGTAGTGATGACCACCTCGTCTTTCGTGTAGGAAAGGGTAATGTCGCCCAGCGTTCCGTGCACGGTGACGGTGGGGTCCAGCTGTTCCGGCGCGCAGAGCGTCAGGGCGCACAACAGCGTGGTTCCCGGCGCGGTGCGGACCCGGATGATGGAGGTGTCATCGCTTTCGGTGTCATTGGCCCGGTACAGGTCAGTTTCCACGGAGGCGACGTCGGCAGCAGTGTGCGCCCCGGCCAGATGCAGCCCGGTGGCAACGGCGTGGGCCAGCGCATTGGTTGCCACGCCATCCACCACATCCGTGCCGTCCAGGTTGCGTTTTCCGGCCCAGCGCGACCGCTTGAAATAGGCCTTGGTCCGCAGCCACTGGCCGCTGGCGCTCATGCCCAGGACGGTGCCGATGTTCCCTGCCTCCACCATCTCCCTGATGGCCGGCAAGGCGTGGGACCCCAGGCTCTGGAAGCCCACCTGGACCAGGCGGCCATTGCCGTTCGCGGCAGCAACGACCTGCTCGAACTGGGCCAGCGACGCCACCGGCGGCTTTTCGACGTAGACGTCCATTCCGGCTTCCAGCGCCGCGGCCGCCAGCGGGGCATGCGTCTGGATCGGGGTGGCAATAATGACGACGTCGGCGCCCGGCCGGGCGGCCAGCAGCGCGGCGAAATCGGGGAACACGGCGACCGACCCGGCGAGGGTGCCGGGGTGCGGCGGATTGGGATCGGCAACAGCTACCAGTTCCAGTGCGCCGGTTTTTTCAAGCCGGGCCAGGTTGGCGAGGTGATGTTCGCCGAAGCCATGTACGCCCACAAGTGCCACCCGCGGGACGGAGGCAGCAGCGCCCTGTTGGTGCGTCGGGTCCGCGGCGGTGGAATGCTGTGTGGTCATCGGGGTCCTTGGGGAGAGGTGGGAAGGGGTTGCGGGGCCAAGGCTTGCGTCAGGAAATGGAGGGCTTCGTCCTGCATGGCAGCAGTGAATACGTGGCCTCCGGGCCAAAAGCTGCCCGTGTACCTGCCGGTGCCGGCATGCATTGATTCCAGCAGTTGGTGTGCCCGGCGCATGCCGTCCTCGGGAAAGAGTTCATCGGCAAGGGCGTACTCCACCAGGAACCGGGCCGCCGCCGACCTGCCGCTAAGCTCCGGCCAGTCGCCCAGTTTCCACAGGCCGGGAGTCTGAAGCAGCCACGAGTGTGCGTCCAGGTAGGCGGGGAAGAGGGATTCGAAGGTGGTCATCATGCATGCCACCACGGAGGCCCGGATCCGGGGGCTCAGGGCAGCCAGGGTGAGCGAGCGGCCCCCTCCGCCGGAGAATCCGATGCAGCCCAGCCGGTCCTGGTCCACGCCGGGCCGGGCGGCCAGGACTTCCAGGGCGGCGAGGTCGTCATGTGCCACCATGCCTGCCAGGCTGGTGCCCAGCAGCCCTGCCGCTTTGGCAATCGTGTCCTCGTGGAAGCCCGCGGCCCCGTTGTATTCGTCCGCAGCGGAAGGAGCGACGCCGTCCTCCCGCCATTGCGCGTGCTGCGCCGCCGCTGCCGCTGCAGTGCGCCATGGAGCTGAGGAGAGGTCGAAGCGGCGGCTGCCCCAGGCGAAGGTGTCATGGGCCAGGACAACAAAGCCCCTTCGGGCGGTGTCAGTAGCCAGGGCGCGGCCGTCGTAGTGCCCGGCACGGGCGGATGCGGCTGACGGATGGTTATCGGGAAGCTCCACCAGCCGGTCCGCGCCGCCGAACTTGTTGCCGCCGTGGCAGTGCAGTGCCAGGACGCCCGGCAGGGGACCTGAGTGCCCGGCAGGCCGCACCAGCCAGCCCGTGGTGCGGGGCCCAAAGCCCAACTGCCAGCTGAGCTGGGAGGTGGTGGCGCCGTCGTGCGTGTGTTCCCAATGCACCGTCACATCCGGCGGTGCCACCGGACCCGGTACACCCAGGGCGTCCGATAGTTCCTGCGCCGCCGCTGCCGACGCCCGGTGCCCGGGTTTGCTGCGCACGTAGGCCGGCCAGTCCTCGTAGCCGGCGATGGCACTGGGCCTTGGTGTTGGGCTCATTGGGGCCGGCTCCTTCCTTGGAATGCGTATTCATGGACCGTGACGCCGGCTGTCTTACGGGAGGCATGACCACCAAGAAAACGGTTTCTCTCAACTTAACAAAGGGTTGTTGGCGCGTCAACAAGCGGTATCCCCAGGCCGTGCGGCGCCCTTGGGGTCCAGGCCGAACGCTTAGGGACAGGGGTTCCGTTGCCTCAAATCCTTCAACCTCCCCAGCATCTTGTTCTACAAGTTCTAAGCTTGTATTATCAGTTGTGGAAAGCGCTTTCATGCTTCGCCTTCCTTAGTTCAGCCCCCATCCCCGACAGATCAACGATGATCGGAGTACACAGTGCCACGTTCACCCCGCCCCGCGGCGTCTGCACATCAGCCCCCAAGGGCTCCCGCACCAGGCGCGCCCCGCCGTCCCGGGAAGGGCCGGGTCCGATGGGCGATAGCGGTTGCTGCCGCGACGGCAGCCGTCCTGGCCCTCAGCGCCTGCGGCGGGGGAGCAGCACCGAAAAGCGCGGACGGCAAAGTGGAACTTCGCTTCACTTGGTGGGGAGGTGACAAACGGGCGCAGTTGACCCAGGCGGCCATCGCAGCGTTCGAGGCCGAAAATCCCAACATCACGGTCAAGCCGGAGTTCGGTGACTGGAGTGGCTACTGGGACAAACTTGCCACCCAGACGGCGGCCAACGATGCTCCCGACGTCATCCAGATGGACGAAAAGTACATTACCGAATACTCGAGCCGAGGCGCGCTCCTTGACCTCTCCAAGTACGGCATCGACACCTCAAAGCTTGACGAGGCAGCGCTGAATGCAGGCAGGAGCGATAAGGGATTGACCGGTATTGCCGCCGGCATCAACGCGGCCACCATCCTGGCCAACCCCGCGGTCTTCCAGGCAGCCGGCGTACCACTGCCGGACGACTCCACGTGGACCTGGGAGGATTTTGGGCGCATCGCGGCCGACATTACTGCCAAGTCCCCGAAAGGTACGTACGGTTCGGCCGCCTACGGAACCGACGAGGCCTCCCTGGGTGTGTGGCTGCGACAGAACGGAAAGTCGCTCTACACCCCTGATGGCAAGCTGGGCTTCGAACCGGCCGACATCGCCGGCTGGTGGGCATTCCTGAAGCAGTTGAGCCAAAACAAGGCCGTACCGCCTGCTGCCGAAGTGGTGGAGGCTGATGCCGCGCCGCTGGACCAGAGCGGCCTGGCAACCGGAAAGAACGCGATGGCCTTCTGGTGGTCCAACCAGGCTCCGGCGCTGGAAAAGGCCTCCGGCGGCGACCTGAAGATCCTGCGCTTCCCCTCCAAAGCCGGTGCCGCCGATGAGGCGAAGCTTTGGTATAAGGCCTCGCAGTTCTGGTCCGCCTCCTCACGCACCAAACACCCGCAGGAAGCGGCAAAGTTCATCGATTTCCTCACCAACAATGTGAAGGCCGGCGAGGCACTCCTGGCGGACCGCGGCGTTTATCCTAACTCGGATGTCCGTGCAGCCATCGCGCCCAAGCTGACTCCGGCCGATACCAAGGTGGTCAAGTTCATCGACGAGATCAAGGATGAACTGGGAGAGGCTCCGGCCCCGCCGCCCAAGGGTGCAGGTGCCATCCAGGAGATCATCAAGCGGTACACCTCAGAGGTCCTCTTTGAACGCTTGTCCACGGACGAGGCCGGCAAGAAGGCCACTGACGAAATGAAAACAACCATCCGCAGCTAGGCCACTGGGAACATATTCAAACCCGGTTCTGCCCCGGGGACCAACGGTTCCTCCGGGGCAGAGCTGCCCAATGGCGGAGCTGTTGAGGAAGGTCCTGCTGACTGACGCTGGTGCCCTACGGGACGCTGCTCTCCCTGGGCCGTAACCGCTGCCGACCCTCCGCCGGTCCGTGGGCGCGGGGTGCAGACACCCTTCCCAGCACGTGGCCAGCGGGGCTCTTCAAATGCTGGCCAGGATCCAGCCGGTGCTCACCCCGAAGCGGCAGGAAATCATTGACCTCCCGCTGCGGCACGTCGGCAGACGGCAGGCCGGCCGTAAGAAGTGAGCGCCCGGGGAGTGGTGGGGCGGTGGAGTGGTAGGTGTGGCCGGTGGGGGTGGTGGTTGCGACGGTATGCCGCTGTCCCTGGATGGTTTGGGCCGTCCAGCCGGGGGTTTCTTTGGTGTGGTTGCAGGCTTCGCACAAACCTTGGCCGTTGTTGGCGTTGGTGGGTCCACCGGTGTGCCAGGCGGTGATGTGGTCGTGGTGCCTGATGGGGGCGTCGCAGTACGGGGTGCGGCAGGTGTCGTCCCGGACCTGGAGAAACCGTTTCAACCCGGCCGGGAAGAGCCGGGCTGTGGAGTCCATCGCCACGAGCTCGCCGCTGCCCGGGGCGGTGTAAAGCCGCCGGACCCACAGGTCGAGTTCTTCCATACCCGACCGCCCGGCCAGTGGGTTGGCCGCGGCTGGCCCCCCGGCGAGGGCGATGGCCCGAGCCGGTTCTGCCGGGAGGGTGCCGTAGCCGGGGAGCCGTGCTGGTTCTGCGTCGGCCCGGAAGAGGGTACGGTCGGTCATGACGAGCTGGATCTGAACCCCGGTGATGCCGCCGGGGGCGCCGGTGAGGCGTTCGATGAGGGTGTCGGCCATGACCTGCCCGCGGGACCGGTCATCTCCGGCCGCCCGGGCGGTGTCGGCGTCCCGGACCAGGGCGGCGTAGGCGGCCACGCCCTGGGCGACCGGGAGGAGCGCGGTCAGGTAGGTCATGGTGTCCGGGGCCGGGCGCAGGCTCACGGCCCGCTCGCTCACGGCCCGGGCGGCGCGTTTGGCGACGGAGGCCGGGTCCCGCCGGTACGCCGCGGCGCGGACGGCGGCGATGATCGCTTTGTCTCCCGCACCGCCCAGGGCGCCGGTATCGGCGGCGAGTTCCTCATCTACCCCGGCCCGGTCCCCGGGCGTGAGGCAGATGGTTTCCTTCACGATCAGGGTGGTCCGCCACTCATTGAGCAGCCCGGCACGGAACGCGGCGAACGTGTGCGGCATCCCGGTCAACGCCTTGGCCAGGCCCAGCAGCCGGGAACCCCGGGCCGGGGACTCCCGCCTTGCCAGGGCGATCTGCGCCGCGACCCCGGCACCCTGATCGGCGGCCGGGACCCCGGCGTCGGCCTGTTCCCGCCGCTGGGACAGATCAAAAGCCACAGCGGCCTCAGCCTGCCGGGCACCGGCAAAGCACTTAAACTTCTCCAGCCCGCGAATCTGGTCAATCAACCCCGCACCCTCAGCAGCAAGGGGAACACGGGCCAACAAATTCAGCACATCAGCGATGCAAGGCACTCGAGGCTTCGCCTCCAGTACTTTTGCTCCCACTTCAACCGCTTCCATAAGCAGAGTCTTCCAGCACCCTCTGACAATTCCGACGGCCTCTACGTCCTATGTGGAAAAGGCGGCTTCTATCAAACGTCGCCTGCCGTGGCGCGCCTGTCACCCCTGCAGCGCCGCGCCGCAGTTCTACCGCGACCGCGGATGGGTGAATCATGTGCCCTGGCACCATTTCCCACAGTTCCTGCCGTGGTCGAAAATCCTGTGGCCGGCGGACAGAGGTGGGTCATGGCGACGGAAATGGACTTCGACTCCACAGTGGTGGCGGGCGCCCGGCAACTCGTATCTGCACTAGTGCAGGACCCTTTGAGCAAAGCGATACCCCGTGGCAGCGAGTTCAATAACTGTTGGTAGCGGCGTTGCTGGCCCTCCGCACGCACACAGGACTGCCAATAGCGTGAGGGTCAGTGATGAGATCCCCATTTTCCGGCCATACGCCCCACCCCGGTCCCCAAGCAGGCCCACAGAATATGCCTTGGGAAACGCGATTACTGCGATAGCTGATGGACGACGCTCGGTATGAAGCCCAAAGTGCTGATCAATGCCAGCGTGGCAATGCAGTACCCAACGGCGAGAGCAGCGATTGCCAGCCCTTTTCCTCGCTCATCTTTGAGTTGGATCTGATTGAGGGCGACGTGCCCGGCGCCCACTGCAAAGACGGCAAGAACCGCGACTCCAAAAACCCAGAAACCTGATGCTGCTACGACAGCAAAAACAATCGATGCAACAGCCAGTTTGTTCAGTCGATGCGTTGCCGTGTGAGTCGCGTATGCGGGTCTACTCATTTGGTCCCCCAACCTAGTTGTGAGAGTGAGTCTAGCTCTGGGCCGTCGTCCCCGGGGCTCCTGGGTCACCTCAGGAGGTTTTGACGCTTCCCGTATGGCAACCGCCTATCTAACCCTCGGCCACCACTACAACACCCCCGGCCGGAACCGTGCCGCCAAAAGACTCACCCGTCAGCAGGTCGGTGCCGGTGGCAGAAACCGAAGCAGCCGAGCGCGTGTGGTTGATGGCAAACAGGAAGCTCCGCCCGTCCTCGGAAACCCGGCGGACAAGCTCCACTCCAGGATCGGCGTCGGCAACAGGGGAAACCCCGGATTCGGCGAGCAGTTTGTCCAAGAGGGCATCAATGCCATCGGGATCGGGGAAGGTAGCCAGGTACCAGGCCGCCCCGAAACCCACGGGCCGCCGGGTGACGGCGGGAACGCCGTCCAGCGGATACCCGGTAAAGGCCTGTATCGCCTCCGCGCCGGCCAGATGCACATGCTCGCTCCACACCGATGAGACGGTCCCGTCGCTGAGTGTCAGCTGGGACCCGGCCAGCAGCGGGTGGAATTCCTCCACGCGCACGCCCAGGAGACCGCGGAACGCGCCCGGATAGCCTCCCAGCCGCACGTGGTCCTGCATGTCCACAATTCCGCTGAAATAACTCACCAACACTGTGGCCCCGGCAGAGGCGGCCGCAGCGATGTTGGCGGCGGAGTCATCGGACACGGCGTACAGCGTGCACACCAGCACCAGGCCATACCCCTCCAGCGACGCGGACGGGTGCACCAGGTCCACGGCAATTCCGCGGAGGAACAGGGCGCGGTGGAACGCCCGCAACAGGTCCAAATACTTCACATCGATACTGGGCTTGGAATCGATCTCGCTGGCCCACCAGGACTCGTAGTCAAAGACGATGGCGGCCCGGGATTGAACCCGCGAACCACGCACAGGTTCCAGGCGTTTCAGTGCTGCGCCCAGTTCCACCACCTCGCGCCACACCCGCGTGTCCCGCCCTCCGTGCGGCACCATCGCGGAATGGAACTTTTCCGAGCCGGCAAAGCTCTGGCGCCACTGGAAGAACATCACGGCGTCCGCCCCGCGCGCCACGTGCGCCAGGGAATTCCGCAGCATCTCGCCGGGCATCTTGGGCTGGTTGCGCGGCTGCCAGTTCACGGCCGACGTCGAATGTTCCATCAGGATCCATGGGTCACCGCCCGCAATGCCGCGGGTAAGGTCCGCGCTGAACGCGAGTTCCACCTGCCGTTCGGGGTCGGCGGCCACAAGGTAGTGGTCGTTGGCGATGACATCCAGTTCCTTGGCCCAGTCGAAATAGTCCATGGACTTGGTGGCGCTTGAAGCCATCAGGTTGGTGGTGCAGGGGACGTCCGGCGTCACTTCGCGCAGTACCGCCACGAGCTGCCGGTAGTAGTCCATCAGGGACCAGGAGTTGAACCGCTGAAAGTCCAGTTGCTGCCCCGGGTTGAGCGTGGACGGGGCGACGGACGGCGGCAGGATTTCGTCAAAGGAACCGTAGTTCTGGGACCAGAACGCCGTGCCCCAGGAGGCGTTGAGCGCATCAACTGTCCCGTACCGGCGCTCCAGCCAGGCGCGGAAGGCGGCGGCGTCCTCATCCCCGTAGAACTCGGAGATGTGGCAGCCGAGTTCGTTGTCCACGTGCCATAGGGCCAGGGCCGGGTGGTCCTTGTATCGTTCGGCGATCACGCGGGTGATTCCGGTGGCATAGCGGCGGTACACGGCCGACGAAGGCGTGTAGTGACGCCGCGAGCCCGGCCCCAGCACGGTCCCGTCAGCCGTTACCGGCAGGATTTCCGGATGCTTGCGGACCAGCCAGGCCGGGGGAGCGGCGGTGGCGGTGGCCAGCGCCACCTTCACCCCGATGCCCGCGAGGTTGTCCATGACCTCGTCCAGCCAGCCAAAGTCGTACTGTCCCTCGGCCGGTTCCAGCAGGGCCCAGGAAAAGATGCCGACGCTGAGGAGATTCACCCCCGCTTCCTGCATCAGTTCCAGATCCTCCGCGCGCACGCTGCGGGGCCACTGTTCCGGGTTGTAGTCGCCGCCGAAGGCGAGGCCCTGCACCTTGCTCCAGACTGGGGACGGACCGCTGGGTTCCTGCATTCTTGGGGCTCCTCTTGTGTTCATCTGCCTGCTTCACTCCGGTGCGAAGGTCCACGTTCCAGTGTGGACCCGGAAATCCCTGGTGGCCCCGGCGGTGCCTGCTGCATCTTCTGGAAAAGACCTGGCGGCTGCACCGTCCGGCGTCGGGCCTTTGACCCCGTAAAGGCCCGCCGGCAACCTGACTGTTGCCAGCACTCCCGGCGGAATGGTGCACTCAACCTCCACCATTGGACCGTGCCGCCGCCAGCTGACGTCCGCCCAGCCGTTGTCCGTGGGCACGCGGCCCCGGGCGTGGTCCAGGCGGCACAACGGCGGCTCAATCAGGAGTTCGCCGGGCACCACGTTCCGTACGCCCAGCAGGTGCTCGAAGATCTCCTTGACTACCGATGCGGACCAGGCGTGCGACTGGCTGTAGTCGGTGCCGTCCACCAGTTCCCAGGCCTCCCAGGTGAAGGTGGCGCCGCGTTCCAGGAGCCGGGCCCAGCCGGGCTGGCCGCTGTTGGTGAGCAGGTCCAGAACCGCGTCGGTCATGCCTTGGCCAAGCAGGGCGCGGACCAGGCGGTGCACGGTCATGGGTCCCTGCCGCATCCCCATGACAGCGATCCGGACGGCATCCTCCTGGGCGTCGGCCGGGTCGGTGATGCCCAGGGACAGCGGGAAGGAGGTGGCGTGCTGGGACGCGTGGGGGCTGGGGGTTCCGTCCCCGTGGAGGCCGTCGATCATTACCCCGTCCACCCGCAGGCGTGACCGGATGGCCCTGGCCAGGGTCCGGGCCGACGCCGCATAGCGGGCTGCTGCATCCTCGTCACCAACGGTGCCGCAGAGCCGGGCCGTTGACATCAGCGCCGAGTACGCCTGGGCGTTGACGGTGGTTTTAGCCGCACACTCCATGTCGTACCCAAACCGGCCAGGCGCGGGCCAGTCAACGATGCCGTGCAGGTACGGGCCGGAGCCGCCGCCCAGCCTGGTGACCAGTCCCGCCGTCGGGCCCTCCGCGGGAATGTAACGCAGCGCGTAGTCCGCCGTATCGCACAGGTGCGGCAGCAGCTCGCGGATGAGCGTGAGGTCCCCGGTGCGGCGGTGGTACTCCTCGGCCCACTCGGGGACCATCAGGGAGAAATCAGGAATGTCGCGCTTGCCGTCCCCGTTGGGGTAGACGGCGTTGTAGCGCCCTTTGTCCTCCCCGTCGGTCCAATAACGGAGCGCAGACCAGCTGAACTCCCGCAGCGCCTGCGCCGTGTAGGCGTGCTCGCCGAACAGGGCCATGGTGGCATAGGAGATGTTCGCGGCGTCGGCCAGGAACTGGCCTTTTTCCCGGGTCGGGGTGTCCACGAATTGCTCCTGCACCCCGTACAGCGCCGACTCCCGCAGCAGCCGGAAGACGGCGTCCAGGGTGGGATCCGAGCTGGAGAAGCTGCCCTCGCCGGGGTGGTGTCCGCGGACCACCACCGCACCGACCCTGGACACCTCAGCAGGATCAACGCCGGGTAGCTCCAGGTAACGGAAACCCAGGTGCACGGTGGCGCGGAACTGCTGGGGCCCTGCCGCCTGGGTATAGGGGAAGGACATGTCCGTGTTTTGGCTGGCCGTCTTTCCGGTGTCAACCCGCCCGTCCGGGCGGAGGACGTAGCCGGCCCGGAGCATCACGGTGCGCCCGGGGACGCCGTCCAGGTAATCGATCTCAGGCCGCCCGGGCAGGACCTGGCCGAAGTCTGCAACCAGGGTGCCGTCGCCGGCCGTCAGGAATTCGCGCGGGGCAACGAACTCTTCAGCCAGGGAGGTGCGGCGCGGGTGGAGGCGGGGAAAGTCCGACGACGGGTGGCGGCCGCACAGGATGGCGGCGGGCAGGTCTTCGGCAGGGCTAAGGGACGCCGCGGCCTCTCCGTCCAGGTGTTCCACGGGGTCGCCCTCGTCGTTCCGGTAGCCCGACTGGCGGTATGGCGCCTCCCCTGCCGACCAGCCGGGACCCGAACCGAACACCTCGCGGCGCCCGTCCGTGTACTGCACGCTGAGCCGGGCAAGGAGGCCCGGAACTCCTGCGGCCCTGCCCTGGCCCGGGCCGTACCAGTGCAGCAGGGCTGTCAACGGAACCGGCTCCCCCTGCGGCTGTGCGGCCAGCACGCCGGTGACGTCCGCAGCATCGTAGTAGCCTTCCCCGGGGTAGCCGAACGACGTCACGCTGAGGCTGTGGACCCCGGCGACGGAAACTTGTGCGTGGTGGTTGGCGGCCACGTACAGGCGCGCCCGGCTGACCTTGCCGGTGAGCTCAACCGCCGCGCGGAACAACGTCCATTCGTCGGGCTGGCGGAAGGCCGTGGTTCGGGTCCAGGCGGCCAGGATGCCGCTCCCGGCGTCCGTGCCGCCGTCGAACCTTTGATCCATCAGGGGCGATCCCCCGGCGACAACCCGCAGCGACGCGTACTCAGCCTGGCTGCGCGGGTCCTGGTGCAGGGCCAGCCGCCCCTCTGGCCCGGCCGGCTCCTGGACCGCCATCAGCTCGGCGCCATTCAGGGACACCGTGATCCGGTTTCCGTCGTCCGCCACGGCCAGCTCCAGCCAGCCCCCGGCCGGCGCGGGCGGGGTGCTGGCATCCGCACTTGCCAGTACCGTGGTGGGCGGCGTGGCCGCCGCGGGAATCTCCCACGCAGGGGCCCGCCGCAGCACCACGCTGCCTGCCTGGTCCAGTTCGAGGAGCAGGCCGGTCCCAGGTCCGCCACTCCGGAGGATCATGCCCACCCGGCCCATCACGGGCCGCAGCCGGGCCTCCAGCCGGAAGCTGCGCACCGGCGGGCAGGGGAGGGGCAGGAACGGCGATCCCGCCACGCGGAGCGCGCCGTCCAGAATCCCGAGTGGTGCCCGGCCGCCGGGAGTACGACGTATCCATTCTGCCTGCCAGGAGCTGTCGTCCAGGCCTGTGCTGAACTCCCTGGCAGCCGACCATTCGCCGGCGGCTCCGGTGGCGTCGCGGATCCGGACGCGCCAGGCGTAATCAGCATCGGTTTCCAGCCCGGGGCCGGTGTAGGGGATGTGCCGGTGCTTGTTGTCCGCAACCCAGCCGGAGCTCCAGGTGTGGGCTCCGGAGCCGTCTTCCAGCGTTATCTCATAGCCTGCCTGCCAGGCCTGTGCGGGGTCGTGGTTCCCGGCCTGGGCCAGGTCCCAGCCGAAGGTAGGGCGGCGGGAGGCCGTCAGGCACTCTTCGAGGCCGTCCGTCAGGAGGTGGACGGCCAGGAGTTGCCCGGAACTGGACCCGTCCGTGCCGGGTGGAATGGAGGCAGCCTGCCGGTCCTGCGTGGTTTCCTGGTTCATAGGGCAGTGTTCATGGGGCTTGCGGGAACCGTGAAGGCCACAGGAGCCGAGTGCGCCCAGGGAAGTCCGAGTTCGCTGAAGGTGGCGTGCTGCCTGCCGGCCTGTTCAAGGGCCGCCTCGATACCCGGTACCACTGCATGGGCGGTGTCGCCTTCGCCTTCCCACCGGACGTGTTCCGCGGCGATCGGGGCGGGCGCCGGTGCGGTACGGATGGCTTCCAGGACCAGCATGAAGGCGCCGCTGTCCAGAAGAGGACTGATCAACGGCGTGCCGTTCCTGCGGTGGGCCAGGAGGTTTTCCGTGAGGTCGTCCCGGCCGAATGTCTCCTCCGTGGTGCCGGCTTCCGTCGAAACGGTGAGGCGGTCTTCGGTGTAATGGAACACCGCTGTTCCTGCCGTTCCCTGGAGGGTCACGCAGGGTTCAACAGACGTGGCGGCGCAGAGCGTCAGGGCGCAGGTGATGGGCAGGCCCGCGGTGGTGCGGATCCTGATGACCGATGTGTCGTCGGATTCGATGCCGTTGGCGCGGTATAGCTCGGTTTCCACGGAGGCGAGATCGGAGGTGGTGCGTGCCCCGGCGATCCGGAGGGCTGTTGCGACGGCGTGCGCCAGCGGGTTGGTTGCCACGCCGTCCACCACATCCACGCCGTCGAGGGTGCGTTTCCCGGCCCAGCGTGACCGCTTGTAATAGGCCTTGTCCCGGACCCAGCGGCCGGTTGCGGAGATGCCCTGGAGCGTGCCGATGGTGCCTGCCGCGAGGAGGTCCCCGATCGCTGCCAAGGCGTGCGAACCAAGGCTTTGGAACCCGATCTGCACGCTGCGTCCCGACGTCGATGCCGCCTCTGCCAGGCGGGTGAAGTCAGCCAGGGACGCTACGGGTGGCTTCTCCAGGTAGAGGTCCGCGTGGGCGGCCAGCGCTGCCAGGCCCAGCGGTGCATGGGTCTGGATGGGAGTGGCCACAATGATGGCATCCAGGTCCGCAGTATGGGCCAGGAGTTCGGGCAATCCCGGAAAGACCATGGACGACGCCGGCAGGGACCCCGGTGCCGGCGGGGTGGGATCTGCTGCGGCAACGAGTTCGACGGCGCCTGCAGTGGTGAGCCGTTCAAGGTTCAGCAGGTGCTGGGTACCGAAGCCGTGTACGCCAACCAGCGCCACGCGCGCGGGCGCATTTCCCTGTTGGGGCCGGCCGGTACTGCGATGGGCAGGTTCCCCGTTGAGTGTTGTCGGAAGTGCCGCGCCGGCAGGCGTTGCCATGGTTCTCCGTTCGGCCCAGCAGGGCAATCAGGTTGGGGCGCCGCCGGGTGCGGCGGGCGGATCTTCAGAATGGTGGCCCGCCGGGACATGCAGCGGACAGGCAAGGGCCGGGGTGCGTGGTGGTACACGCACCCCTGCGGGTGGTTATTTGATGCCGGTGGTGGCGATGCCTTTGACGAGGAATTTCTGGCCGACGAGGAAGGCGATGAAGACGGGCAGGAGCGAGACGATGGACATGGCGAACATGGATCCCCAGTCGGTGCTGGATTGGGCGTCGACGAAGCTGCGGAGTGCGACGGGGACGGTGAACACGTCGGGGGAGGTGAGGTAGATGAGCTGGCTGAAGAAATCGGACCAGGTCCAGATGAACGTGAAGATGGTGGTGGTGGCCAGGGCGGGAGTCATCAGGGGAAGGATGACCTGCAGGAAGATGCGGGGGTGGCCCGCGCCGTCGATCCTTGCCGCCTCATCCAGTTCGCGGGGAATGCCGCGGATGAACTGGACCATGAGGAAGGTGAAGAACGCGTCCGTGGCGAGGAACTTCGGCACGATGAGGGGCGCGAAGGTGTTCACCCAGCCGATCTGGGAGAACAGGATGTACTGCGGGACGATCACGACGTGGATGGGGAGCATGATCATGACGAGCATGGCGCCGAACATCCATTTCTTGCCGCGGAAGTCCAGCCGGGCGAAGGCGTAGGCGGCCATCGAGCAGGAGACGAGGTTTCCGATGACGGCGCCGAGGACCACCAGGGCGGAGTTCAGCAGGTAGGTGCCGAAGGGTGAGGTTAGGGCGTTCCAGCCGGTGGCGTAGTTCTCGGTGTGGATTTCGGTGAGCCAGAGGCCGGGGGCGCGGAAGACGTCCGCGCTGGGCCGGAAGGAGGAGACGACCATCCATAGCAGCGGGTAGATCATGATGATCGCGGTGGCGATCAGGATCGCGTGTTTCAGGATGCTTTTGGTCCGGTGTTTGGGGCGGGGCGAGGTGCTGGCCGGAGGGTTGGGCTCCCGGCGGCCGTTGGCGGGGCCGGGGGTGGGCAGGGGGGCGTCGGTGGTGACGCGCGGGGCTGATTCAGTCGTCATAGAACACCCAGAATTTCGATGCGTAGAAGTTGACGGCGGTGAAGGCGCCGACGATGACCAGCAGGACCCAGGCCATCGCGGAGGCGTAGCCCATGTCGAACTGGCCGAAGCCGCGCTGGTAGAGGTAGAGGGTGAAGAACATGGTCGAGTCGGACGGGCCGCCGGTGCCGCCGGAGACGATGAACGCCTGTGTGAAGGACTGGAACGCGCCGATGATTTGCAGCACGAGGTTGAAAAAGATGATCGGGCTCAGCAGGGGCAGGGTGATTTTTAGGAATCGGGTGGCCCGGCCGGCGCCGTCCACGGCGGCGGCTTCGTAGTACATGGCGGGTATCTGCCGCAGCCCGGCCAGGAAGATGATCATGGGGGATCCGAAGGTCCAGACGTGCAGCAGGATGATGCTGCCAAGGGCGGTGCTGGGGTCTGAGATCCAGCCCGGGCCGGTGATGCCGATCATGGCCAGGAGTTGGTTGACCAGACCGGAGGTGCCGAACATCTGCTTCCAGAGGATCGCGACCGCCACCGAAGAGCCCAGGAGGGAAGGCAGGTAGAACACCGAGCGGTAGATCGGCAGGCCCTTGATGCCTTTGTCCAGGGCCAGGGCCACAGCCAGGGCCAGGCCGAGCTGCAGCGGGACACCGACTATCACGTATGTCAGGGTGACCCGCAGGGAATTCCAGAACCGGTCGTCCTGCATCATGCGGGTGAAATTGTCGGCGCCGATGAAGTTCGGGTCCTGGATCAGGTTGTAGTCCGTGAAGGAGAGGTAGAGGGAGATCAGCATCGGTCCGATGGTGATGGCGACCAGGCCCACGATCCAGGGGGCGAGGAACACCATCGCGGCCCGGTTGTCCCGGAAGGTCCGCTTGACCTTGGGCCCGCCCCGGGGCGATTTCTTGCCGAGGCTGCCCAGTTCGGTGAGGACGCTCATTTCTTGGCGCTCTTGATCATGTTGTCCGCTTCGGACTTGAATGCAGCGGCTGCATCCTGGGCGCTGGCGCGCCCGAACAGGACGTCGGTGGTGTGGCGGCCGAGGGCATCGGCGGCCTTGCTCGACCCGGTGGGTGGAACAGCGGGCGGTTCGCCGAGTTCCGGCTTGATCGCCGTGAGGAAGTCGAGGGCGGTCTTGTCGGTGGGGGTCAGCAACGGCTTGATGGAGTCCTGGATCTTCGGGGACGTCGAGAAACCGCGCTCTGTGGTGACGATCTTCGCAGCGTCGGGGCTGTTGACCAGGTAGTCGATGAACGTCGCGGCCTCGGCCGCATGCTTGGAGCGTGACGACGCGGACCAGTACATCGAGGGCTTGTAGTAGAGCCCGTCATCCTTGGGGTTGCCGTCCTGGCTCGGGACGCGCAGCAGCTTGATGTCGCTGCCTGTGGCCTTCGCAATGGCGCCGAGCTGATTGGTCCACCAGAAAGACATGCCGGTCTTGTTGGTCGCGGCGAGGGTCTGCTCGACGGGTGCGCCGATGTCCTCCTGTGCCACGCTCGCGGGGGGCGCTGCGTTGGAATCCATCAGCTTCTTCTGGAAGGCCATGTAGGAGGCCACGCCGTCGACGGTGAACCCGGTCTGGCCATCCTGGGTGTACAGCTGCTCTCCCCGCTGGCGCAGCCAGATGTTGAGGCTCTGGTCCGTCAAGCCATACGAGGCTCCGTAGGTGCCGGTGGCTGCCGCGAGGGCCTGGGCCGTCTTCAGGTAGTCGTCCCACGTCCATTTAGTATCGTCAGGGATCGCGACGCCGGCCTTCTTGAAGAGGTTGACGTTAGCGAAGACGGCGAGGGCGTTTTGTCCCGTGCTGATGCCGTTCAGCTTGCCGTTGTACTGGCCCGCTTTGAGGGTGTTTTGGTCGAAGGCGGACAGGTCCAGCTGGTTCTGCTTGGAGAGGTCAAGGAGCGCGCCCCGCCCGCCGTACTCGGCGATGTACGCAAGATCCATCTGGATCACGTCGGGTGCATCGTTTGCGGCCGTCTGGGTAGCCAGCTTGTCCCAGTACCCCGACCACACCCCGGGCTCTCCCTGGATCTTGATGTTCGGATGGGCCTGCTGGAAGGCATCGATCACCTGCTGGGTCTGGTTATTGCGCACATCGTTGCCCCACCAGGAAACACGCAGGGTTACGGAGCCATCAGCGTTCTTCGCACCCCCACCGGTTCCACAGGCGGAAAGGGCTCCCACAGCGGCAGTTCCGGCAAATAGTGCCAGCGCCGATCGTCGGGTAAACGTTGTCATTGTCTCTCCTTTGAGGTCATGAGTTGCTGTACAGCGCATCCGATGTGGAATCGAGGGATGCATGTGTTCTACGCCACGTTCTTTCTCCCTACAAGGAAAGCGCATTCCAAAGAACTTGGCAAGGGCTTTCCCAAACCACCTCGAAGGTCGCCTGATCCAGGCTGCGCGGCCGGGGATCATTTTCATCCCCAGCTAGGCGCGAACATCAAGGGGAAGCGCTTTCCCCCTGTCGCCGCAAGGCGGCAGGACGTGGGTGATCGCTTTGTGTAACGATTCAAAACTTCACTTGACCAGCAGGCGGTCTGGGTCTAGATTTTCGAGAAACCGATTACTGGGGTGACGCGGACGGGCGGGATTCCGCCCCTGCAACCATTGGGATCCGCCCCTGCAACCATGAAGAACAGAAGGGAGCCGTGCCATGCTGTCCGGAACCTTCAGTGCGCGTGCCTACGCATTTTTCGACACGCTTTTGTGGGTGGCAGGCCTGAACCTGCTGTGGATCGCTTTCACGCTGGTGGGGGCCGGCGTCCTTGGTGCCGGCCCGGCCACCGCCGCCGCGCAGATTGTGGTCCGAAGGAGGGTCGCAGGGGATGGTGCCCCCTTGCTTCGCGGGTTCACGTCCGCCTACTTCCGGAACTTCGCCAGGGCCAACCTCCTGTCGGTTCCGGTCATGGCCGTCACGGCGGCGCTTCTCCTGAACTGGAACTATTTTGCGGGAAGTGGCGGAATCTTTGCCCAGTCCACGGCGGCGGCAGTCCTTGTCGCGGCAATCTTCCTGGCGGGCGCAGTCTGCTACCTGTTCCCCATGTATGCCCGGTATGAGCTGCCGCTGCCGCAGTACCTGCTGATGTCATCCCGGTTCGCCGTGCGGCACCTGGCCGGAACGGTCATCCTGCTCTTTGTCTCCGCAGCAGTGGTTTATGCCAGCAGCTGGATACCGGGGCTGGTTCCGTTCTTCAGCATCGGAGCCTGGCTCTACCTCACGGGCTGGTTGTGTGACCGGTTCTTCACGGCCAATGACCAGTCCGTAGCGATAGCTGGTGGAACTGCCGCGGGCGGGGCCCTCCCGGGGGCGTCCACCGCCTGACAATCCGCCCGGCCGGCGAATGCCTCCGAGTATCCGTGCGCGGAGCACAAATGAAACGTATCAATCGCGGGTCCAGCGAACCCAAACCCCAATGAAGTGGAAAAGGAAGAAACATGATCCATCGGAAACTGACCCTGGCCGCCGCCGTCGTCACCGCCACTGCACTGTCCCTCACGGCGTGCAGCAGTGGGAACGCCCCGGCCGCGGACCTCACCTCGGTGTCCATCATGGCCCCGTTCCTGGAAGCCCAGCCGCCGGCGTCAGACGGTGCGGTCCAGAAGAAGCTGGAAGAGCTCACCGGCAAGCAGGTTAAGATCAACTGGGCACCCAACGCTTCCTACGAGGACAAGACCAACATCACGCTTGCAGGGTCCGATATCCCGCAGGTCATGGTGATCCAGACCAAGAGCCCCGGGTTCGTCAAGAATGCCCAGGCAGGTGCATTCTGGGACCTCACCGACAAACTCGACAAATACCCCAACCTCAAAACCACCTTCCCGGACATCCAGAAGAACTCGAGCGTCAACGGAAAGGTCTACGGCCTGTTCCGTGAACGCTCTCCCATGCGCACCGCCGTGATGTTCCGGCAGGACTGGCTGGACAAGCTGGGCCTGCAGGCGCCCAAGACCGTGGAGGACCTGTACAAGGTGGCAAAGGCCTTCACCGAACAGGACCCGGACGGCAACGGCATCAACGACACCTGGGGCATCACCATTCCCAAATGGGGTGCACTGGGAACCAACAGCCCCTACGACGTGATCGAGGAATGGTTCGGCGCCGGAAACCGGTGGACCGAGCGGGACGGGAAGCTGGTTCCCAGCTTCGAAACCGACGAGTTCCTCCAGGCCGACAGGTTCATCAAGAAGATGGTGGACGAAAAGCTCATCAACCCTGACTTCGCCACCTTTGACCCCACCAAATGGAACGAGCCGTTCTTCAACGGCAAGGGCGGCATGATTGTCGACGTCGATTCCCGCGTGAGCGTCCTGGTCAACCTCTTCAAGCAGGCAGACCCCAACAACTTCCAGAACAAAGTGGGCTTTGTCGGGAACCTGGTTGGCCCCGACGGGAAGCTGCACGCCCACCCCACCGACGGCTATTCAGGCTTCCTTGCAATCCCGAAGGCCAGCGTGAGGAGCGAGGCCGAACTGGACAAGGTCCTGGAGTTTCTGAACACCATGAACGGCAAGGACGTCGCTGTGCTGCTCAACAACGGCATCGAGAACGTGAACTTCACGGTGCAGGACGGCAAGGCGGCCACCGTCAAACCGGAAACCCCGGAAGGAAAGGCCGTCAGCACCGACATCAAGAGCTACGCCCAGCTGGGCATGAACGTTGCCGGAAACCAGTTCTACCCCGTCAAGCAGCCCAGCGACTATGAACAGCAGGTCTTCGACAAGCGCACGGACGTGATGGCTGAGGACCTCAAGAGCGCCGTCTACAACCCGGCGGCGCCCTACGTTTCCGCCACCTACGTGGCCAAGGGCGCCCAACTGGACAACATCGTGGCCGACGCCCGGATCAAATACCTTGCCGGCCAGATCGATGAGCAGGGCCTGAAGGACGCCATCAAGCTCTGGGACACCAGCGGCGGCGACAAGGTCAAGGAAGAAATCAACAAGCTCTGGCAGGACAACAAGTAAATGGCAGCCCCTGTCATTGACACCCTCGCCGGGGAGCGGGCGGGCAAGACCCCGCCCGCTCCCCGGAAAGGGGGCAGGTTCTCCGTCCACTTCGCTCACTACAAGTGGCTCTACCTGCTGCTGGTGCCCGGCGTGGTGTACTTCGCGGTGTTCCGGTACGCCCCCATGTATGGCGTATCCATCGCGTTCAAGGATTACGTCCCGTTCCTGGGGGTGAACGGCAGCCCCTGGGTGGGAGTGCAGAACTTCACGGATTTCTTTGCCAACCCGGACTTCCCGCGGCTGTTGGGCAACACCCTGATTCTGGCTTTTCTTAACCTGGGCATCGCGTTCCCGCTGACCATCGTCCTGGCCTTGCTGCTCAATGAGGTACGCCTGTCCGTCCTCAAGCGCACGGTCCAGACCCTGGTGTACATCCCGCACTTCCTGTCCTGGACCATCGTGGCCTCGCTGAGCTTCCTGCTGTTCGCCCTGGACATCGGCCCGTTGTTCCAGTTCCTGAACAACACCATGGGCACGCATATCGATTTCCTGAGTGACCCGGCCTGGTTCCGCCCCCTGATCGTGCTCCAGGAGATCTGGAAGAACACCGGCTGGGGCACCATCATCTTCCTGGCCGCCCTTTCCACCGTGGACCAGGACCAGTACGAGGCCGCGATCATCGACGGTGCCGGCCGGTTCCGCCGGGTCTGGCACATCACCCTGCCGGCGATCCGCTCCACGATCATCGTGATGCTGATCCTGGCCATCGGGCAGATGCTCAACACCGGCTTCGAACAGATCTACCTGATGACCAACGCCCTGAACCGCGAGGTGGCGGACGTCTTTGACACCTACGTCTACTTCGTGGGCATCACCCAGGGCGCGTATAGCTATTCCACTGCCGTGGGGCTCTTCAAATCCGTGGTGGGCATCGTGCTGATCTTCGGCACCAACTGGCTGGCCAAGCGTTTCAACCAGAGCGGACTGTTCTAATGAAGATCCACAACACCCGCGGCGGCCGGATCTTTGACGCCGCCAACTACCTCTTCCTGTCCCTGATCGGCATCATCACGCTGCTGCCGTTCGTCTACGTCTTCGCGGGCTCGTTCGCCACCGAACCGGAGATCACCCGCCGGGCATTCTTCGTCTGGCCGGAACAGTTCACCCTGGGCTCCTACGAGTACATCTTCGCCACCCCGGCGTTCGTCCGGGCACTGGTCACCACCATCCTGGTCACCGCGGTGGGCACCCTGGTCCAGCTGGCCTTCACCGTGACCATGGCCTACCCATTGGCCAAGAAGAGCCTGCGGGGCAGGAACGTGATCCTGTCCCTGGTGGTTTTCGCCATGGTCTTCTCCGGCGGCATGATCCCCACCTTCCTGCTGGTCAAGGACCTGGGCTTGCTCAACTCCTATTGGGCCCTGATCCTGCCGGCGGCCATCAATCCGTTCAGCCTGATCATTATCAAGAACTTCTTCCAGGAACTGCCGGCCGAACTTGAAGAGTCCGCCAAGATGGACGGCGCCACCGAGATCGGAATCCTGTGGCGGATCCTCCTGCCGCTGTCCAAACCGGTCCTGGCCACGTTCGCGCTGTTCTATGCGGTGGGCATCTGGAACGACTTCATGTCGCCCCTGCTGTACCTGAGCGACAACTCCAAATGGACCCTGCAGATGTACCTGCGGCAGGTCACGGCGGCCTCGGACCTGCTGGGCACTGGCAACGTTGATCCCAACTACATCCCGCCGGAACAGGGCATCAAGTTCGCCGTGATCGTGGTGGCCACGCTGCCCATCCTCATCTTCTACCCATTCCTGCAAAAGCACTTCGCCAAGGGCATGCTCATCGGATCCGTGAAAGGGTGACATGAAAATCCTGCTGGCCGGAGATTCCACCGTGGCCCACTGCCCCACCCAAAAGTTCCCCATGAGCGGTTGGGGAGCGCAGCTTCCGCCGCATACCTACCGGTGGGGATCGGTGCATAACTTCGCCAAAGGCGGGGCAAGCACGGAATCCTTCCGCGACGAGGGACGCTGGGCGGACCTGCTCGCCTTGGCGGGCCCAGGGGACGCCGTGCTCATCCAGTTCGGCCACAACGACCAGAAAAAGCTGCATCTGGCCGCCCGTACGGGCTACGCGGCGAACCTGCGCACCATGGTGGGGGAGGTGCATGGCGTGGGTGCGGCGCCGGTGCTCTGCACATCAGTGGAGCGCCGGCACTTTTTGGACGCGCCGTCGTCGGACGTTCTTGAGGAGAGCCTTGAGGACTATCCGGAGGTGGTCCGCGAACTGGGCCCGGAGCTTGGGGTTCCGGTGATTGACCTGAACGCCTGGACCCGGCGCCTTTATGGTCGGCTGGGGCGGGAGGGGAGCCGGGAGCTCTTCTGCCACTTCGCGCCGGGGGAGCACGCGTCCTGGCCCGCGGGGCTGGCGGACGACACGCATTTCTCGCAGCAGGGTGCCGCACTGGTGGCGGCGGAGGTGGCGCGCCAGCTGGCGGGCATGGGCTACGGCGTGGCCGGCACCAAAGTGTTAAGTGCGACGGCGGGACGCGGCTAGGTGGGCACGACGGGCTTGGAGACGGGCATCCTCTACCGCAACCCGCTGGCAGGACCGGATGACGTTGCCGGGTGGGTGGCCGAAGGGCCGCTTAGCCTGCGCAGCCACAACGGTGCCCTGGAGCTGTCCGGCACGCTGGATGACGGCGAGTTCGGCGACCACGCGCACTGGACGTTCTGGTGCCCGGAAGAATTCCCGGACCGGATCCGCATCAGCTGGGAGTTCCTGCCGCTAGCGGAGCCTGGCCTGGCCATGCTGTTCTTCACGGCCGCCGGCCAGGGCGGCCTGGACTTGTTCAGTCCCGCACTCGCGCCCCGGACGGGCTACTACCCCCAGTACCACTCGGGGGACATCGACGCCCTGCACGTCTCCTATTTCCGGCACAAGTTCCCGTCCGAGCGGGCGTTCCGAACTGTCAACCTGCGTAAGAGTGCGGGCTTCGAACTGGTGGCGCAGGGCGCGGACCCGTTGCCGCCAACGGAGGACGCGGCCGGCTTCTACCGGCTGGAAGTGGTGAAGGACGGGCCGCTGGTGGGGTTTTCCATCAACGGCCTGCTGCTCTTTGAGTGGCGTGACCGGTCGGACGAAGTGCTTGGCGGCGGCCGTATCGGTTTCCGCCAGATGGCTCCGCTCCGGGCGGCCTACCGGAACCTGGTGGTGGAGAGGCTCTAGGCGACCGTCCGGTTGGCGGTTCCAGTGACATTGGCCTTGCCGGTGGGGCGGTGGGCTCCCACCTTCCGTGTGGGGCAAGATGGAGGGGTTCAGGAACTGCCTACTGGAGGGAGGCGGGGTATGGAGCCCGTAGTGGTCGACGGCGGCAAAGGCACAGTGGAGCTGCGCGCTGACGGGGTCATCCACCTCATCTGGGAGCCCAAGGTCCGCATCGAAGTCGAGGATGCGCAGGCGGCGATGGCCGCGGTGAACCGGATAGCGGGGGACGGCAACTACCCGATGCTCGTGGACATGGCCACCACCGAAAATGTCAGCATCCAGGCCCGCTCAGTGTTCTCCATTCCGTGCGCGGCCAACCGGATCGCCCTGCTGGGGACAAGCCCTGTAGACCGGATAATCGCCAACTTCTTCCTTGGCGTCCATGTTCCGCCATGCCCCACGCGCTTCTTCACATCGCGGAGCGAGTCGCTGAAATGGCTGCAGCCGGCGGTGAACTAACCAGCGGCGGCCGTGCTTTGCCGGACCACCAGTTCCGGCGTGAACACCACGGAACGGTGGACTGGATTCTGGGACTCCACCTCCTCGGACAGCAGTTCGATGGCCGTCCTGCCCAGCAGCTGGGTGGGCTGGCGGATGGAGGACAGGGGAACCACCGCGGAGGCTGCAAAATCGATGTCGTCGTAGCCGATCAGCGCCACATCCCCTGGGATGCGGAAGGTATGCGTCATGGTGAGCGACTGCATGACCCCCAGGGCCAGGAGGTCGTTGGCGCAGAAGATCCCGTCCGGCAGCTCCGACCGGCCCCGCGCCACCAGCATGTCTCCCACGCTGCGGCCGGCCAGGACGGTCTGCCCCTCCGCGTCCAGGACTTCCAGCGTGGCGTCCGGTTCCTCCTTGACGGCCCGGCGGGCCCCCTGCAGGCGGTCGGCCACCTGGCGGATGGAGGTGGAGCCGCCAATAAAGGCGAGCCGACGGCGGCCGGTGTCCAGCAGGTGCCTTGCAGCCAGGTATCCGCCGGCGTCATCGTCCACGGCAACTGAGCTGAACTTGGACTCGTCGGCCAGCCGGTCCACCAGCACCGTGGGGACGCCGCGCTCGCGGAGGAGATCCAGCCTGTCCGTCACATCGCCCACGGGCGAAATCAGCAGCCCCTGCACACGCTGCTCCTGGAAGAGGTCGATGTAGTTCGCTTCCCGGCCTGCGTCGTGGCCGCTGTCGCCCAGCAGGACGGCGCTGCCCTGCAGCGCTGCGGCATCTTCCGCAGCGCGGACAACGGAGGTAAAGAACGGGTTGCCTACGTCCAGGACGATAAGTCCGATGGTGCGGCTGTGCCCCACGCGAAGCTGGCGCGCGGCGTCATTGCGGACAAACCCAAGTTCGTCGATGGCGGACAGGACCCGCTCCTTGGTCCTGTCCGACACCCGGTCGGGGTAGTTGAGGACATTGGACACGGTGCCAACGGCCACGCCCGCGTGGGTGGCCACGTCCTTGATACTGGCTGTGCGGTTCATCGGTTCTCCGTGCTGACATGCCCCCGCCGGGAAGATCCCTGCGGCAAATCATAATTTCTGCCATTGCTTGACACCTGCTCAAATCCAAGAGTACTTTGAATCGTACCAATGAAACGATTCAAAAATTTATTGGCGTTTTGAAAGGGGCACCGATGAGGGTGTGTTTCCGTTCTTCGGTCCAGCCGCAGCTGATCGATGAATACCGGCGCCGGCACGCCGCGGTGTGGCCGGAGATGCTGCACGCACTCAAGGAAGCGGGCTGGCACAACTACTCCCTGTTCCTCGGAGAGGACGGGCTCCTGGTGGGATACGTGGAGTGCGACGACTTTGACGCGGCCCGTGCCCGCATGGCGCTGACGGACGTCAACGCCCGTTGGCAGGCAGAGATGGCAACCCTCTTCGAAGATTCCGGCCAGGCGCCCGACGAGGGGTTCCAGGTGCTGGCGGAAGTCTTCAACCTGGACAGCCAACTCGCGGCACCACCCTCCGCAGGCTGACCGGCTGGAGGCCTGGATCCGGCCACCCAAGACAACAGGCACGCTCCAGCAGCGGGGCATCAACCAAATGCAGCAGACAGACGCTCACCACCGGAGAGAATCAACATGAATGACGTAGCAACGGCGCTGGGCAGGCTCGGGGAGCTTGCCATCGAGGTCCCTTCATGGGCCTATGGCAATTCAGGCACGCGGTTCAAGGTGTTCGGCACCCCAGGCACGCCGCGCACGGTCCAGGAAAAATTGGCGGACGCCGCCAAGGTCCATGAGCTGACCGGCCTGGCCCCCACGGTCGCCCTGCATATTCCCTGGGACAAGGTGGACGATTACGCCGCTTTGAAGGAGTACGCGGCGGGCCTGGGCGTGGGCCTGGGAACCATCAACTCCAACACGTTCCAGGATGACGAGTACAAATTCGGTTCACTGACCTCCTCCAACGAGTCGGTCCGCCGCCGGGCCGTCGAGCACCACCTGGACTGCATCCAGATCATGCACGCAACGGGTTCGAAGGACTTGAAGATCTGGCTGGCGGACGGGACCAACTACCCGGGGCAGGACGACATGCGCGGCCGCCAGGACCGCCTGGCCGACTCCCTGCAGGAAATTTACGCAGCCCTGGGCGACGGGCAGCGCCTGGTCCTGGAGTACAAGTTCTTCGAACCGGCTTTCTATCACACAGACGTTCCGGACTGGGGCACATCCTACGCCCAGACCGTTGCCTTGGGGGAGAAGGCGTTTGTCTGCCTGGACACCGGGCACCATGCCCCGGGCACCAACATTGAGTTCATCGTGATGCAGCTGCTGCGCCTGGGCAAGCTGGGCTCCTTCGACTTCAACTCCCGCTTCTATGCCGACGACGACCTGATCGTGGGTGCCGCGGATCCGTTCCAGCTCTTCCGCATCATGCATGAGGTGATCCGGGGCGGCGGCTTCGGCCAGGACTCCGGCGTCGCTCTCATGCTGGACCAGTGCCACAACCTGGAAGAGAAGATCCCGGGCCAAATCCGCTCCGTGCTCAACGTCCAGGAAATGACGCTCCGTGCCCTGCTGGTGGATACCGCAGCGCTGGGTGAAGCGCAGCGTGCGGGTGATGTCCTGGCCGCGAACGGCATTTTCAACGACGCCTTCTACACCGACGTCCGGCCCATCCTGGCCGAATGGCGCGAATCCCGCGGGCTGCCCGCGGACCCGATGGCTGCCTACAAGGCCAGCGGCTACCAGAAACAGATCAACGAGGACCGCGCACGCGGCCAGCAAGCCGGATGGGGCGCCTGAAACGTGATGACGAACAAAACTGTTCAAGAGCTGATTTCCCGCTCCAACCGCCTCGGCGCGGACAAGCGGAACACCAACTTCGCCGGCGGCAACACCTCGGCCAAGGGCACCGCAACGGACCCCGTCACGGGTGAGGACGTCCAGCTGCTGTGGGTGAAGGGGTCCGGTGGCGATCTGGGCACGCTGAAGGAGCAGAACCTTGCGGTGCTGCGCCTGGACCGGCTGACCGCGCTGAAGAAGGTCTACCCCGGCGTCGAGCACGAGGATGAGATGGTGGCTGCGTTCGATTACTGTCTGCACGGCAAGGGCGGCGCAGCGCCTTCGATCGATACGGCGATGCATGGTTTGGTGGAGGCCGCGCACGTTGACCACCTGCACCCGGACTCCGGCATCGCCATCGCGACGGCGGTGGACGGTGACGCGCTCACCACCAAGATTTTCGGTGACAAGGTGGTGTGGGTGCCGTGGCGCCGTCCGGGGTTCCAGCTGGGCCTGGACATCGCCGCGATCAAGGACGCCAACCCGCAGGCCATCGGCACCATCCTGGGCGGCCACGGCATCACCGCCTGGGGAGCCACCAGCGAAGAAGCCGAAGCCCACTCCCTGTGGATCATCGACCAGGCCGAAAAGTACATCGCGGAGAACGGCAAGGCGGACCCCTTCGGCCCCAAGCTGCCCGGGTACGCAGCCCTTCCCGAGGCCGAGCGCCGCGCCAAAGCCGCCGCCCTGGCACCGGTGATCCGCGGCCTGGCCTCCACGGACAAGCCGCAGCTGGGGCACTTCAGCGATGACGCCGTCGTCCTGGACTTCCTCGAAGCCGCCGAACACCCGCGCCTGGGCGCCCTGGGCACCTCCTGCCCGGACCACTTCCTGCGCACCAAGGTCAAGCCACTGATCCTGGACCTGCCCGCGGACGCCAGTGTGGAGGACTCGATCGCCCGGCTGCACGAGCTGCATGCGGACTATCGGGAGGACTACCAGGCCTACTACGACCGCCACGCAGATGCTGGCAGCCCTGCCCTGCGCGGCGCGGACCCTGCGATCGTGCTGGTCCCCGGCGTGGGCATGTTCTCCTTCGGGGCGAACAAGCAGACCGCCCGGGTTGCCGGCGAGTTCTACATCAACGCCATCAACGTCATGCGCGGCGCCGAGGCCATCTCCACCTACGCACCCATCGAGGAATCCGAGAAGTTCCGGATCGAGTACTGGGCACTGGAGGAAGCCAAGCTGGCCCGCATGCCCAAGCCCAAGTCGCACGCCACCCGCATCGCGCTGGTGACCGGCGCGGCATCCGGCATCGGCAAGGCCATCGCCACGCGGTTGGCGTCCGACGGCGCGTGCGTCGTCATTGCCGACCTGAACCTTGAAAACGCACAAAAGGTCGCCGAGGAACTGGGCGGTGCCGACGTCGCCATCGGTGTCCAGGCGGACGTTACCGACGAAGCACAGGTCGCCGCCGCGATCGACGCCGCCGTCCTGGCGTTCGGCGGCGTGGACCTGGTGGCCAACAACGCCGGCCTGTCCATTTCCAAGCCGCTGCTGGAAACCACCGAAAAGGACTGGGACCTGCAGCACAACGTCATGGCCAAGGGCTCGTTCCTGGTGGCCAAGGCAGCCGCGAAGGTGATGATCGCCCAGGGCATGGGCGGGGACATCATCTACATCTCCTCCAAGAACTCCGTGTTCGCCGGCCCCAACAACATCGCCTACTCCGCCACCAAGGCAGACCAGGCCCACCAGGTGCGGCTCCTCGCGGCTGAACTGGGCGAGCACGGCATCCGCGTCAACGGCATTAACCCCGACGGCGTGGTCCGCGGCTCCGGGATCTTCGCCGGCGGCTGGGGCGCCAAACGCGCCGCGGTCTACGGCGTGGACGAGGAGAAACTGGGCGAATACTACGCCCAGCGCACCCTTCTCAAGCGCGAGGTCCTGCCCGAGCACGTGGCCAACGCCGCCGCCGTGCTCACCAGCAACGAACTGTCCCACACCACCGGCCTGCACATCCCCGTGGACGCCGGGGTGGCGGCGGCCTTCCTTCGGTGAGCACGTCTTCGAACGGTGTCGACGGCGGCGTGTTCGCCGCCGTCGACATCGGCGCCTCCTCCGGCCGCGTGATCCTTGGCCGCGCCAGCGGGAGCGGAGTATCGCTGCAGACCGTCCACCGCTTTCCCAACGGCGTGGTGGAGCACGACGGCGGCCTCCGCTGGGACTTCGACGCCCTGTTCACGGAAGTCCTTGCCGGCCTTCGGACCGCGGCCACCGTGGCCTCGGCGCAGGGCGAAACGATTGCCAGTATTGGCATCGACACCTGGGCCGTGGACTACGGACTGGTCAACAAGGCCGGCGAGCTCGTGGCCCAGCCCTTCAGCTACCGGGACGACCGCAGCCGGGCCGCCGTCGCGCCCGTGCATGCCAAGCTGGACCCGAGCCGGCTGTACCAGACCTCAGGCCTGCAGTTCCTGCAGTTCAACACCATCTACCAGCTGGCCACCGAACGCGGCCTGGACGGGCTGCAGGCACTCCTCATCCCGGACCTGATCGCCTTCCGGCTCACCGGCGTGCGGCGGACAGAGGCCACCAACGCCTCCACCACCGGGCTGTTCGACGCCGTGGCAGGGGAGTGGGCCACCGAATTCTTCACGGCGCTGGGCTTGCGGAAGGACCTGTTCCCACCCCTGATCCAGCCCGGTGAAACTGTCGGTACCCTGCTGCCGGAGATCGCCGCTCAGGTGGGGCTTCCGCAGGTCACGAAAGTTGTGGCCGTCGGCTCCCACGACACCGCGTCCGCCGTCGCCGCAGTCCCCGCACAGGGCGAAAACTTTGCCTACATCTCCTCAGGCACGTGGTCGCTGGTGGGGCTGGAACTGAAACATCCGGTCCTGACCGAGGCCAGCCGGGAAGCGAACTTCACCAATGAACGCGGCGTGGACGGCACCACCCGCTACCTGCGGAACGTGGGCGGACTGTGGCTGCTGAGCGAATGCCAGCGCACCTGGGCAGCGGAAGGGTTCAAACCCGACCTCACGGCCCTGCTGGCCGCGGCCGCCGCTTTGCCCGCCGGCGGCCCCCAGATCAACGCCGACGATCCGTACTTCATCGCCCCGGACAACATGCCGGAGCGCATCCGTGCGGCAGTCCGGCGCACCGGCGATGTCCTGTCCAGCGATCCGGCAGCCATCACCCGCTGCATCATGGACAGCCTTGCGGCCGGCTACGCCAGGACCATCACTGCTGCGGAACGCCTCGCCGGCCGTTCCGTGGACGTGGTGCACGTGGTGGGCGGCGGCTCCCAGAACGCCCTGCTTTGCCAGCTCACGGCCAACGCCACCGGACGTCCCGTCGTCGCCGGGCCGGTCGAAGCCACCGCCCTGGGCAACGTGCTGGTCCAGGCCCGGGCCGCCGGGGCCGTTGCCGGCGGACTGGCCGAGCTCCGCCGGATCGTCGCCACCGGGACCAGCCTTGACCGGTACCAACCACTTGTCGCTGCGCGCCAGGGATGCGTGAATTAGGAATGCCCCTTTTCGACCTCCCCCTCGCCCAGCTGCGCAGCTACACTTCGGGGGTCACGCCACCGGAGGACCTCCAGGCGTTTTGGGATGCCACGGTGGGGGAAGCGCGGGCGCATCCACTGGACGCCACTTTCGAACCGGTGGAGAACTACCTGACCGTGATCGACACCTTCGACGCCACGTTCTCCGGCTTTGGCGGCGCGCCCATCAAAGGTTGGCTGCACCTGCCGGCCAACCGGGAGGCAGGCGCCCGGCTGCCGGTGGTAGTGACCTACATTGGCTATTCCGGCGGCCGTGGCCTGGTCAACCAGGACACGCGCTGGGCGCAGGCCGGGTACGCGCACTTCATTATGGACACCCGCGGCCAGGGGTACGGCGGCCTGGTGGGTGATACGGCTGATCCGCATCCGTCCGCGGGCGACGTGGCGCATGCTGGCCTGATGACGAGAGGCATCTCGAGCCGGGAGGATTACTACTACCGCCGTGTCTACGTGGACGCCTTCCGCGCGGTGGAGGCCGCCCAGGCCCACCCCACCGTCGATCCTGCCAAAGTGGTGCTGGCCGGTGTCAGCCAGGGTGGCGGCCTGGTGGTGGCCACGGCGGGGCTCACCGCGGGACGGCTCGACGGCGTCATCGCCGCGCTGCCCGACGTCCCCTTCCTCCAGGACTTCCCCCGCGCCATCGACATCACCCCGCGCGGCCCGTACCCGGAGATAGCCCAGTTCCTCGCCCGGCACCGGGACCGGTACGACGCCGCCATGGAGGTCCTCAACTATTTCGACGGCGTCAATTTGGCCGCCTGGGCCTCCGTTCCGGCGCTGTACTCCGCTGCCCAGATGGACGACATCTGCCCGCCGTCGACGGTTTTCGCCAGCTTCAACGCCTATGGATCAGCGGCAGCATCGGGCGGCAATCCCGGTAAGGAGATGGAGGTGTACCGGTTCAACAACCACGAAGGCGGCCAGGAACACCACTGGATCCGGCAGCTGCAGTTCCTGCGCAAGCTGCTGGGGTAGGCGGCGCGGGAATGTGACGGACACAGATTTTGCGGCGGCGGGCGGCCGGGCTTATGGTCTTTCCCATGACTAACCGTTGGTATGCGTATTTTTCGTTGGCTCTGGAGGAGCCCGCGTCTAACTGACACGCATCCAACTTCCTTCAGAGCCAACAGGGCAGAGATCATTCTCTGCCCTTCGCCGTTTCTCCGGCGGGTTCTGAAATCCGGGCCCGCTTCCCATCTGGAACAGGACCCCGAACATGAGCACCGCAACAGCAGCAGCCCCGGCCAGCGACACCAAGTCCACCTCGAACCTGCGCGTCAGCGAATTCACCCCGCTGCCCACCCCGTCGGCACTCCTCACCAAACTGCCACTGGACGCCCGGGCCGCTGCCGTCGTCGAACGCGGCCGCGATGAGGTGCGCGCCATCATGGACGGCGTGGACGACCGCCTGCTGGTCATCGTAGGCCCCTGCTCCATCCACGACCCCAAGGCCGGCCTCGAGTACGCGCGGCGGCTGGTCAGCCAGGCCGAGAAGCACAAGGAAGACCTGCTGATTGTCATGCGGACCTACTTCGAGAAGCCGCGTACCACGGTGGGCTGGAAGGGCCTGATCAACGATCCCCGGCTGGACGGCAGCCACGACATGGTCACCGGCCTCCGCACGGCCCGGCAGTTCCTGCAGCAGGTCACCGCGCTGGGCCTGCCCACCGCCACTGAATTCCTGGAACCGATCAGCCCCCAGTACATGGCTGACCTGATCTCGTGGGGCGCCATCGGTGCGCGTACCACGGAGAGCCAGATCCACCGGCAGCTGGCGTCCGGGCTTTCCATGCCCATCGGGTTCAAGAACGGGACCGACGGCGGCCTGCAGGTTGCCATCGATGCCTGCGGTGCCGCCGCGGCGGCGCAGGCGTTCCTGGGGATCGACGGCGAGGGCCGGGCAGCGCTGGTGGCAACGGCAGGAAACCCCGACACCCACGTCATCCTCCGCGGTGGCCGGAAGGGGCCCAACTACTCCGCGGCCGAGGTGGAACGGGCCTCCACCGAATTGGCAGGCAAGGGGCTCAATCCCCGCCTGATCGTTGACGCCAGCCACGCCAACAGCGGCAAGAGCCACCACCGGCAGGCGGAGGTCGCGCTGGAGATCGGTGCCCAGCTTGAAGAGGGGGGAGTGGCAGCCCGGGCCGTTGCCGGCGTCATGCTGGAAAGCTTCCTGGTGGGCGGAGCCCAGAACCTGGACGTTGCAGAGCACGCGGCGGGGCGCTCCACGCTGGTCTACGGCCAGAGCGTGACGGACGCCTGCATGGACTGGGATGTCTCGGCTTCGGTCCTGGAGCAGCTGGCAGCGTCGGCGCGGAAGCGGCGGCAGCAGAATTAGGGGGCGAAATAGGGGAGGCCACTACTTTCACATCTGCCACATGAACATCTAGAGTATCTTCTTAGGTGGTTGGTGGATGGCTCAGCATCGGAACACCGCATTGGCACGTACCTGGGGTCACTGTTGTCCATCCGTCAGCAAAGGAAAATAGGGAAATGTCGGCAGAACAGAACTTCTCCAACGCGAAGTTCCTGACCGTGGCTGAAGTGGCCGAGGTCATGCGCGTCTCCAAAATGACTGTTTACCGCCTGGTCCACTCCGGCGAAATGCCGGCGGTGCGCTTCGGCCGCTCCTACCGGGTCCCCGAAAACGCCGTCGAACAGTACCTTAAGGGCGCTGTTGTGGACGGCCACAGCGAGACCGCCTGAGGCGGCCTGTCCTGAGCCGCTCCCGATAAGCGGTACCCTGTTAAGGAACGTTTTACGTCATTGTAAGAATCTGTCAGTTGTTCAGTTCGTAGCTTTGTCCACGGACATTTCCCATCAGGCAGGTACTGCATCTAGTTTGTAAGGAACTTTCGTGGGTTCAGTTATCAAGAAGCGTCGCAAGCGTATGGCCAAGAAGAAGCACCGCAAGCTGCTTCGCAAGACTCGTCACCAGCGCCGCAACAAGAAGTAGCAATACTTCGAACAGCGTGAAGATGCCCGTCGCCCTCCAAGGCGGCGGGCATTTTTTTGGCTACGCCCGGGGGCCGCGGATGCGGGCGAAGCCTTTCCAGAGGCCGTAGATGGCGCCGCCGAAGGTTGCTGCCTTGAGGCCAAGGGTGGCGGCGCGGCGGCCGGCGCGGAAATCGTAGACCGGCCAGTTCCGGTCGCGGGCGTGGCGGCGGAGCTTCGCGTCCGGGTTGATGGCAACCGGGTGGCCCACCAGCGAAAGTAGCGGAACGTCGTTGTAGGAATCGCTGTACGCCCAGCAGCGCTTGAGGTCCAGGTCCTCCTGGTCCGCGATGGCCTGCACGGCTACCGCCTTGGCCGAACCGTGGAGGATGTCTCCCACCAGGCGTCCGGTGTACATACCGTCCGACACTTCCCCCACCGTGCCCAAGGCCCCCGTCAGCCCCAGCCGGGTGGAGATCACCGTGGCCACTTCGATGGGCGTGGCCGTTACGAGCCAGACGCGGCGGCCCACCCGGAGGTGCTGTTCAGCCAACGCCTTGGCACCTGGCCAGATCCGCGACGCGATCATCTCGTCGTAGACCTCTTCGCCCAGCGCCTTGATGTCGTCAACCGTGATGCCGGCAGCGAGTGTCAGGGCCGAATCGCGGACCGCATGGACGTCGTCGATGTTTTCCCCGCGCGCCACGAACTTGAACTGCTTCCACGCGAACCCGGCAGCCTCAGTGAGCGTAAACGCCCCCCGCTGGTGCATCTTGCGGGCCACATGGAAGAGGCTGGCACCGCGCATCAAGGTATTGTCCACGTCGAAAAACGCCGCCTCACCGGGCTGCGGGGCAGCAACCGGCCGTGTAACGACGGCAACGTATTTCTCCTCGGGCATGGACTTGAGTCTAGTCAATCCACATGGCCGGCGCGGTCGGCGTCAACTGCACGGCGCGAACGGCGATACCGTTAAGCCATGGCTACCCCCCGCGTCGTCCTGGTCACCAAAGCTGAGTGCCACCTCTGCGAAGAGGCGCGCGACGCCGTCGGCCGGGTCACTTCCGCGTTGGGCCTTGAATGGCGCGAAGAGCTGGTGGACAACCAGCCCGAACTGCGCGAGCGCTACGCAGAAGAGATTCCCGTGGTCCTGGTGGACGGGGTGCAGCGCGACTTTTGGAAAATCGACGAAGCCCGGCTGGAACGCGTCCTGCGGCGCGCCATGGCCAAGTAGGGGGATGCGAATGACGTCCTTGGATTCAACCCCCCAGCCTGTGCCGGACGTGCCGGATGCCGCGGGCTCACCGGCCAAGCAGATTCCTCCCGCCGCCGTGGCCCGGTTGACGCTATACCTGCGTGCCCTGAATACGCTGCTGGCCGAGGGGGTTGAGCGTGTTTCGTCGGAATCGCTCGCGGAAGCCTCCGGCGTCAGTTCCTCCACGCTGCGCAAGGACCTGTCCCATGTGGGGTCCTACGGGACCAGGGGAGTGGGCTATGAGGTGCAGTACCTGAGCCGCCACATCGCTGCGGCCCTGGGGCTGACCCATGACTGGAAAGTGGCCATCGTCGGAGCCGGAAACCTGGGCAAAGCACTGGCGCGCTACGGCGGCTTCGAATCGCGGGGCTTCGACGTGGTGGCCATTTTCGACGCGGACCAGATGGTGGTGGGCAACGAGGTGGGATGGCTGCGGGTCAGCGACGTGGCAGACCTCGAGACCGTCCTCCACCGCACCGGGGCCAACATGGTGGTGCTGGCACTTCCCGCCGCGGTGGCCCAGGGCATCTGCGACCGGGTGGTGGCGGCCGGTGTGCACAGCGTGCTCAGCTTCGCTCCCGTCATGCTGCAGGTCCCTGAAGGAGTGAACCTCCGCAAAGTGGACATGGCCACCGAGCTCCAGATCCTGGCCTATCACGCCCAACGGGCGCAGGCGCCGGGACAGCCGGCCTGAGCCCAGGTTTAAAAGCGGTGGCCCGGGATGCTGGACATCCCGGGCCACCGCTGCGTTCTGCCGTAGGCGTTACCGCCCGTAAGGGTTGCCGAAGCCGCCGGAATAGGGGTTGGCGAACGGCTGCTGTTTCCGGAAGTACGGGGCAGCGGCCGGGAGGTAGAGCAGGACAATGGCGGCGATGCCCAGGACCGTCCCGAGCGTTCCGAAGGTGGGGACCCCGAACAGGCCCAAAACGGAGAGCGCTGCAAACACGGTTCCGAGGATGCGTGCCCAGTTTTTGCCCTTGCGGACAAAGAATGCCACCAGCAGGTAGAGCGCGACGCCGATGATCGCGAAGACCACCAGCGTGCCGGCGATGACGCTCTTGATGTCGTCATACGTAACGGCCGCTCCGCTGGCTTTCACCTGCTGCTCAAAAGCCTGACGGAACTGTGGGTCATCGAGCTGGGTGAGGCCGGCGAGCACGGAAACGACAAAGATCACCGCGGACGCGATCAGCAGCCAGAACGAGATGTTCACCAGTTGCGGGATGCCGTTGCTTCCCGCCGGCTGGGGCTGCTCCGAGGGGTATTGGCCGTACGGGGACTGGCCATAGGGCGACTGCCCGTACTGGGGAGCATTCTGGCCATATGGGGAACCGTACTGCGGCGCATTCTGGCCGTACTGCGGTGCTGCCGGGGGCTGCGAGCCGTATTGGGGCTGGTTCTGGCCGTACTGCGGTGCGTTCTGGCCGTACTGGGGCGCGTTTTGGCCGTAGCGCGGCTGCTCGGGTCCGGGCTGCTGGCTGCCGGACTGGTCATTGCCGGAATAGGGGTCTTGGGGCGCGGGAGGCGGGACGGGAGGAGTACTCATGGGCGTTCCTTCTGCAGGTCGGGATCCAGGTGGGCTGCCGGGATTCGGTCCTCAGCCTTCCCCCCAGCATGGCTTAGCTCCACCGTACCCCCGGCGGCGGAGATGTGGGTGATGCGGGCGGTATTCACGCACAGAACTGTGACCTGGAACGGCGCCTTTAAACAGCGCACCCCGGCGCCGGGCCGGGAAAGGCCTGGTGCCGGGGTGCGCCGGATGGGGAAGTTATGCTGCGGGGGCGATGAAGGCAAGTTCCAGGTTGATGGCAACCTTGTCGCTGACCAGGACGCCGCCGGCTTCGAGGACGGCGTTCCAGGTCAGGCCGAAGTCCTTGCGGCTGATGGTGGTCTCGGCGGTCAGGCCGGCGCGGGTGTTGCCGAACGGATCGACGGCCACGCCGTGGAGCTCGGTCTCGAGGGCCACGGGGCGGGTGACACCCTTGATGGTGAGGTCGCCCTGGAGCTCGTAGGCGTCGCCCTTGGGGACGATCGCGTTGGAAACGAAGGAGATCTCCGGAAACTTCTCGACGTCGAAGAAGTCTTCGCCGCGGACGTGGCCGTCGCGGTTGGCGTCGCCGGAGTCGAAGCTGGCGGTCTTGATGGTGGCGTTGACCTTGGAGTCGGCCACGTTCTCGGCGAGGCTCAGGGTGGCCTCGGCTTCCTTGAACTGGCCGCGGACCTTGCTGATGCCGGCGTGCCGGACGGTGAAGCCGATCTCGCTGTGGGAGTTGTCCAGGGTCCAGGTGCCGGTGGTGACGTCTGCGGGAAGTGCCATGATGTTGCTCCTTGGTGTGAATGCCTGCTGTGGTCCTGCGGTTGAATCTTCATCGGTTGAAGCCTCAACTATCTTGCTGCATCCAGTATAAACATGCGTTTGCATGTTTTGTTCCAGCTTTCGGAACATTTCTTCAGAAACTTAAGTTCTACTCTTTGTAGAAAGCGCGTCCCGGAGATTTCGGATCGCACGCCATCTTTGAGAAACTGGTAAACATGCCCCAAGCCACTGTCCATCTGCTCCGCCACGGCGAGGTCCACAATCCCGACGGCGTTCTCTATGGACGGCTCCCGGAATTCCACCTCTCCGAGCTGGGGCAGGAGATGGCCCGGACCCTGGCCGAGCACTTCCGGCAGCGCGCCGAGCGCGGCGCCCGGATTACCTACCTGGCCGCCTCACCGCTTGACCGTGCGCAGGAAACCGCGCGGCCGACGTCGGAAGCGCTGCGCCTGCAGATCCACACCGACCAGCGCATCATAGAAGCGGAAAACTACTTTGAGGGCATGAAGGTCACCAAGGCTGAACTCCGCCGGCCAAAGCACTGGCCTCGCCTGGTCAACCCGCTGCGCCCGTCGTGGGGCGAACCGTACAAGGAGCAGGCGGCAAGAGTGGCGGCTGCGGTGCAGGACGCACGGCTGCGCGCCATCGAACTGGCCGGCGGCGACTTTGGTGCCGCTGGCCCCGAGGCCATCCTCGTCAGCCACCAGCTTCCAATCTGGGCGGCACGGCTGAGTGCGGAGGGCCGGCCGCTGTGGCACGACCCGCGCAAGCGCGAGTGCACCCTGACATCCCTTACGTCCCTGGTTTTCGACGACGACGGCTCGCTTTTGCGGGTCGAGTACAGCGAGCCTGCGGCGTCCCTTCTTCCCGGTGCCGCCAGCACCCCTGGAGCCTAGCAGTGAGCAACAACAACCTTCCCTCGCGCCGGAGCCTGCTCTCGGCAGGCGGCATGGCCCTGACCGCGCTGACCCTTGGCCTGTCCGGCTGCGCCCAGGAGGATGCCCTGGCCAAGCAGGCCAAGGCCGGTGACAACAAGAACTATGTTGCCGGCGACGGCTCCGTAACCGAGTTCGCCGCCGGGGACCGCAAGGAAGCCGTGCAGATCCAGGGAGCGCTTTTCAGCGGCGCCGCCGTGACCCCCGCAGACTTCCAGGGCAAGGTCAGCGTCCTGAACTTCTGGTTCGCCGCCTGCGCGCCGTGCCGCGTGGAGGCGCCGCTCCTGGAGGAGCTGCACCAGGAGTTCAAGGACCAGGGCGTGCAGTTCTTCGGCGTCAACCTCCGGGACGAGAAGCCCACGGCCGAAGCGTTCGAGAAGACCTTCAACCTGACCTACCCCAGCTTTGACGACAAGGACGGCAGCGTCCTGCTCTCCGTGTCGGGCCTGGTCCCGCCCGGCGCCGTACCCACCACGCTGGTGCTGGACAAGCAGGGCCGCGTGGCCTCTCGCGTCCTCGGGGAAATCGAGAAGGGCACCCTGAAAGCCCTCATCACCGCCGCCGTGGCGGAATAGGGACGGGCCGGGACCGTGAACAGCCCCTTCGCCGAAGCCATCCTCAGCGGCTCCCTCCTGCTCGCCATTCCGGTGGCCCTGCTGGCAGGACTGGTGTCCTTCCTTTCGCCGTGCGTCCTTCCCCTGGTTCCCGGATACCTGGGCTATGTGACCGGCCTGAGCGGCGTGGACCTGCAGAAGCAGAAACGCGGGCGGATGCTGGCGGGCATTGGGTTGTTCGTCCTGGGCTTCTCCGTGATCTTCGTCCTGCTGGGCGGTGCATTCGGCCAGCTGGGCACGCTGATTACGGGCAGCCAGAATGCCTGGATCACCCAGCTCCTGGGCGTCCTGGTCATCATCATGGGGATCGTCTTCATGGGCGGTTTCAGCTGGCTGCAGCGTGACGCGAAGATCCACGCCAAGCCGCCCGCCGGGCTCTGGGGAGCGCCACTGCTGGGCCTGACCTTCGGCCTGGGCTGGGCCCCGTGCATCGGCCCCACCTACTCCGCAGTGCAGCTGCTCAGCCTCTCCGGCGGATCCTCTGCGGCCAAGGGTGCTTTCCTGGCCTTTGTCTACAGCCTGGGACTTGGCATCCCATTCCTGCTGATCGCCCTGGCCCTGCGCCGGGGGATGGGCGTCATGGCGTTCTTCCGCAAGCACCGCGTGGCCATCCAGCGGACCGGCGGCGGGATCCTGGTGGTGCTCGGGATTTTGATGGCCACCGGGGTGTGGGGTGCCTGGGTGACCGGGCTGCAGTACTGGTTCCAAACCGACGTGAAGTTGCCGATCTGATGAGCGAGCGTGTGAACGTAAAGAAGAAGCAATCCGCCCCTGTGGCAGAGGCGAAAGCCCAGGCCGCCCTTCCGGCCCTGGGACCCAAGGGCATGCTGCGGTGGGCCTGGACCCAGCTGACCAGCATGCGCACCGCGCTGTTCCTGCTGCTGCTCCTGGCCGTCGCCGCGGTCCCGGGATCACTGTTCCCGCAACGCCCGGCAAACCCGGCGGTGGTAACCCAGTACATCAAGGACCACCCTGACTACGGCAAGCTGCTGGACTCCCTGCAGCTCTACGACGTCTACTCCTCGGCCTGGTTCTCGGCGATCTACCTGCTGCTGTTCATCTCCCTGATCGGCTGCGTGGTACCCCGCGCCATCGCCCACTACAAGGCCATGCGCTCCCAGCCGCCGCGGACCCCGCAGCGCCTCTCCCGGCTGCCCGAATACGGCACCCTGGTGATCCCCTCCGGTGCGGCCATCCCGTCGTCGGACGCCATCAACGGCGCGGCCCGGGTGCTGCGGAAACGCGGCTACCGGGTGGAGGTCAGGGATGCCGACGGCGCCCTTCCGTCCCTGGGTGCCGAACGCGGCTTCATGAAGGAAGTGGGCAACCTGGTCTTCCACACCTCGCTCATCGGCGTCCTGGTGTCCGTGGCAGCCGGCGGCCTGTTCGGGTACAGCGGCCAGCGCATCCTGGTCGAAGGCGACACGTTCGTGAACACCCTGGTGGGCTACGACCAGTTCAACCCGGGAACCAACTTCCAGCCCAGCCAGCTCCAGCCCTACTCGCTGCAGCTGGACAAGTTCAACATCACGTTCGACCGTGAATCCAAGGGCAAGTTCGGCCAGCCCATCGACTTTGCCGCCACGGTAACCACCAAGGAAAACCCGGACGCTCCGCCCAAGCAGGAGACCCTGAAGGTCAACGACCCCGTGAGCCTGGGAGGCACCAGCATCTACCTCACCGGCAACGGTTACGCCCCGGTGGTGACCATCCGGGACGGAGCGGGCAACGTGGCCATGCAGGGCCCGGTGGTCGCAAAGCTGCAGGGCGAGAACTACTACTCCTCCGTAGTGATCAAGGTCCCTGACGCCCAGCCGGACCAGCTGGGCTTCGTGGGCTTCTTCCTCCCCACCGCGTTCGTCACGGACAAGAATGTCTCCTTCAGCGCCGACCCCGAGCTGTTCAACCCGCAGCTGACCCTGAACTCGTACTACGGCGACCTGGGCCTGAACAAGGGTGCCCCGCAGAACGTCTTCGAACTGGATGTCAAGAACCTGACCCCGCTTAACGCCCGGAACCTGGCTGCCGGCGGCATTACGCTGGCACCGGGCTCCACCTACACGCTGCCCGACGGCAAGGGCAGCATCAGCTTCGACGGCGTCAAGCGGTACATCGGCGTGGACATCCACCACAATCCCGGGCAGCTGTCCGCCCTTGTCTTCGCGCTGCTGGCCGTGGCAGGCCTGATCCTCTCGCTCTACGTCAACCGCCGGCGCGTCTGGGTACGCACCGGCACCGCCGCCGACGGCCGCACCATGGTGGAATACGGGCTCCTGGCCCGCGGTGAGGACCACCGCCTGGCCGGCGAGGCAGCAGCGCTGCGGAAACTCTTCGCCGCAGAGTGGCAATTGCCTGACGAGGCGGTCCCTGGGGATGCCGCTTCCGCAGGCGCCGCCCCGTCCCAGCAAACTCCCAGCCGGGCAGGCGATAATGTCGCAGGCTCCGTCAGCACCCCAGCAGGCCCCACCGGGCCCAAAAAGGACCAGTAATGCCATTTGGAATCAACGAAACCATGGGCCAGTACAGCGAACTCTTCATGCTGCTGGCGGCGGGCACCTATACGGTGGCCTTCATTGCCTTCGCCTGGGACCTGGCCAAGAGCAGCAAAGCTTTGCGCGCCGTGGACCTCAAGGCCGCCCAGGCCGGGACCGCCGCCAGGGTTCCCGTGGGAGCCGGCGTTGCCACGGGATCTGCCGGGGGCCGCCTGAGCGGGCCGGCCGACCGTGCCGAGCGCCCGTCGTCGTCCACTGCCAAGGCCGGCGGCGCAGGAACGGAAGGCATCGTGACGGCGGGCGGCGACATGAAGTATGCCGCGGAACGCCGCGTTCCGGCGCGGGTCGCCGTGGCCCTGACCACCCTCGCAGTCCTGATCCATGCCGCCGGCGTGGTCACCAGGGCGCTGGGAGCCGGGCGCGTGCCATGGGGCAACATGTACGAATTCCTCACCACCGGCGCCTTCCTGGTGGCGGCCGTATTCCTGCTCTCGCTCATCCGCCGCGACCTGCGCTTCCTGGGCACCTTCGTGGTGGGCCTGGTGATCATCATGATGGTGGCCGCCTCGGTGGCCTTCTGGACCCCCGTCGGCCACCTCGTTCCCGCCCTGCAGAGCTACTGGCTGGTCATCCACGTTTCCATCGCCGTGCTCTCCTCCGCCCTTTTCACCCTGACGTTCGCGATGTCGGCACTGCAGCTGGTCCAGTCCCACCGGCAGAAGACCGTTGCCGCCGGCGGGACCGACAAACTTGGTTTCATGCGCCTGGTGCCCTCCGCACTGAGCCTTGAGAACCTGTCCTACCGGATCAACGCCATCGCCTTCATTGGCTGGACCTTCACTCTCATGTTCGGAGCCATCTGGGCCGAAAAGGCCTGGGGCCGGTTCTGGGGCTGGGACACCAAAGAGGTATGGACGTTCGTGATCTGGGTTGTCTACGCCGGATACCTGCACGCGCGTGCCACGCGCGGCTGGACCGGTACCCGCGCCGCCTGGCTCTCGATCGTGGGCTACTTCTGCGTGATCTTCAACTTCACCATCGTGAACACCTTGTTCAACGGGCTCCACTCCTACTCCGGCCTCTAGGAGGGCCTTCCCGGCCGGCAGCAACCGGGAAACCACGCACAACGCGGCACCTGCCCGCCAAATAACCATGCGATGTAGCAACAGGGCTGTCCCCGGGTCCCTCGGAATGCTACGTTGGTGACGTTCACTGTGATGAAGCTTGCATGTGGACGGCCAGCCTTCCGAGGTAACAATGAGCTACGCACTCGCCGTAGACGTCGGGACCAGTTTCACGGCAGCCGCCGTGGTTCGCTTTCACCAAGGTCCTTCCGCTGTGCCCGAGTGCCTGCCCCTGGGCGCGCGTGGAGCTTCCATCCCCTCCGTGGTCTACTTCCCGGAGGAAGGCACCGTCCTGGTGGGCGAGGCTGCGGAACGCCGCGGACTGGACTCACCGGAACGCGTTGCCCGTGAATTCAAACGCCGCATCGGCGACGACGTGCCCATCATCCTTGGCACCCTGTCACTGCAGCCGGAGGACGTCTTCGCCACCGTCGCCCGTTGGGTTGCAGACCGGGCCGCAGAACGCGAGGGCGGTCCGGCGTCGGCCGTCTACCTGACCCACCCGGCCGCCTGGGGCAGCCACCGGCTGTCCGTGATCCGCGAGGCCCTCACCGCCCACGGCGTGCAGAACGTGACCCTCCTCCCCGAACCCGAGGCCGCCGCACTGCACTACGCATCCCAGGTGCGCGTGGAGGAAGGCAGCACCATCGCCGTGTACGACCTCGGCGGGGGCACCTTCGACACCGCCGTCCTCAGGAAGGCCGGCACCAGCCGCTTCGAACTGCTTGGCCGCCCCGAGGGCATTGAAGACCTCGGCGGCGCCGATTTCGACGCTGCGGTCTTCAGCTACGTCGCCGCCCATACCGGCAATGCCCTGGCGGACCTTGATGCCACCGATCCCGCGGTCCTCGGCGCCCTGGCCCGGCTCCGGCGCGAATGCGTGGAAGCCAAGGAAGCCCTGTCTGCGGACAGCGAGGCAAGCATTCCGGTGCTCCTGCCGGGCGTGCAGCAGCAGGTCCGCCTGGTCCGTTCAGAGTTTGAGGCCCTGATCGAAGAGCCCGTGCGGGAAACGGTGGACGCGCTCGAACACTCCCTGGCCCAGCTCCACCTTGCGCCGGCGGACCTGTCGACGGTGCTGCTGATCGGCGGTTCGTCGCGGATCCCGCTGGTGGCCCAGGTGGTCTCAGAGGAGCTGGACCGGCCCATAGCAGTGGACGCGGACCCCAAGTCCTCCATCTGCCTGGGGGCGGCCGTGGCGGCGCTTCTGGCCCATACCGCAGCAGCCCTGGAAACGGCGGCACCGGCGGGAACTGAAGCCAAGGAAGCCCTTGCGGCACGGACTGATGCGCGCAGCGAAGGGGCGCCGGCCGGCGTCGTACCCCCGGCCGTGCCACCCGCCCCGACCGGACCGGCGATGCCCAGCTGGTCGCGCAAATATGCGACGGCGGGAGCCGGGCCTGGGCATGGCGCCAGCGGGCGTGAGTGGCACGGTGGAAGGGGCGCCCATGCACCGAAACCCACCGTCCGCATCACTGCCGTCGCCGCGGCGGCTGCACTCCTGACGGTCCTTACGGCAACTGCCGCGCAAAGTCCCGACGGCTTTGGAAGCCTGACCGCCATGTTCGTCCCGCAGGCCGGCGCCAGCACGGAGGGCGGCTCCACCGGCCAGGCAACTCCGGGTGCAGGCGCGACACCAACGGTGGATGCGCCCCAGCCGCTGGCAGGCATCGAAGCGAGTGTCCGGAAGCCAATCGGGCAGGTACCCGGACTTGACGTATCCGCCTCACCCACCACGCGGCAGGCGTCCGGCGGAGAAGCGGCCGTGGGCGGAGCAAACCCGGGCGGTGCGGCAGCCGCCGGCGGGAATCCTCCTCCCGGAGCCGACGCGGGTGCAACAGGGACGGGTATCATTCCTGATTCAGCCACCGTGGGTCCGGCAATGCCGCCGGGCACCGCCGAGGCCGCCCCAACAGGCCCCGCCCCGGTTGACACGGCGTCGCCGGACCCTGCGACGCCCACACCCACGGACACCACCCAGCCAACAACGACGGACCCGGGCACGCCGTCGCCCAGCGGCACCGGCGATCCGTCGGGTTCCGGCACCCCTACCCCTGATCCCGGCACGTCGTCCCCCGGCACCGGGGAACCAACGCCGACCGTAGTGCCCACCACCCTGGCGGCCCCGGACCCGACAGGTGATCCCGTCGTTTCGCCTACGGCTGACCTGACGCCCACCCCGGCCGTTGCACCGTCACCCACTCCGGAGGACGCCACCGCCAGTCCCATTGAAACTGCCGTCGCAACGGCCTCGACCACCTCACCGGGGGCCTGACATGGATGGAAACCTGCAGCGGGCAGAGCGGCCCGTACCACTGCACACCGCACCGGACCACCAGGGGCACCCACCCCATGTGGCGGAGCTGATGGCCAAACAGCTGAAAGGCGCGAACGCTGCCCTGCGGGAGCTGCTGCTGGCGCTTTCGGTTGGCTTCGCCCTGCCCGGCCCGCTGCCCGCGGACCTCCAGCACAAGTTGATGAGTGGCACCGTGGAGGACCTCGATTCCCTGGTGGACCGCGCCGAAGCCGCCGGACTGCTGACGCCGGACGGCACGGTGGTAGGGACCGCCCAGCACGCGCTGCTGAGTGCCGCGCCCACCGCCAAAGTCCACGCGCTCCAGCGCGAGCTGGTGACGGTTTTCGCGTCCGCGGGCCAACCACTTGGCAACCTGGCCCGCGAGTTGGCCAGGGGCGGCCTGGCGGATCCCCGGGTGGCTGCGGAACTGGAGCAGGCGGCGGACGCCCTGCTGGAAACAGACCCCCGCCTTGCATCGCAGCTCTACGAGGAAGCACTCCTGGCCGGCTCCGATCCGCTTGCCTTGGCAGCCCGGCGCGCCCAGGCCGCCGCTGGTGACGGGGAACTCGACGCAGCGGCCCGCATCATCGATGCCCTCCTGGTCAGCCCGGATCCGCCGGACGTGCGCCGCGGCGCCGACGTCGCTGCTGCCGTGTGGGCTCAGCGCGGCATGCTGGCCCGGGGCGCGGACGTGTACAGCTGGCTGGGCCCGGGACGGGTGGGACCCTCCGCGCCGCTCGCTGCCGTCGCCATGATCGGCGCCGGTGACCGGGCAGCGGCGGAGGCCTTCTTCCAGCCTGAGGCTCCCGCGGCCTCGCCAACGCTCCTCGCGGCCGCCCTCGTGCAGACCGGCCAGGGAATCCTCGCATCCCTGGGAGACAAACCGCACCAGGGCATCCCCATCCTGATCCACGCCTCGGACATGCTGAACTCTGCAGGCACAACCCTTCCACTGCCCGAAACGCCCGCCGCGCTGGCGGCCCTGCTGGCCCTGCACAGCGGGGAACCACACCTGGCCGAAACCGTCTGCCGGGCAGCCGCGGCAGCCGGGCAGGGCGGCCATACTGCCCAGCCCAGGCTCCTGCTGCTCCAGGCCTGGGCAGCCATGATGCAGGACAAACCGGAGGACGCCCGGCTGGCGGCCACGGAAGCGGCCAAAGCAAACCATTGGCCGCTGGTCCCGCGCGATGAGTTCATGAGCGCGGCCCTGGAAGTGGGCCTTGCCCGCAGGAACGGCGACGTTCCCGAGCTCATCAGGGCATGGGAACGGGCGCGCGAAGCCATGCTCCACACATCAGTGGACCTGTACAACCTGCTGCCGTGGGGGGAACTGCTCATCGCCGCCGCCAGGCTGCGTGAGACGCGCCGCGTGGCGCAGTACCTGGAGGACGCCTGGAAGCTGCTGGGGCGCCTGGGCGGCCCTGCTCTGTGGGCCGTTCCCCTGCACTGGTCCGCCGTGCAGGCTGCGCTGCTGAGCGAAAGCCCGGCCGATCTCGCCCCGCACGCAACAGCATTGGCACGGGCGTCTGCCCACAGCCAGCTCGCCGCCGTCCTCGCCACGGCGGGCAAAGCCTGGGTCTCCGTGCTGGCCGGCCGCTTCCGGACCGCGGAGGTGGAGGGCGCGGCAAGGCTGCTCGGTGCGGTGGGAATGCCATGGGAAGGTGCCCGGCTCGCCGGCCACGCCGCGGCCCGTGCCGAGGAGCGGCGCGACATGATGCGCCTGCTCTCGTGCGCCCGGGACCTTCATCCGCAGGGAAGTCCCGCCGGCGGAGCGTCGGGGGCAGCGGAAGTGCAGGCCGGCACCGGTGCCGACAACGGAGGCAAAGGGGCCCAGCCGGACGCGTCCGGTTTGAGCGAGCGCGAAAAGGAAGTGGCCAGGCTGGTGCTCGAGGGCAAGACCTACCGGGAGATCGGCGAGGCGATCTACATCTCGCCCAGGACGGCGGAGCACCACATCGCCAGGATCCGGCGCCGGCTGGGGGCGGAAAACAGGTCAGACCTGCTGGCCCGCCTCCGCCTGTCCCTTGGCGTGGAGCATTCCCAGCAGTTGAATCCACAGCAGGAATAACCCTAATACCCCTACGCGCGGAGGTGCTGGCGCCCCGGAACGGCATTCGCGGGTAGGGGGGATGCGCCCGATGCCCTGTCCCCGGCGACGTATCTAGGTTTGAAACACTCGGATACGTTCACCGGATGATCCACAACTCAATGAAGATGTGAGGACCACGCATATGCCAACGCTCGCAAATGACCTTGTCCAGTTCCTCATGCAACTTTTTGGGGACCGGGAAGCGGTCCAGGCGTTCCTGGATAACCCGGAAAGGGCGCTTGAGGAACACGGGCTGGCCAACGTGTGCTCGGCCGACGTTGACGCCGCGATGCCAGTCGTCCTCGACTATGCGCCCATCACCCTCAATGCCTTGTCCTTCGTCCGGGGAAACGCCGGCAGCATGTGGCCCGGGTCCGCAGCTGTTTCCGCCACACACGCCGGAAACGCCCCGGCCATCCACGCCGGCGGGATGGCTGCAGGTTACGGCGGCGCCACTTACGACCAGGCTGACCATGCCCACGCGGTACAGCAGCTCCAAAACGTGGTGAACCACTTCTCCTACACCACCCAGACCACCATGCTGGACGACCGGGATACCATCACGGACCAGTCCGTCAACCAGAACATCTGGGCGGATGGGGACGTGGAGCAGTGGTTCGACAACCACGCCGCGGTGGCTTCCGGCGACCGTGCCGTCGCCGCCGGTGACGACGCCGCTGTCCGGGACTCCAACAACGTCAGGGATTCCTACAACACCGACCATTCGACCGATAGCTCCACGGACAACTCCGTCCATGCCGGCGGTGACGTCAGCATCGGCACCGAGGAGACGGACATCTCCGGCTCCTTCAATACCGACCTCGACCTGGACGTGGACGATTCCTTTAACGACAGCCCGGACAATTCCTACCACCCGGACTATTCGGACCATTCCGTCAGTACCGACATGGACCTCGACGCCAGGAACTCGTTCAACGACAATTCCACGAACAGTGCCGTGGATGTGGACGATTCCTTCAACCAGGACAGTTCCATGGCCACGGCAGTGGAAGTCCACGCGGACGACGCCTTCCAGGACAACCCGGCCACGAGCCTCGCGGAGGACAGCCTGGTGGCCGCCGACAACCAACTCGATTTCACGGAGGACAGCTCCACGCACACTGATGTGGACCCGGACAACCATGCGGCCATCGATGATGCAGTGGTTGACGACTCCACCGCGCTGTAACACGCTAGTTCCGTAAGGCGAACCGCCGCGCGGGCGGGCACTGGGCAGGGGGACACGCTGTGGCAGAGGCAGGACCGGTAAGGCCACCGGGGCCCATGACAGCCGGACAGCTGGTGAAGCTCCTGGAACAGGGGCTCCAGCTGGTGGGCGACGGGGACCGCGCTGACCTCCGCCGAAGGCTTGAGCAGGCAATGGCCCGGCTGCAGGACCCCAGCATCAGGGTCATTGTGGTGGGGGAGTTCAAACAGGGCAAGAGCAAGCTCATTAACGCCCTGGTCAACGCTCCGGTCTGCCCGGTGGACGACGACATCGCCACTTCCCTGCCCACCATCGTCCGCTACGGCGAACCGGCTTCGGCCGCCGTCCTGGTCCCCGCGACGGACACCCCTGCCGGGGACGCGCACGGCCTGGCCGCGGAGGACGGCGTGGAGCGCCGTCCCATCGAACTTTCCGACCTGCCGGCCCTTGTCTCCGAGCAGGGCAACCCGGGAAACAGCCGCGACCTCACGGCAGCCGAAGTCTGCCTGCCCCGCCGCATCCTGACCGGCGGCCTCACCATCATCGACTCCCCGGGCGTTGGCGGCATGGGCTCGGCCCACACCCTGACCACCCTCACCGCCCTGCCCACCGCGGACGCCATGCTGCTGGTCTCGGACGCATCCCAGGAGTACACGGAACCGGAGCTGCGGTTCCTGCGCCAGGCCATGCGGATTACCCCCAGCGTGGCCGCGGTCCTGTCCAAGACAGACCTCTACCCGGACTGGCGGCGCGTCGAGGAGCTGGACAGGGCCCACCTGGAGCAGGTGGCACCTGACATCCCGCTGTTCCCGTTGTCGGCCGACCTCCGCCTGGAGGCCTCACGGCTGCAGGACGCCGAGCTCAACAGTGAATCCGGTTTCCCGGACCTGGTGGCCCACCTGCGCAATGAGATCGTGGGAAAGGCCCAGCGCATCCAGCGCCGCTCCGTCAGCCAGGACTTGCTCTCGGTCACCGAGAACCTCCGCCTGTCCCTGCAGTCCGAGCTTGAGGCGCTGGAGAACCCCCGCGGCACCCCGCAGATGCTAGCAGCCCTGGAACAGGCCAAGGCGGAGGCGGACGAACTGCGGAAGCGCTCGGCAAGGTGGCAGCTGACGCTCAGCGATGGCATCAACGACCTCATCGCCGACATGGAATACGACCTCCGCGACCGCCTGCGCCGGATCCAGAGGGAAGCCGAGACGGCCATCGACCAGGGCGACCCAGGGCCGGTCTGGACGCAATTCTCCCAATGGCTGGAGGAATGCGTTGCCGCAGCGGTTTCGGACACGTTCGTCTGGACCAGCGAGCGGTCGCAATGGCTGGCGGCACAGGTGGCCGAACACTTTGCCGCCGACGAGGTGGCCCTGCCCGTCCTGCATGTTGCGGAGTCCGGAGACGCGCTGGACCCGGTGGACGAGATGCCGGCGCTGGACCCTGGCCGCGTGAACCCCATCCAGAAGGTCCTCATCGGTATGCGCGGGTCCTACGGAGGCGTCCTGATGTTTGGGCTGCTGACCGGCATTTTCGGGATGGCCCTGATCAATCCGCTCTCGGTGGGCGCCGGGCTGCTGCTGGGACGCAAGGCCTACCGGGAGGACAAGGAAACGCGGCTGAAGCGGCGGCAGGGGGAGGCCAAGGCGCTGGTCAGGCGGCAGCTGGACGATGTGACGTTCCAGGTGGGAAAGCAGTTGAAGGACAGGTTGCGCCTGGTGCAGCGCACCATCCGGGACCACTTCACCGAGATCGCCGACGAATACCACCGGTCCCTGTCGGATTCGGTGGCAGCAGCCCAGAAGGCAGCCAATTCCTACGCCCAGGAAAGGGAGGGCCGCATTCAGGACATCAAGGCTGAACTCAAAAAGGTGGATGCCCTGCACCGCGCCGCGGAAGCGGTGTCTGCCGAAGTTTCCGCTGCCGGTGCCCGTTCTGCGGCGGGGGTCGGATGACGGCGTCCACCACGGCCGGAACCGCAGGGCTGATCCGCGAGGCACTCGAGGTGTATGCGGATGACCCGCCCGCCATCCAGGCGCTGCAGGGCCATGCGCAGCGGTTGGCCGAGCCGTTGAGGATTGCCATTGCGGGAATGGTGAAGGCAGGAAAATCCACCCTGCTGAACGCCATCATCGGCGAGGAAATCGCGCCAACCGACACCGGCGAATGTACCCGGATTGTCACCTGGTACCGGTATGGCCACACACCGCGCATCACCTTGCACCCTGTTGTGGGCGAGCCCCGTCACCTTCCCCTGAAGCGCGCAGACGGCCGCCTGGTCTTCGTCCTCGACGGTGCGCGGGCGGACGAGGTGGAGCGCCTCGACGTCGAATGGCCCTCGCCGGCACTGCAGGCCATGACCCTGATCGACACCCCCGGGATCGCCTCCCTCTCCCAGGAGGTGTCCGCACGGTCGGTCAGGTTCCTCACTCCGGAGGATTCGGCGTCGGAAGCTGATGCCGTGGTCTACCTCCTGCGGCACCTGCACGCATCCGACATCCGCTTCCTGGAGTCCTTCCGCGACACGGCCGCCGGCCGCACGGGCACCGTTAATGCGATTGCAGTGCTGTCGCGGGCGGACGAAGTGGGAGCCGGACGAATCGACTCGCTGCTGTCCGCCGGTGCCATCGCGGAACGGTACAGCCGGGACCCCAACCTCCGCAAGCTCGCGCTCGGCGTCGTCCCCGTGGCGGGGCTCCTGGCCCAAAGCGCCCGCACCCTGCGCCAGGCGGACTTCGAGGCCCTCCGGCTCCTTGCCACCGTTGATCGAACTGCCCGCGAGAGGATGATGCTTTCGGCCGACAGGTTCCGCCGCTCGGCGGAACCGCGGGAACTGACGGAAGAGGCCCGTGCGTCACTGCTGGAACGCTACGGACTCTTTGGCATCCGGCTGGCTGTGGTCCTGGTCCGCAACGGGCTTGGCGACCCGACCCCGCTGGCCCACGAACTGGCCAGGCGCAGCGGGCTGGACCCGTTGCTGGAGCTGCTGGACCGTCAGTTCCTGGCGAGGGCAGAGGCACTGAAGGCCAGGACGGCGCTGGCAGCGGTGGAAAGCCTGCTGGCCGGCCGGCCCCGGGAAGGGACCGAACGCCTGGCGGAGTCCCTGGAGCGGCTGCAGGCCAACGCGCACGAATTCCGCGAGCTGCGGTTGCTGGCCGCGCTGCGGACGTCGGGAGTGGAGTTGGCCCCGGAGCTTGCGGCGGAAGCCGAACGGCTTATCGGGGGCCTGGGCGCCGAAGCATCCCAGCGGCTGGGCGTGGCGTCCGGCACGGGTCCGGAGGCGCTTGCCGCCGAGGCGCGCGGCGTGCTGGCCCGCTGGCGCAGGGTGTCCGAAAATCCCTTGACTGCGCGGTCTGCCGTGGAAGTCTGCAGGGTGGTGATCCGCAGCTGCGAGGGCGTCCTGGCGGATTGCACCGGCAGCGAAACCGGCACGGCCCGGCAGCCGCAGTCAGCCTAGGGGCCCGCGCTCAGGCCCGGCCGCGCCCGCCCTTGAGCCAGGTTCCGGCAGGGGGAAGGAACAGGAGCACCAGCCCTGCGAGGGCCAGGACCACTCCGGCGCCCCAAAGCATCACGACGTAGCTGCCGGCGGCACCGGCGGGGACCAGGAAGGCGGACGCCAGAAAAAGGACAAGGAGATGGCTGGCCAGCAGCGGAATCAATGTCCAGCGTGCCCATGCCCTGCGGCCCAGCACGGCGGCCAGGACAGCAGCCTCAAGCACCGTCACCAGGAGCAGGGCAACGATGCTGCCCCAGAACACTATGTCCGCCGCGGTTCCAACCGAATCGGCGTCGCGGCCTGCGGCCATGTCCGCCACCACCCCGCGAAGCCGCCGCAGGTTCGAGTCCCGGGCTGCCAAGGACCCCAGCAGGACGGCCAGTCCGGCGGCAAAGCTGAAGAGCCAGAGCGAGCGGGCGGCACGGACGGTCCGCGGCAACGCGGGGCTGGCCGGGATGGGCGGTGGGGCGGAGTGGGACAGGCCGGGCCTTGGTGGGGGAGCGGACAGGCGCCGTTCTTCGCCGCCGGCTGGGGACGCCATGAGCGCTATTTCAGTCCGTCGGCATCGTGTTCGTCGGTGCCGTGCTGGTGCTTCCCGCCGTCCTCCTTGGCCTTGGATTCGAGGTCGTCGCGGAGTTTCCTGAGGCGTTCGGCCTCAGCCTGGCTGCGGCGGCGTGCCTCAAGGTTGCGGAGGAATTCCGGGTCATCATCCGGAGCGGTGGGGTGCGGGTAGCTGGGCCGCGGCTGCGCAGAGCCCCGCGGCCGGCCGATCAGCAGCCACAGGAGAGCACCGAGGACGGGCAGGACAATTTGGACGATGATCCACGCGGGTTTCGAAATCCCGCGGGTCAGGCGGCCTTCAGTGCGGATCACGTCCACCAGGCCATACACAAAGATGACGAGGACTGCGACGGCCAAAGCCACACGGAAGAGCATGCCATCAAGTCTATCGTCAGGACGCGCAGGGGCCGCGGGCCGGGGCGGCTAAACTTGAATAGTGGCCTTTTTGAAATATTCCCTGATCCGCCTGGCGATCTTCCTGCCCCTGTTCGTCCTGTTCATGCTCCTGCAGGTCGGGGCGCTGATGGCCGTCATCTGCGCCGCGCTCATTGCCTTCGCCATCAGCTACCTCTTCTTCCAGAAGCAGCGCGACGCTGCCTCCGCAGCCCTGCAGCACCGGTTCTCGGGGAAGGCCAAGCCGCTGCGCTCCGCCGGAGAGGTCCAGGACGCCAACGCCGAGGACGCCCTGCTGGACGCCAACCCGGACATCACCATCAACAACGCCAAGGGCAGCAGCAAGAAGAACTAGAACCCGTGGCTGAGGATCAATCCCAGTGAGAACAGCACGCTGTAGCCGAGGTTGATCAGGCCGGTCTGCTTCAGCACCGGGATCAGGCTTTTGCGCTTGCGGCCGTTGATCATCAGCCACGCCGGCATCAGGCAGGCCGGAATGAGCAGCAGCACAATCAGGATCCACGGCCGGCCCGGTGCCAGGATGACCACCAGCAGGATCGCGACGGCGAGCATCAGGACGTAGCTTTCGCGCGCGTGCTTGTCGCCGAGGCGCACGGCCAGGGTCTTTTTGCCCGCCTGCATGTCCGTGGGAATGTCCCGTACGTTGTTGGCCATCAGCAGTGCAGTGGCGATCAGCCCGGTACCGATGGCCCCGATGACCGCGGAAAGGCTGATGTGCCCGGCCTGGGTGTAGGTGGTGCCCAGGGTGGCCACCAGGCCGAAGAAGACGAACACGAACAGGTCGCCGAGCCCCATGTAGCCGTAAGGGTTCTTGCCGCCCGTGTAGCCCCACGCCGCCATGACGCAGCCCAGGCCCACCAGGATCAGCCACCAGGCCTGGGTGAGGACCACCAGGACCAGGCCGAACACCATGGCCAGCGCGAACGTTCCGAACGCAGCCCACTTGACGTGTTCCGGCTTGGCGGCGCCGGAGCCCACCAGCCGCAGGGGGCCTACCCGGTCGTCATCGGTACCGCGGATGCCGTCCGAGTAGTCGTTGGCGAAGTTCACGCCCACCTGCAGCAGGAGCGCCACCAGCGCCGCGAGGATGGCGTTGGGCAGGAGGAACGAGCCCATCTCATAGGCTGCGGCAGTGCCGATCAGCACCGGCGCGATCGCTGCCGGCAGCGTCCGGAGTCGGGCGCCTTGGATCCATTGGGCGGCTGTTGCCACGGTTAGTACCTCGTGTTGTTTCGGTAAGACGGCTGGATGGAACGTGCGCACCCGCCGCGGTGGTGCAGGTCCACTCTACTTTCCCCCGTGCTGGGTGCTGAGTTCGGCGGTCATGGCGAGCCGGTCCGGCTTTCCGTTCGGCAACATCCGCAGCGCCGGCGCGGTGCGGACCGTTTTGGGCGCCAGCACCCCCAGCTCCTGCTGCCAGCGCTGTTGAAGGGCGACGGCGGGATCCCCTGCCTCCTGCCCGGGTCCGGCTTCAGCGGCGGCTCCACGGTCGGGTGCCAGCGCCACGTAGGCCGCCACCGCCTGGCCCCATTCGGCGGAGGGGACCCCGGCCACGAACGCCGCCGCGACGGCGTCGTCCTGTTCCAGCCGCTCCTGCACGTGACCGGCGGAAACCTTGACGCCGCCGGTGATGATGACGTCGTCGGCCCGGCCCAGCACGGTGAGCCGGCCGTCGTCGTCGATCGAGCCGAGGTCGCTGGTGCGGTACCAGCGCACGCCGTCCTCTTCGAAGAACGTCCCGGTCTCTTCATCAGGGGCTTCGATGTACCCTGCGGCCACGGTGTCCCCGCCCAGCAGGATGCGGCCGTCTTTAGCCACCCGGACGGAGACGCCTTCCAGAGGGTAGCCGTCGTACACGCAGCCGCCGGACGTTTCCGCGGATCCGTACGTGGTGACCACCCGGACTCCGGCATCGCGGGCGGCGGCCAGCAGGGCCGGGGACGCAGGCGCGCCACCCAGCAGGACCGCGTTGAAGCGCCGCAGCACGGCGAGCGTCTCGGGGGAGGGCTGGTCCAGGAGGCGCTGGAGCTGCGTGGGGACCAGGGACGTGAACCGGATCTTGTCCGTCAGTTCCAGCGCGGCCGCGGTGAAGGCCTCCGGGGTGAAGCCGCCGGACATGTCCATGACCCAGGGCCGGGTGCCGGCAAAGAGGGACCGCACCAGCACCTGGATGCCGGCAACGAACTGGACGGGCAGGGTCAGCAGCCACTGGCCCTCGCCCTTGAGCCGCAGCGCGGTGGCCATCGAGGAGGCCGCCAGGCACTCCACGGTCAGCAGGGTTGCCTTGGGTGCCCCGGTGGACCCGGACGTGCGGACCACGGCCACGGCGTCGTCACAGCCGGGGGTCTCGACGTGCCCAACGATCAGGCCGCCGTCCGGGCCCACGGACAGTTCGACGGCGGGGCCCTCGCCATGGAGGGCGGCCGCGAGGGCCTTCAGGGCCGGTTCGATGTTGAGCGGACCGCCGTGGCCCGTCCTGGGTGAGGCTTCGCTGTTCATTGCCGTCCTGCCTTAGAAGTAGTGCGGGAAGCGTGACCAGTCGGGGTCGCGTTTTTGCAGGAAGGCCTCCTTGCCCTCCACGGCTTCGTCCGTCATGTAGGCCAGCCGGGTGGCTTCGCCGGCGAACACCTGCTGGCCCGCCAGTCCGTCGTCGGCCAGGTTGAACGCGAACTTCAGCATGCGGATGGCCTGCGGGGACTGCCGTGCGATGTCCGCGGCGTACTCCAGTGCCACCTCCTCCAGGCGTTCGTGGTCAACGGCCTCATTGACCGCGCCCACGCGGACCATGTCTTCCGCGGAATATTCGCGGGCCAGGAAGAAAATCTCGCGGGCCGTCTTCTGGCCCACCTGCCGGGCCAGGAGCGCTGATCCGTAGCCGGCGTCAAAGCTTCCCACCGTGGCGTCGGTCTGTTTGAACTTGCCGTGCTGCCGGGACGCTATGGTCAGGTCTGACACGACATGCAGTGAGTGGCCACCGCCGGCCGCCCAGCCATTGACGACGGCGATGACCACCTTGGGCATGGTGCGCATCAGCCGCTGGACCTCAAGGATGTGGAGCCTGCCTGCACGGGCGGGGTCGATGGTTTCCTGGGTCTCGCCGTCGGCGTACCGGTAGCCGTCCCGGCCCCGGATCCGCTGGTCGCCGCCGGAGCAGAAGGAGTGGCCGCCGTCCTTGGGGGAGGGGCCGTTGCCGGTGAGGAGCACGGTGGCCACGTCGGGGGTCATCCGGGCGTGGTCCATGGCTCGGTAGAGCTCGTCAACGGTCCCCGGCCGGAACGCGTTGCGGACCTCGGGCCGGTTGAATGCGATCCGGACCGTTGGCAGGTCACGTACCCAGCCGCCGGCGGAATCCCGCTCCACCTGCCGGTGGTAGGTCATGTCCTGGAAGTCCTCGAAGCCGGAGACCACCCGCCAGCGCGTGGGATCGAAGACGTCGGACACCGGGGCGGGGATCTGGTTGCTCACCGTCCAAGTCTAGTAATCGTGCTTAGCTGATGCAGAACTCGTTGCCCTCGGGGTCCGCCATGGTGTGCCAGGAATGCGGTCCCTGCCGAGCAGACCAAAGGAAGGAAGCCCCGCGTGCCTCGAGTTCGCGCCGCACCTCATCCTTGTCCCTGCCGTCCAGCCGGACGTCCCAGTGCACCCGGTTCTTCACCGTTTTTCCCTCGGGTGCGGTCTGGAACAGGATGCGCCGCTGCGGATCCTTGGCCTCAATCTCTTCCGGTGGCCGGATGGCGGCGCCGTCCTTCCACACCAGGTTCCCGCGGTGCGTCATAGTCTGGTTTTCGGTGGCGTAGCCCTGCTCGATCATTGTGCGGATGAAGGCTGCGTCCTGCGGTTCCACCGCCCACTGCAGGGTTTCAGCCCACCAGTCGGCCAGTTCGTGCGGGCTGGCGGAATCGACGACGATCTGGATGTTCAGTCCCATCCGTCCACGGTACGGGCGGCCGGCTCGTTGGGGAAGGTCCCGTGCGGGTGCTCAGGCCTGGACGTTCTGCATCTGGTTGATCAGCTCCGGCGGAATGGCGTACACCAGGACCACGGCCAGAAGGTTCTTGGCGGCATGGACGAAGTAGGAGAACATCACGTTCTTCCCGGTCCACATGTAGACGAACACCAGTGTGGCGCCCATCGCCAGGTAGGGGAGCAGCGCAGTCAGGGTCACTGCCTCCTGGCCCACGATATGGAGGGCCGCGAAAAGCGCCACGGAAAGCGCACAGCAGATCCAGATGTTCACGCGGCGGGACATCTTCCCAATGAGGAGGTGGCGGAAAATGTACTCCTCGACGAACGGGCCCACCACCACCAGCAGTGGAACCATGAGCCATGCCGGGACCTGCTGCATCAGTGCCTGCAGCCCTGCCTGGTTGGCCGAGGTTTCAACCTGCCCGTTGGCTGCCACCACCACGGCGGTGAGGATCATCATGGCGATGACGGCTGCCGGCGCCATCAGCAGCGTGAACCATGGCCGGGTTGCCAGGACCTTGAGGTCCCTGACCACCACTCTGCGGGCCGCCAGGAGCGCCAGTATTCCCACCGAGGCATAAAACAGCAGGTTCACGGCGTAGGACGCCGCTGCCGGGGATGGGGCGATCTGCCGAAGCAAGGGCGCGAGCACGTTGCCGGCCACCGCGAAGAAGCCGGCGATGGCAACGTAGAGGCACAGCGTGGCCAGGTCCAGCGGGGAAAATCGGTACAGCTGCGGCTGCGGGGCGGGCGGTAAGCGGTGGGCTGTGGCCATGCCTCCAAGCCTATCGCCGGGGGCGGCCGTGTAGTGCGCGTCACGTACCACCCCACACCGTCTTGTAAGATGGTCAGGCCGCGTGAAGCTTCGGCAGTTCGGCCGATTCACCCTCACATCTGCTGGTCCCCAGGCCTAAAGGCCGAATTTTGTGAGCTTGATCATACGAAGACCGGATGCGGCCAACCCCCAACCCACAAGGAACAGTTGTGCCTCAAAGTACCCCCACAGAACTAAAGAACAGCGCGGCGCCATCCTCCGCCGTCGACCCCTCCCTCAGCGCCGAGGGATACAAAAAGACGCTGGGCCGACGCCACGTCACCATGATCGCCATGGGCGGCGCAATCGGCGTCGGCCTCTTCATGGGCGCCGGCGGACGCCTCGCCTCCACCGGCCCCGCCCTGATCTTCTCCTACGCCATCGCCGGCGTCATCGCCTACCTGCTCATGCGGGCCCTGGGTGAGCTCATCATGTACCGCCAGACCTCCGGCTCGTTCGTCAGCTACGCCGGCGAGATGTTCGGCAAGAAGGGCGCCTTCCTCTCCGGGTGGATGTACTTCATCAACTGGGCCATGACCGGCATCGCCGAGCTCATCGCGATCGGCCTGTACTTCCAGTTCTTCTTCCCCAACGTCCCCGTTGAACTGTCCGCCATCGCAGCGCTGGTGCTGCTGGTGGCCGTGAACCTGTTCAGCGTGAAGGCTTTCGGTGAATTCGAATTCTGGGCTTCCGTCCTGAAGGTCGCCGCCATCGTCATCTTCCTGGCCGTGGGCACCTTCATGGTGGTCACCAACGCCAAGGTGGGCGGGGGCCACGCATCGGTGAACAACCTCTTCGCGGCCGACGGCGGCATGTTCCCCAAGGGCGCCCTGGTGATGATCCTGGTCCTGAACGCCGTGATCTTTGCCTACAACGCCATCGAACTGGTGGGCATCACCGCGGGCGAGATGCAGAACCCGGAACGCGAAGTTCCCAAGGCGATCCGCGCCGTCGTCCTCCGCATTGTCGTGTTCTACGTCGGCTCCGTGACCTTGCTTGCCATGCTGCTTCCCTCGGACCAGTACCATGCCGGCACCTCCCCGTTCGTCACCGTCTTCGGCCAGATGGGCTTGGGCTGGATGGGCGATGTCATGAACATGATCGTCATCACCGCTGCACTGTCCTCGTGCAACTCAGGCCTGTACTCGATCGGCCGGATCTTCCGGACCATGGCCAACAACGGCCACGCCCCGCAGTGGCTGACCCGCATGTCCACCCGCCACGTGCCCTACGCGGCGATCCTGGCCATCGGCGGCGTCTACCTGGTGGGCATCCTCCTCAACATCTGGCTGGGCGGTTCCCACGCATTCGACCTCGCCCTGAACACCGCCTCCATCGGCGTGATCTTCACCTGGGGTTCCATTTTCGCCAGCCAGATCGCGCTGCGGAAGAAAAAGGGCAACGTCTCCAGCCTGCCCATGCCGGGCTCGCCCTGGACCAGCTGGGCCGGACTCGTCGCCCTGCTCGTCATCACCGTGCTCATCGGCTTCGACACCATGACCAGCAAGGACGGCGAGGTCTTCTACCTGGGCCTCTGGACGCTGGCCACCATTCCGTTCTTCGCCGTGGTCCTTTGGCTGGGCTGGCAGAAGGTCAAGGACAACCAGCCCAAGAGCGAGCTCTTCAGCTAGGTTTTTCCGGACTGCGTTCGACGGCGGGCCGACCCCTTGGAGGGGCGGCGCGCCGTCGGCGTTTCCACAGGGTGCCGGGATGGGTCCAGCCTGCTGGCTGCCTCAGTCCTTCAGGTACCTGGCGAAGTGGTCCTCGATGCGCCGCCAGGCCTCGGGGGCGGATGCCGGGTCCGGCCCCACGCCCATGACCCGCATCAGCGGGCGGAGGAGTACCGGTCCGATTTCTTCGTCATTGAGGAAAGCGTGGCCTGCGCCGGGAAACTCCTTCACGCTGTGCTCGATGCCCAACTGGTCCAGGGCTGATTCGAGGCGCGCTGCGGCCCCCTTCAGGGACCTGTCCGCTCCGCCGTAGTTGGCCACGATGGGGCAGGAGCCACGCAGTGCCTCCACTAAGTCCTGCTGTTCCTTGCCCGGGAGCCGGCCGTAGTTGACGGAGGCGGCATCGAACCCGTCGCGCGCGGTGAGCAGGGCAAAGCCGCCGCCCATGCAGAATCCGATTACCCCGGTCCTGCCATTGCCCGGCTCGGACTGCGCCAGCCAGGTACGGGCTGTGGCGATGTCGGTGAAAGGCCTGCCGGCGCGGGCCGCCATGGCCCGCATGGTTCCCACCAGGCACCGCCGCGGGCCGCCGTCACTGTACAGGTCCAAGGCCAGGGTAAGGTATCCGGCCTTTGCCAGCCGGTCCGCGTGCCGCCGGGTCTGGTCATCCAGGCCGAACGCTTCATGGATCATCACGACGCCGGGAAAAGGACCCTGTCCAGCAGGTACGGCGAGGTAGCCGTTCAGGGAGGGCGAGCCGCCGGCAGCGGCGCTCTCCGCACTCAGGTCTACATTCGTCATGGGCCAAGGCTAACCGGCCGGTCCGGGGATGTCTCGCCGGTTGCGCCCGGGAATTACTACGGCGGGCGGCCGGGGTGGTGCCGGGCGGTCCGCCGGGGCAGACTGGGGCCTGTGAGCGAACCGTGGGTGCTGCATGTGGACCTGGACCAGTTCATCGCGGCCGTCGAGGTGCTGCGCCGCCCCGAGCTGGCGGGCCGGCCGGTTATCGTGGGCGGCCGTGGCGATCCTGCCGAGCGTGCTGTGGTGTCCACAGCGTCCTACGAAGCACGTGCCTACGGCGTGGGATCGGGCACGCCGCTGCGGATCGCGGCGCGAAAAGTGCCGGACGCGGTGATCCTGCCCGTGGACCATGACGCCTATGTTGAGGCGTCCGGGAAGGTCATGGCGGTGCTCCGTTCACAGCCGGGAACCACGGTCCAGGTGCTTGGCTGGGACGAGGCATTCGTAGGCCTTGAAACGTCTGATCCGGAGGCCTTCGCCCGCCAACTCCAGCAGGCAGTCCTGGCGGAAACCCGGCTGCACTGCAGCGTCGGCATCGGCGACACCTTGGTCCGTGCCAAGGTCGCCACCACCTTCGGTAAACCCGCCGGTGTTTTCCGGCTCACGGAGGACAACTGGCTGGAGGTCATGGGGGAGCGGCCCACGATTGAGCTGTGGGGTGTGGGAAAGGCGGTATCCCGCCGCCTCGCCACCCTGGGCATCAAGACCGTTGCTGAACTGGCAGCGGCCAACCCCGCTGACCTGGTTCCCGAATTCGGTCCAAAAATGGGGCCCTGGTATGCACAGCTTGGCCGGGGCGACGGTTCCCGGACCGTCGATGACACCCCCTGGGTGGCGCGGGGGCACAGCCGTGAAACAACCTTCCAGCGGGACCTGGCGGAGCCGCAACAGATTGACGACGCCGTCCGCGAGCTGGCGGCGCACGTCCTGGAGGATGTCGCTGCCGAGGGGCGGCCCGTGGTGGGCCTGACCCTGAAGGTGCGCTACGCCCCGTTCACCACCAAGACGTATGGCCGGAAAATCCCGGAGACCACCGATGCCGACGAGGTGCTGGCCAAGGCCCTTGACCTGGCGGCGAAGATCGAGCCGGGGCGTCCTGTCCGGCTCCTCGGGCTGCGGGCCGAAATGACCATGCCGGACGACTCGCGGCAGGGGCACACACCCACCCGCAGCGGCTGGTAACCCCAACCATTGCTCCGTACCTGTCGTTTTCAGGCCTCAAAACGACAGGTACCCGGCAGTCGATGGTTCGGTGACAGCGAAACGGCGGCAGATCCAGTGGATCCGCCGCCGTTTTGGGCTGTGGCAGCACGCCGTTCGCTGCGGCTGCCCCAGCAAGGACTAGTCGCGCTTGAATTCGTCCTTCACGCTCTCGCCTACCTTTTTGGCGTCTGCCTTGACCTGGTCGGCCTGGCCTTCTGCCTTCAGGCGGTCGTTGTCGGTCGCGTTGCCTGCAGCTTCCTTGGCCTTGCCGCCAAGGTCCTCTGCCGCGTTACTGATCTTGTCTCCGAGGCCCATGGTTCCGGCCTCCTTTCGTTTCCGTCGATCAACCGTGCCCCTTCACGATAAGCAAAGCCTGCTTACTATTTCAAGCCCTCCCGCGCGGTGTTCCTTGTCGGGGGCCAGGGCTAGGCTCGGGGATATGGACAAAGTGCGTGGCAAGCGCCCGGCAGCAGTTGCGGCACCCAGGCTCTCCCCCGTGGAGTTGCCGGGCCTCGAGGACTCGCCGGAAGTCGCTATCCAGCATGCCGGCAGGCATGACAACGTGCGGTTCAGCCGTATCGACGGGGATGGGCTGGAGCTTGGCGGAACGGTCTTTTCCGAATGCCTTTTTGAGGGTGTTTCGTTCAACGAGGCACAGCTTCGGGGCGCCTCGTTCCGCGACAGCATCCTGGGGGAGCTGTATGCACCCGTGTTCCGCGGTGCCCGCAGCACCTGGCGCGAGGTTGAGTTCCGCAATCCCCGCCTGGGCTCCGCGGAACTCTATGAGAGCGGCTGGCAGTCCGTCCGGATCGACGGCGGCAAGGTGGACTTCCTCAACCTCCGCGGGGCCAAGCTAACTGACGTGCTGATCAGCGGCTGCATCATCAACGAACTGGACCTGGGGGCCGCCACCGCAACAAGGGTGAAGCTGGAGGACTGCACCGTTGGATCGCTGGACCTGGCCGGAGCCACATTGAAGGACTTCGACATCAGGGGCACGGAATTCCGCAAAATGAGCGGCCTGGGCAGCATGTCCGGGCTTGTCATCGATGAGTACCAATTGGGCCTCCTGGCACCCCTGATCGCCGCGCACCTGGGGGTGACCGTCCTGTAACCGGATGCGCAGCATGACCCTGCCGTGTACCATTTACAGAACGAACGGTCGGTAAGTGGAGGATTCTGCTGTGCCGGCCGCCGATGACAGTGCTGTTTATCGCGTGAAGGGTGTTTCCATGGCTGCAACCGCAGGTCCGCAGGCTTTCCTTGTTGGCGGCGTCCGAACGCCCGTGGGCAGGTACGGAGGGGCGTTGTCCGCCGTGCGGCCGGATGACCTCGCTGCCCTCGTGGTCCGCGAAGCCGTGGCACGCGCCGGCCTGGACCCGGAAAGCATTGACGAAGTCATCCTTGGCAACGCCAACGGCGCCGGCGAGGAAAACCGCAACGTGGCCCGGATGGCCACCCTGCTGGCCGGACTGCCCCTGCATATTCCGGGAATCACTGTGAACCGGCTCTGCGCTTCCGGCCTCAGTGCCATCATCCAGGCCAGCCACATGATCAAGGCCGGCGCAGCTGACATTGTGATCGCCGGCGGGGTGGAGTCCATGAGCCGCGCGCCCTGGGTCCAGGAAAAACCCACCAGCGCTTTCGCCAAGCCGGGCCAGATCTTCGACACCTCCATCGGCTGGCGTTTCACCAATCCCCACTTCCAGCACGGCGGCCTGTCCCGGGACGGCAAGATGACTTACTCCATGCCGGAAACGGCGGAGGAAGTAGCCCGGGTGGACGGCATCTCCCGTGAGGACGCTGACGCATTCGCCGTCCGGTCCCACCAGCTCGCTCTGGACGCCATCGAGGCGGGCCGGTTCAAGGACGAAATCGTGCCCGTCACAGTCAAGACCCGCAAGTCGGAAACCGTGGTGGACACCGACGAGGGCCCGCGCGCCGGTACCAGCATGGACGTTCTCGCGAAACTTAAGCCCGTGGCGCACGGCGGTTCCGTGGTGACGGCCGGGAACTCCTCGTCCCTGAACGACGGCGCCTCCGCCATTATCATCGCCTCCGAAGCAGCCATTGAGCGGCTTGGCCTCATTCCGCGCGCCCGCATCGTCGACGGCGCCTCTGCCGGCTGTGAGCCCGAGATCATGGGCATCGGCCCTGTGCCTGCCACCCAAAAGGTGCTCAAGCGAAGCGGCCTGAGCGTCGGCGACCTGTCCGCCGTCGAGCTTAATGAAGCTTTTGCCACGCAGTCCCTGGCCTGCATCCGCCGGCTTGGGCTGGAACCGGAGATCGTGAACCGGGACGGCGGCGCGATCGCCCTGGGGCACCCCCTCGGCTCCAGCGGGTCGCGGATTGCCATCACCCTGCTGGGGCGGATGGAACGCGAGGACGCGAAGTTCGGGCTTGCCACCATGTGCGTCGGCGTGGGACAGGGCACTGCGATGCTGCTGGAGAAAATCTGATGGCGGCACCGGTGGACCTCGCGGCCGGGAACTTCTCCGCGCTCCTCGTTGAGGAGCGCGAGGACCGGGTGGTGGTGCTGCTCAACAGGCCCCAGGTAAAGAACGCGATCGACCAGCAGATGGTGGACGAACTCCACACAGTCTGCGCAGCCCTGGAACAAAACCCCAAGGTGCTGATCATCGCCGGCGTGGACGGGGTCTTCGCCTCCGGTGCCGATATTGCCCAGCTGCGCGAACGCCGGCGGGACGACGCCCTGCAGGGCATCAACTCCACCATCTTCGTGCGGATCGCCAAGCTGCCCATGCCGGTCATCGCGGCACTGGACGGCTACTGCCTGGGCGGCGGCGCGGAACTTGCCTACGCCGCAGACTTCCGCATCGGCACCCCCAACGTCCGGATCGGCAATCCGGAAACGGGGCTGGGGATCCTGGCCGCCGCCGGCGCCAGCTGGCGGCTCCGGGAACTCGTGGGCGAGCCACTGGCCAAGCAGATCCTGCTGGCGGGGCTGGTCCTTGGCGCCGACGAAGCCAAGGCCGCCAACCTCATCACGGAAATCCACGATCCCGCCGATCTCCTGGACGCGGCGCACAGCCTGGCCAACAGGATCGGGCGGCAGGATCCGCTGGCCGTCCGCATCACCAAATCCGTGTTCCACGCGCCCGCAGAAGCGCATCCGCTCATCGACCAGCTCGCCCAGGGCATCCTCTTCGAGTCCCAGGCCAAATTCGACCGGATGCAGGCGTTCCTGGACCGCAATGCAGCGAAGAAGGCAGCCGCCTCCGCCAACCCCGCCGACGGAAAGTAGACCATGAGTAATTCATCAGTAGCCCCCGGCCTTCCCCCCTTCGTCGGCGTGCTGGGTGGCGGCCGCATGGGCGCGGGCATCGCGCACGCCTTCCTGATCAAGGGCGCCAACGTGCTGGTGGTGGAGCGCGACGACGTTTCCGCCGAGGCCGCGCAGGAACGCGTGCAGTCCGCAGCGTTGAAGAGCATCGAACGGGGTGCAGTGGATGCCAACTTCGAAGAGCTGGTGACCCGGCTGACCGTCAGCACCGACTACGACGCTTTCAAAGACCGCCAGCTGGTGGTCGAAGCCGTCCCCGAAGACTGGGACCTCAAAGTCACGGCATTGAGGGGAATTGAGGAACGGCTGGGGCAGGACAGCTACATCGCGTCCAACACCTCTTCGCTGTCCGTCAACGGATTGGCCCGTGAACTGAAGCGGCCTGCGAACTTCCTTGGCCTGCATTTCTTCAACCCGGTACCGGCATCCACACTTATCGAGGTGGTGCTGGGCGAACGTACGTCTCCCGAACTTGCTGCCGCGGCCAAAACCTGGGTTGAGGCACTCGGCAAGACCGCCGTCGTCGTCAACGATGCTCCGGGCTTTGCCTCCTCCCGCCTTGGCGTGGCCATTGCGTTGGAAGCGATGCGGATGGTGGAGGAGGGCGTGGCATCGGCGGAAGACATCGATGCCGCCATGGTGCTGGGCTACAAACACCCCACCGGGCCGCTGAAAACCACTGACATTGTGGGCCTGGACGTCCGCCTGGGCATCGCCGAATACCTGCATTCGACGCTGGGGGAGCGGTTCGCGCCGCCGCAGATCCTGCGCGACAAGGTGGCGCGCGGTGAACTCGGCCGCAAAACCGGCAAGGGGTTCTTTGACTGGCCCAGCTAGGCTGGCCGCCGGCCGGAGCACGGCCTAGTCAAAAAAGCCCACAATGTAGCCGATGAAGTACAGCAGGAACAGCAGCACGCCCGCTCCGATGGCTGCCAGCCAGAAGATCTGCTGACCCCTGCCGGACCCCGGCTGGCGGGGCTCCTGGGTGCCCGCCACGGAACCTTCGCCCGGCGGGGTTTCTCCCGGCGGCACTCCACCGCCGGGCTCCAGGCCGGTGATCTTGTCGTCTTCCGGGTCCGGATTGGTTCCTGACACGTTAACTCCCTTGCTCGCGGTCTGGGTTTTCCCAGCGTAACCGGCCCCGGTGATTGGTCCTAGGCTGGTGCAGTGACTTTCCTTGAACCCCTTACCCTGACCGGCCGGCATGTAATCCTGGAGCCGCTGGCGATGGAACACCACGACGGACTGCTGGAAGCGGCCAGGGACGGCGAGCTTTGGAAGCTCTGGTACACCTCGGTTCCCGAACCGGAGGCCATGGCCGCGGAAATCCGGCGCCGGCTCGCCCTGCAGGAGCTGGGATCCATGCTGCCCTTCACCACCCGGCTCATTGATCCGGGCACGGGCGGGCCGGGCCGCATTATCGGCATGACCACCTATATGAACATCGACCCGGCCACGCCCCGGGTGGAGATCGGCTCCACCTGGAACGCGGCGTCCGTGCAGGGGACAGGGACCAATCCCGACTCAAAGCTGCTGCTGCTCCGGCATGCCTTCGAAGTGCTGGGCTGCCCGGCCGTGGAGTTCCGCACGCACTGGCTCAACCATCAGTCGCGGGACGCGATCGCACGGCTGGGCGCCAAGCAGGACGGCGTGCTCCGCAGCCATTCACGGACCAGCGACGGCAACCTGCGCGACACCGTGGTGTTCTCCATCCTGGAGCATGAATGGCCGGCGGTCCGCACCGGGCTTGAGCACCGGCTGGCCCGCCGGGGTTAGTGGGTGAGCCTTATATCTGGTTCCCCTTTGAACGTGGATCTTCTGGCGTAGCTGCGTAGTTGACAGGGTATTGCCCCAGCCACGGGCCGTCATGGGGGCTTTCTACCCTTCCTGCAGAGGACTTTTGGGGGCCTCATGCAGGCGCGTGTGGTTAGCTGTGCCGGTGGGCGAACAGGGCAGGCCGGTGGGCTGGGATGGCGCCGTCAACGCGTGGCGGATATCCGGTGGAATCTACCGGATGGGGCGGCGGGAGTGGCTGACCGAAAAGGGCTGGAAACAGGCGTTCGACGACGGCGTCCGCACCGTGGTGGATCTCCGGAACCCCTCGGAGGGGCGGCGCCGGGACTCGGATCCAGTGGTTCCGGCCAGCGCCTGGGCGGCCTTCGACGTGGTCCAGGCGCCCACAGAGGAGTCGGGCGATCCGCGGTTCGCATCCGTCACCGGACCCTACCTGAACGATCCAGCCCACTATCCCGAGAATGCCAGGCTCTTCCCGGAGAAACTGGTGGGCGTCTTCCGGGCGCTGGCCCTTGCTGCACCCAGGGGAGACGTCGTGCTGCACTGCGCCGCCGGGCGCGACCGCAGCGGACTGGTGGCAGCCATGATCCAGGACCTGGCGGGTGACTCCGATGAGGAAATCGCCGATGGTTACCGGCGGGCCGCCCGCGGCATCAACGAGCGCTACCGCACGCATGGGCCGCCACACAGCCGGGAGCGATACCTGACAGAGGGGGAACTTGGGCCCCTGCTGGAGCAGCGCGGGCTTGCAGTGGTGGAATTCGTCCGCAATTTGGACACCCGCGGCTACCTCCTGGCCCATGGACTGCCGGAAGCGGAGCTTGATTCTGTTTCCGACCTCGCGTTCCGGAAGATAACCTTGTGACTCAAGTTACTGAAGTGACTGCTGATATTTGTTGATGGCAGTTGAAGTCACCGAGCGCCTCGACGCGGGCGTGGATGAGCGGAACGGCGAGCCCCATGAAGAAGATCTTTGTCGCAGGAACCATGGCCGGCGTGATGCTGTCATTCGGGTTGGCTGCCGGACCCGCAGTGGCGCAGCCCGTGCCTGCCACCCCGGACGTTCCCGTGGACACGACGGGGCCCTCCAGCGCTGGCCTGGCTGAGGCGCTTCGGCGTGATCTCGGCATCAGCATGGCCGAATTCAATGCTGCCGGCGAGCTCGGCCGCCGGGCCGCTGAGGCAGCGCCCGGCTTACGGACCCTGCCTGGCTTCGTGGGCATCAGCCTGGACGCCGGCACGATCAAGGTGCAGGGTGACGGGCCGGAGCTTCAGGCCAAAGTGGATGAACTGAACCGCTCGGGTCACGCGGACTTTGTGCTGGTTCCACCCATGGCCACGCCCGCGTCAACACCGGCTGCCCCGTCCGCCGCCGCCCTGCAGGACACGCCGCCGGCATCTCCGCCGGCACCCGTGCTCGTCGCGGGCGACATCGACCAGCTGTACAGGGCCTACCTCCGCGATGTCGGACCCCAGGGCCTCCAGGCAATCGCCTACACCGGCGGCCATTTCGTCATCCGTACCGGGTCCGTCAATACTCCTGAGTCCGGAACCCAGGCAAACCAGCCGGAGGCCACCCCGGCCACCAGCGGCCCAACCGGCACCGGCAAGATGACGCCGAGGCAGTTTGTTGCCCTGTACACCAACGTAAAACTGGAGAAGGGCGCCGCGGTCAAAACCGAGGGGGATCTCCTGGGCGGACAGGGGTACTACGCCGACAACACCGCGATCTGCTCGGCCGGTTTCAGCGCGTTCAGCCCGGCGGGGCTGCCCTTGGTCCTGACTGCCGGCCACTGCACTGCTGACGGACTGGCACGGCAGGCGGCCGTGGAGCCCCCCTCGTGGGCGCCCGCCAGCGGCCCCGGTGCCGCCACGCCCCAACCGCTGCCTCCGCTGGCACCCTTGGGCACCTTTGGGTTCAGCCAGTTCGGCGGCCCCGGCAACTCGGCGGCAGCGGCGGATGGGTCCGTGGCCGGAACTGATATCGCCGTCATCCAAAACATCGCACCGTCGGTGAACCCCCTGCCGGCAACCACCACCTGGGCGTCTCCGGCGGCACCGGACCCAGTCAAAATCATCGGAACCATGGCGCCCTTCCAAGGCCAGGACGTCTGCAGGTCCGGCCGGACCTCCGGCTGGAAATGCGGCACGGTCGATGCCGTGGGCATCTGGATGATGCCGGGCGAAAAGAGTCTTCCGCCCAACTACGACAACGATCTCCGGCCGGTCCGCGCCTTTGATTCATCGACGGTCAAGTCGAAGGGAGGGGACTCCGGCGGCCCGTGGATCAGCGGCAACTTTGCCGTTGGGACCCACACCGGTGCCGAGAGCGAGAACGGCGCCCAGACCCGGGCCATCGCAGCTACCCTGCAGGATGCCCTTGCGGTGCTGCCCGGCTACCAACTGGAATTGTTCCTCAACAAGCCTGCCGTCACGGCACCCGCTGCCGGGAAGGCCTACCAGCCTGGCCAACAGATCAGCGGCCAGGTTCCGGCGGCTCCAGCATCTGCGGTCGCGGCAGGATCCTCGGTCCGCATCACGTTCCAGGGAAAGGATCCGTTTGAGGTGCCCGTGGACTCCGCCGGGACGTGGACCTTCACAGCTCCGCAGGATGCGGGCACGCTGCGGTTCACCGCGGAAACGGTCAACGGGTACAGCAGGTCCGGTGCGAACAGCTTCGAATTCGCGTCCGCCGCACCGCCGGTTCCTCCGGCCAGCCCGGCACCGACCGCGCCGCCAACGGCAGCGGCCCCGTCATCACCCGCGCCAGCTACGCCTGCTCCGCCCGCTTCCGCCGCAACCGCGCCTGCTCCGGCTGTCCCTGCCCCCGCAGATCCGTCACCCATGCCGCCCGCTGAAACTCCCGCCGTCGTACCTCCGCCGGTAGCCGGCCCGGCCACCAGCGCACCTCCCGCCGGACTTGCCAACACGGGCGGAAGCGGGGATGCCGGCAGCGGCGGACTGGCCTATACCGGACCATCCGGATTGGTGCCAGCGGCGGCTGGTGCGGGCGCTGCGCTGGTCATTGGGATCCTGCTGACGGTCATTGTCCGCCGCAGGAAGAGGCAGTCGGACTAGGGTTCCGTGGGGCAGCCGCCGCTACTTGTGGCGCTTCATGAGCAGGTTGGTGATGCGCAGCGTGCACAGCCGCTGGCCGGCCTCGTTGGTGATCAGCACCTCGTGGGTGGTGAGTGTGCCGCCCAGGTGGATCGGCGTGGCGGTGATGGTCACCTGGCCCTCACGCGCAGAGCGGTGGTGGGTGGCGGAGACATCCACCCCCACGGCAGTCTTGCCCATGGTGCTGGCATGGATCACCGCGGCCCAGGACCCCACGGCCTCGCCCACCGCCAGGGAAGCGCCGCCGTGCAGCAGCCCGAACGACTGCCTGTTCCCCGCCACGGGCATGGTGGCCACCACGCGCTCCACGGACTCTTCCAGGATCTTCACGCCCATCTTCTCGTCCAGCTCCCCAAGGGTGATCTTCCAGAGTTCGTGCTCCGAGGGCTGGCTTCCGGCATCATCTTTCGGGGCAGGGGCGTTCATGGTTCTCCTTTGGGGCGGCCAATTCAGTGCTGGCCTTCTAGTCTGCAGCACGGCACGTCATGTATGGTGAATATATTACCGAACGGACGGTCAGTAATGACCGGCCGGTTTGCCTGCCCCCTTGTTGGAAGGACCGTCAACGATGACCACCACAGCCACAGCTCCCCAGGCCACGGTCGACACCGTGGAGACAGTGCCCAGTTTTGTCATGGACGCCTGGTGGACGCCCGACGCCGGTTCCTCGGCTTCCGCGGTCCCCGTCCGGGACGCGAGCACGGGGGAGATCCTGGCCAAGGTGAGCACGGAGGGGCTGGACCTCGGCGCCGTCGTGGAGTACGGCCGCACCACCGGCCAGGCCGGACTGGGCCAGTTAACCTTCCACCAGCGCGCCCTGAAGCTCAAGGAACTGGCGCAGTACCTCAACGCGCGCCGCGAGCACTTCTACGCTTTCTCCTACCAGACCGGTGCCACCAAGATCGACTCGATGGTGGACATCGACGGCGGCATCGGCGTCCTGTTTACCTTCGGCTCCAAGGGCCGGCGCGAACTGCCCAACGCCCAGGTGGTGGTGGACGGCCCTATGGAAGTCCTTTCCAAGGACGGGTCATTCGCCGGCGAACACATCTACACCCGCATCCCGGGCGTCGCCGTACAGATCAACGCCTTCAACTTTCCGGTCTGGGGCATGCTCGAAAAGTTCGCCCCCGCCTTCCTCGCCGGTGTCCCCACCATCGTCAAGCCGGCCACCCCAACGGGATATGTTGCCGCAGCCGTGGTCAAGGCCATCGTGGAATCCAACATCCTGCCCAAGGGCTCCCTGCAGCTCATCTCCGGGTCGGTCCGCGGCCTGTTGGACGTGCTGGATTACCGCGACCTGGTGGCCTTCACCGGTTCCGCCTCCACGGCCAAGTCCCTGAAGGCCCACCAGAACGTTGTGGAGGGCGGCGTCCGGTTCACTTCGGAGACCGACTCCCTGAACGCCGCCATCCTTGGCCCGGACTCTGTGGAGGGGACCCCGGAATTCGATGCCTTCGTCAAGTCCGTGGTCACCGAGATGACGGTCAAGGCGGGCCAGAAATGCACCGCCATCCGCCGGGCCATCGTTCCGCAGGAACTGGTGCCGGCCGTGTCCGCGGCCATCGGCAAGCGCATCGCCGAGCGCGTGGTCCTGGGTGACCCCCGCGGCGAAGGCGTCACCATGGGCGCCCTCGCGTCCGTGGAACAGCTGCAGGATGTCCGTGCCGCCGTGCAGTCAATGCTCGACGCCGGCGGTGAGCTTGCGTACGGAACGCTCGATTCGCCGTCGGTCACCTCCGCCGATGGAACCACCGGGGTAGTGGACGGTGGGGCCTTCATGGCACCTGTGGTCCTGAACTGGGACAACCCGGAAGCTGAGGCAATCCATTCGCTCGAGGCTTTCGGGCCGGTGTCCTCCGTGATCGGCTATAAGGACCTGGCCGACGCCGTCCGCCTCGCCGCCCGCGGCGGCGGTTCCCTGGTGGCCTCGGTGTGCACCAACGATCCTGAGGCGGCCCGCCAACTGGTCACCGGGATCGCAGCCCACCACGGCCGCGTCCTGATGCTCAACCGCGAGGACGCCCGCTCCTCCACGGGGCACGGCTCACCCGTTCCCCACCTGGTCCACGGCGGGCCGGGACGCGCCGGCGGCGGCGAGGAACTGGGCGGCATCCGGTCCGTGCTGCACCACATGCAGCGGACCGCCATCCAGGGCTCCCCGAACATGCTCACCGCCGTCACCGGCGTGTGGCACACCGGGGCTGACCGCAACTTCACCGTGGAGACCGAAGGAACCCACCCGTTCCGGAAGCACCTGTCCACCCTGCGGATCGGCGACGCCGTCCGCTCGGACCTCCGGCAGGTCACCCTGGAGGACATCACGGCGTTCGCCAACTCCACCGGGGACACCTTCTACGCCCACACGAACGAAGAGGCCGCGGCAGCCAACCCGTTCTTCCCGGGCATCGTGGCGCACGGCTACCTGCTGCTGAGCTGGGCCGCAGGACTCTTCGTGGAGCCTGCGCCGGGCCCCGTCCTGGCCAACTACGGCCTGGAGAACGCACGCTTCACCAAGCCGGTTGCCGCCGGCGATTCCATCCGGGTGACCCTCACCGCCAAGAAGATCACGCCGCGCGTGACCGACGAATACGGTGAAGTGGCCTGGGACGCCGTGCTCACCAACCAGGATGACGAGATCGTGGCCACCTACGACGTCCTCACTCTCGTCGAAAAGTAGCCACACGCCCCATCACTTACTGTCGGTTCTTCCCACACGCCCCATCACTTCTTTGAAGAAAGTGATGGGGCGTTTGGGTTTGGTGGGCGGGAGGTGATGGGGCAATTGGACGCGGTTCTTTTTGGGGCCGCCGGGCGTATGATTCTGCCCGTAGGAGGTGGCCCCAATGACCCTGAAAATGAACGCAGCCACAACCATCCTTCCTGTCGATGATGCAGCCCGTGCCCGCAGTTTCTATACCGAAAAGCTGGGGATCCCGCACCGCGGAATGACGGACGATGGCAGCGAATTGCTCGGCACCGACGGCGGGCCGTTGCTGCAGCTGATGCCGGTCTCCGATGGCAGGCATTCGGACCACACGGCGCTGAGTTTTGAGGTGGCTGACATCGAGGCTGCCGTCCGTGACATGGAGGCGCGGGGCGTCATGTTCCAGGACTACGACCTGCCCACGCTGAAGACGGAAAACCACATCTGCACCACGGCATCCGAGAAGTGCGCATGGTTCATGGACACCGAGCACAATATCCTCTGCGTCCACCAGAACCTGGGCAGCGGGCCGGAGTACCAGGTCTAGGCATTCGGCACGCTGACAAACGAAAACAGCAGGGGCGCCCCGGTCGGATCGGGGTGCCCCTGCTGTTGCAGTGGATGCCGCGGCGTTAGCTCTCGGCGCCGCCGTGCAGGCCGTCGTCGCTGCTGTCATCCTCGCGGCCGGTGCCGTGGCCGTCTTCGCTGCGGTCGGAGAGGTCCATGTTGCCGCGGGCCTCGTCCATGGTGGGTCCGCCCGGCGGGACGCTGTAGGTGTCGGGGCGGATCCCGTGCGACTGCTCCTCGATCAGGGCCTGCTCTTCGCTGAAGCGGATTGCGTTGGCCTCGTCGCCGGCGTCGCCGGGGATGTCTTCGCGGAGCTTTGACGGATCCGGGATGATGAATCCTCCGTCGGGCTCTTCTTTATGGGTGCTCATCTTCCCTACCTCCCTGGAATCACTGGTTTCCTACCACCGTAGCCGGGGAGCCGCTAAATACCAAGCACGCTTAGTACTTTGCTGCGTCCCGGGGCTGCGCGGCCTATAAGTCTGCGTGCAGGCCGTCGAATGCCATGGAGATGACGTCGTCGGCCAGGCGCTGCGGGGAGAGGGGACCGCCCGGCTTGTACCATTCCACGATCGAGTTGATCATGCCGAACAGGAGCCTCGTGACGGTGCGGGGATCGATGTCCTGGCGGAGCGAACCCTCGTCGCGGGCGGCCGAAATCAGCACGGCCACCTTGTGGTCGAAGGTCCGGCGGCGTTCCAGCGCGTCCCGCTCGATTTCGGTGTTGCCGCGCAGCCGCAGCAGCAGCGTGACGAAGGGCAGGCGGTCCACCAGCACCGCCACCGTTTGGCGGAGGACAAACTCCAGCCGGGAGTCCGCGGCCCCTGAGGCGGCCTCCGGCTGCTCAAGGATGGACTCAAGGCCGCCGAGCGCGTGGTCAAGGGCAAGCTTGAGCAGGTCGCCCTTGGACGGCACGTGGTGGTAGATCGCGGACTTGGAGATGCCCAGGTTGTCCGCCAGGATCCCCATGGACGTGGCGTCGTAGCCATGGCGGTTGAAAACGTCGACGGCGATGCGCAGCACGGACTGCTGGTCGTATCCGGGACGGCCGCGCTTGGCGGCGCCGCCGACGGCGGGGCTGGTGGTCTGGCTGGTGCTGGGCATAGTGGCTAGTTTCTCACGAACGGTCGGTCGGTCCGGGAGCCCGGGCCGGCCGGGAGGTACCCCGGCCGGCCACGCCCCGCAGCATGTCTCACTACGCCTTGGGCCGCATGTCGTAGATACGGCGGAGCTTGCCGTTGGACCGCTCCAGCGAGCCGGGTTCCACCACGTTCACGGTGCACGAAGAACCCACGTGGATCTTGATCTGTTCCTTCAAGGTGCGCGCCGCCGTCGTGCTCTGCTCAACGGTGACCGCGTCCCGGCGCTCGATCCGGACCGTCAGCTGGTCCATGCGCTGGCCTTCCGGGCGGGTCAGTTCGAGCTGGAAATGCGGGCTCAGCTCGGGGATGCGGAGGGCGATTTCCTCGATCTGGGACGGGAACAGGTTCACGCCGCGCAGGATGATCATGTCGTCGCTGCGGCCGGTGATGCGGCCCATCCTGCGGTGCGCCGGACGCGCCGATCCGGGCAGCAGGCGGGTGAGGTCCTTGGTCCGGTAGCGGATGATGGGCAGCGCTTCCTTGGTGAGCGACGTGAAGACCAGCTCGCCGTGCTCGCCGTCGCGCAGGACGTTTTCCTTGCCCGGTGCCGGGTTGAAGGCGTCGATGATTTCGGGGCGGAAGTGGTCCTCCCAGATGTGGCTGCCGTCCTGGGTTTCAACGGCCTCGCCCGCCACGCCCGGGCCCATGACCTCGGACAGGCCGTAGATGTCGCACGCCTTGATGTTCATCATCACTTCGAGTTCGTGGCGCATCTCCTGGGTCCACGGCTCGGCGCCGAGGACGGCGAACTTCAGTGAGGTGGAGGCGGGGTCGATGCCCATGTGTGCCATGGCGTCGGCGATGGTGAGCAGGTACGTGGGCGTGGCAAGGATGGCGTCCGGTTTGAAGTCCTGGATCAGCTGGATCTGGCGCTCGGTCTGGCCGCCGGACATGGGGATGACGGTGCAGCCCAGGGCCTCGGCCCCCGCGTGCGCGCCGAGGCCGCCGGTGAAGAGGCCGTAGCCATAGGCGTTGTGGACCTTCATGCCGGGGCGGATGCCGGAGGCACGGAAGCTGCGGGCAACGAGTTTGGCCCAGTCGGCCAGGTCCTGCTTGGTGTAGCCGACGACGGTGGGCCGGCCGGTGGTGCCGGAACTGGCATGGATCCGGGCTACTTGGTTCTGCGGCACCGCGAACATGCCGAACGGGTATTCCTCCCGCAGGTCGTCCTTGGTGGTGAAGGGGAAGTTGCCAAGGTCCTCGAGTTCGCGCAGCTCGCTGGGGTGGATCCCGGCTTCGTCGAACTTGCGCTTGTACAGCGGCACGCGCTCATAGGCGTAGGCCACGGTGTGCTGGAGGCGGGTGAGCTGGAGGGCCTCGAGCTCGTCGCGGGAGATGGTCTCCTCGCGGTCCAGGCCAGGATCGATGCCGGCAGCGGCGGGGGTTTCGGGGGCATGCAGGGTCATGATTTTCCTACTTCTTAGGGATGGTGCGGCTGCGTCCGCGGAACTCGGCGATGAGCTCGCCCGGGCTGCTGGAACTGGGCTGGCCTTCGGGAGCCGGCGCACCGGCGTCGGCGGCGAAGATTTGGATGTCGTAAAGTCCGCTGCGGCCGGCGCTGGAGCGGCGGTCCGCGACGGCGGTGAGCACCTGGCCGCGGAAAGCGGGCTTGAGGAAATTAATGTCGACGCCGGAGGCAACGGTGATGGTGTTTTCCTCGCCGGGTGCAGGGTGGATGGGGTTGCACGCCAGGGCGAAGGCAGTGTCGCCGAAGGCGAAGATCATTCCGCCGTGGGCCATGCCGAAGCCGTTGAGCATTTCCTGCCGGAGCGTCATCCGGATGGTGGCGTGGCCGTCGCTGAGGGCGAGGACCTCGATTCCCATCCACTCGGAGGCGTAGTCGTTTTCCAGGATGGGGTGGGTAGCCCCGGAAAGTGTAGTTTCAGCCATGCGTCATTGCCTCCAGCTTTATTTACCGAATGTTCATTAGGTAATCCCATGAGGGGGTCCGGTGTCAAGGGGAGGCGCCCCGCGGGCGGGCCTTCCCGCCCTGTTGCCCGGCCCGTCTTCCGCACCAAACCGGGGACACGCCGTCGTCCGCGGCGCGCCGCACGGTGCCTAGGAAAGCAACTGGGCTGGAAAGCACGACGGCGGCACGCACCTTCCGCTGCAGACTTCCGCGGGATGGCACCTCACGGCAGTTCCCGGGCGTGGACACCACCATCAAGTGCCATCTCGCGGGCTGGAAGTGCAAGGATTGGAGGGACCGGCACCAAGAGCAAAGGGCGGACCATGGCCACAGGCATCTATGTCAGCGCAACCACCCCCGGGTCGGGCAAGTCCCTCGTGGCCCTGGGCCTGGCGGACACCCTGCACCGGCATGCGGACAGGATCGGCTTCTTCAAGCCGGTAGTCCACGGGCCCTTGGCTGCCGATGACCCCATGGTGGCGCTGATGAAGGCCCGGTTTGCCCTGGAGGACGAGCGTTGCCGCGGCGGCCTGACCCACGAAGAGGTCCGCACCCTGCTCGCAGAAGGAAACCGGGCGGAAATCGATGCCCGGTGCGTGGAGATTTTCGCGGACATCGCCCGGCACTGCGATGTGGTGATCGTGGAGGGGACGGACCTGGTAGGGCAGGACTCCGCCGTCGAATTCGACCTCAACGCGCGGCTGGCCAACAACCTCGCCACGCCCGTGGTGGCGGTGGTGGGCGCCAAGGGGCGGACCGTCGCCGAGACCGCTGCCGCCGTCGAAGTTGCCCGCAAGGAACTCGCCGCCGAACGGTGCGCACTGCTTGCCATCATGGTCAACCGGGCCGCCGCCGGAGACCTGGACGCCATCGCGGCAGCCCTGAAGCCCGGAGCTTCCGGCCGCCCCGTTTACATCCTGCCGGAGCTTGAGGAAATCGCCCGCCCCACCACCGGTGAGGTGGCCGCGGCGCTGGGCGTCCGCCAAATTGCTGGAACGCCGGACATGGAACGCGACGTCAGGGACATCAAGGTTGCCGCGATGAACGTGGGCAACTTCCTGAACGTACTGGACGAGGGCGCCCTGGTGATCGTGCCGGGGGACCGGGCGGACGTGATGGTGGCCTGCCTGGCCTCGTCCTTCTCGCCCGAATTTCCCGTGGCCTCGGCGCTCATCCTCACCGGCGGCCTGGCCCCGGATGCCAACATCTACCCGCTCCTGGCGCAGGCACCGTTCCCTGTTTTTGCCGCGGACGAGGACACGTACCAGACCGCACGACGGGTGTCGGAGGTGCGCAGCGAAATCTGGTCCGGGCACCGGCGCAAGGTGGCCTCCGCGCTGGGCCTCTGGTCCCGCCGCGTGGACGAAGCCGAGCTGGTGGAGCGGCTGCACCTTCCCAGAGCGGAACGGATGACCCCGCTGCGGTTCCTGCACGACCTTATCGAACGGGCTCGGGCGCAGCGCCGCCATGTGGTACTGCCCGAGGGGACCGACGTGAGGATCCTGCGGGCCGCCGAGATCCTGCACCGCCGGGACGTCTGCGACCTGACGCTCCTGGGCCCGGAGTCCGACGTCCGGGAGCTGGCAGCCGCCAACGGCATCGACCTGTCCGGCATCACGGTCATCGACCCCGCCACTTCAGACCTTCGGCTGAAGTTCGCCGAGAAGTACGCTGAACTGCGGGCGCACAAGGGCGTGGACCTGCCCAAGGCGCTGGAGATCATGCAGGACGTCAGCTACTTCGGCACCATGATGGTCCAGCTGGGCGTGGTGGACGGGATGGTGTCCGGTGCGGCGCACACCACGGCGCACACCATCCGGCCGGCCCTGGAGTTCGTGAAGACGCGTCCGGGGGTGAAGATTGTGTCCTCGGTTTTCCTGATGCTGATGCCGGACCGCGTGCTCGTCTACGGCGACTGCGCAGTCAATCCGGACCCCAACGTGGAGCAGCTGGCTGACATCGCCCTGGCGTCGGCCGAGACCGCGGCCCAGTTCGGGGTGGAGCCGCGGGTGGCCATGCTCTCGTACTCGACCGGTGGCTCGGGCGCGGGTGAAGCCGTGGACGAGGTGCGGCAGGCCACCGAACTGGTGCGCCAGCGCCGCCCGGACCTCGCAGTGGAAGGCCCCATCCAGTACGACGCCGCCGTGGACGCTTCGATCGCCGCGTCAAAGATGCCCGGCTCCTCCGTGGCCGGCCAGGCGACGGTGTTCATCTTCCCGGACCTGAATACCGGCAACAACACCTACAAGGCGGTCCAGCAGAGCTCCGGGGCTGTGGCGGTGGGCCCGGTCCTGCAGGGGCTGCGGAAACCGGTCAACGACCTCTCCCGGGGCTGCACGGTGGAGGACATCGTGAACACGGTGGCCATCACGGCCATCCAGGCGCAGGCCTGACAAAGGACGACGCCGGCACTTAGGCAGGTGCGGGCGTCGCCTAGGGTGATCACATGGACCAGCCGCTGATGGCCACGAAGCTTTACGTTCCGGTCCCTCCGCGGGGCCTGGTTGCCCGGCCACGCCTTTTCGAAAAACTGGTCCACACCGAAGGCGCCGCACTGACGCTCGTCTCCGCCCCGGCAGGCTTCGGGAAGACCGCGCTCCTCGCCGACTGGCTCGCAGACACCACGGAGCAACAGCGGAACGTCGCCTGGCTTTCGCTGGAACCGGCGGACAGCGACCCGGCCACATTCTGGGCTTATGTCATAGCTGCCTTCCGGAAAACACTCCCCGGTATCGGCACCGCAGCGCAGGAGCTGGTCGCGTCCCCACCATTGGCAACCGAACTTGTCCTGACCGTGCTGCTCAATGACCTCGCCGCAGCCGCCCATGACATCTGGTTGGTCCTGGATGACTACCACGCAGTGGACAGCCCTGCCATCGCTGACGGTATTGCCTACTTCCTCAAACACCATCCGCCCAACGTGCACGTGGTGGTATCCACGCGCTCGGATCCTGGCCTGCCCCTTTCACGCTGGCGGTCACGGGGAGAGCTCCTGGAGATCCGGGCAGCAGACCTGCGGTTCACCCGGGACGAGGCTGCGGCTTACCTCAACGGCGCAGCCGGGCTCGGACTGGCCGACGCCCAGGTGTCAACGCTGGAGCAGCGGACGGAGGGCTGGATTGCCGCCCTGCAACTCGCCGCACTGTCCATCCGGGACCGGCCGGACCCCGCTGGTTTCATTGAGGGGTTTGCAGGTGATGACCGGTACGTCGTGGATTACCTTGTGGACGAAGTCCTGCGGCACCAGACGGACAACGTCCGGAGCTTCCTGGAGCGCACCGCAGTCCTGGACCGCCTGACGGGTCCCCTGTGCGATGCCGTGGCTGGAACGCAGGACGGCGGCCGCATGCTGGCAGACCTGGAGCGGGCAAACCTCTTCGTCATTCCCCTCGATGACAGGCGGGATTGGTACCGCTACCACCACCTTTTCGCCGACGTCCTTCGAAACCGGCTGCTCAGGGACGATCCCGGGCGCGTTCCGGTACTCCACCGGCGGGCCAGCCGCTGGCATGCGTCCCACGGTGGCACCGCCGACGCCGTCCGGCACGCCCTCGCAGGCCAGGACAACGAGTTCGCGGCCCTGCTCGTGGAACAAGCCGTGCCGCTGCTCCGGCGCAACCGCCAGGATACGGTGCTGTTCGCGTGGCTCCGGAAACTCCCTGACGGCTCCATCCGCCGAAGCCCGGTGCTTACCGTCTTTTATGGGGCGATGCTGATGGCGGAGGGCGACCTGCGCGGCGTGGAGCAGCGTCTTGCCGACGCCGAGGAAATGCTCGCGGCCGCGGCTGCCGTCCGTCCAGAGAATCCGGACATGCCGCCGGACCCGGAGAACCTGGAGCTTCAGGCGTTACCGGCGACAATCGCCACCTACCGCGCAGCACTTGCATTGGCCCGGGGAGACACGGCCGGAGCTGCGGCGTACGCGCGGGAGGCCCTTGAACGCGGGCGCCCGGAGGACCACCTGTCGCGCGGTGCGGCGGCGGGATTCCTGGGACTCGCTGCCTGGGCTGCCGGGACGGTTGATGAAGCGCGGCAGATCTTCACGGAGGCTATAGCCAGCCTTCATGCCGGGGGCAACCTTCTCGACGGGTTCGGCAGCACCGTGATACTGGCGGACATTTTGCTCACGGCGGGCCGGCCCGGTGAGGCGCGCCGGATCTGCAATGTTGCGCTGCAGGCTGCCGCAGATCATGGGGAATCGCTGGTGCGCGCCAGCGCCGAACTGCACGTGGCTCTCAGCGAAATGTGCCGGCAGGCCGGAGAACCTGGCGCGGCAAAAAGCCACCTTGATGCCGCCGCAGAGTTCGTCGAACGCGGGCCGATGACGGAAAGCCGCTACCGCTGGTTCCTGGCCGCTGGATTGTTGGCGCAGGATGCGGGCGACGCTGGACGGGCTGTCAGCTGCCTGGACCGGGCAGAGCAGCTGTACCGGCCGGGTTTCTTTCCGGAGGTCCGCCCTGTTCCCGCAGTCAGGGCACGCCTCTGGATACGCCAAGGCAACCTCGCCGCCGCCGGTGCCTGGGCCCGTGCGCTCGGGATCACAGCGCATGACGACCTCGGTTACCTTGGGGAGTACAACCAACTGACCCTTGTCCGCCTGATGATCGCCGAGCAGCCGGCCGATCCTGCTGCCGCTCTTGATGCACCTGACCTCCTGGGCCGGCTGGCCACCAATGCCGCGGCATCAGGCCGGGCGGGCAGCCTGATGGAAATCAGGATGCTCCAGGCCTTGGCCCTTGCTTTGTTGGGCCGGCGGGCGCAGGCGCAGGAGGCGCTAAGGGAGGCCCTCACGGCGTCACCGGAGCCGGAGGCCTACGTGCGGTTGTTCCTCGACGAAGGGGAACCACTGCAGGCACTTCTGCGCGAGACCGTACGGTCGGGTGACGGGACGCACCACGGCGCCGCTGCAACCGCCCGGCACCTGCTCGGCTTGGCTGCCCCATCCGGGGAGGAGCCGGCACGCTTGGGGGAGGAGCCGCCGGCCGTCATTGATCCGCTGAGTGAGCGCGAACTTCAGGTCCTCCGGCTCCTGGGCACTGAGCTCAGCGGCCCGGAAATTGCCCGGGCCCTCTTCATTTCGCAGAACACCCTCCGTACCCACACCAAGCACATCTTCACCAAGCTTGGCGTGACCAGCAGGCGGTCGGCGGTCGCCCTTGCGCGACGTCATGGCCTGGCCTGACTCCCGGATCACCCTCACGGATCACATCATCGGGTGATGCCCGCTCACCCAACGGATTCCTACCTTGGACTTATCCGGCAGCGCTCCGCAGCCGGAACCCGGAAACCCCAAGGCCCAGGAGCCCAACATGTCCATCACCACCACCCGCCTCACCCGTTGGGCCGGCGTCAGCGCCGCCGCCGCGGGTGCACTGTTCATCGGTGTCCAGATCAACCACCCACACTTGGACGCCGAGTTCGCAGTCACCACAGAGTACGCCGTCCGCCAATCCCTCAAGATCCTCATGGCCTGGCTGTCCCTAATCGGCATCACGGGCATCTACCTTCGTCAGGCTTCACGGGCAAGCATCCTGGGGCTGGTGGGATACCTTGTATTTGCCGCGGGCTACCTCATCATGACCGGCATGGAACTGATCGGACTTGTGGTCCTTCCAACGGTGGCCCGTACCAATCCCGGCTACGTGAATGACGTCTTTGCCCTGATCCTGGGTGAGCCCGTGCACGGCGATGTGGGCCTGATGACGGTGCTGAACCTGGCCGGTGCAGCCACGTTCCTGGGTGGCGGCCTCTTGTTCGGCATCGCACTGTTCCGTGCCCGGGTCCTGGCCCGCTGGGCCGCCGCACTCCTGGCCGCAGCCTCGGTGTCAACCCTGGCCATACCGTTCCTGCCGCAGGTCAACGAGCGGCTCTTCGCCATTCCCACCGGTGTGGCCATGATCGGCCTCGGTTACTCCCTCTGGCGCGGACTGAAGCCTGCTGGCGAGTCCCCGGCCCCAACCGCGGTACTGGGCCAGGTCGGTATGCCGTGACCGCGGTCCCTCGACAAGATATGCCCGGCCGGTACCGCATCCGTGTCGGAGGGCACCTTGACCGGAACTGGTCTGCGTGGTTCGGAGGACTGGCGGTGACGCACGACGACGGGGGAACCACCTCCCTAAGCGGGACGGTCCCGGACCAAGCGGCCCTTCACGGGCTGCTTGCCAAGGTCCGTGACCTTGGCCTCGTGCTCATCTCGGTGGAGGCGGAGGGAACGCATGACGGCGGTACCGGGCTTTTCCGACAAAGCCCGGTACCGCCGTCGAACGCCTAGCTGTTGTCCGGCTTGGCGGGGCTCTCAGGGTCCTCCTGCTTTGCGGGTTCGTCGGAGAGACCCTGCGGCGTGAGGTCCAGGTCTTCGGGGTTCTCCGGTGCTTCCGGCGCTTCACCGGTTTCCGCAGCCTTAAGGTTTCCGGTATCGTCCAGCGCCGGGTTGGCGCCCTCAACGACGGTAGGGTCCTTGGAGCCGGACCCGGAGCCGGATTGAAGCGGCGCCGTGCTGCTGGATCCGGTGTTGGTGGGATCGTTCTCTTCGCCCGAAGTGGGTTCGTTCGTCATTCGGAAAGTCCTCTCGACGTGGGCCAGCCTTGTCCGCCGACCATAGGCACAGCCGGGGTGCATGCGCAAGGAAGGATTGCACTCCATCCGTTACCATCACTGGCATGCCCGGTACAGCCATCACCACCGCCTTCATCCCCGTCCGCGACCCTCACGCGGCGGCCCACTGGTACAGCCGCATGCTGGGACTCGCCGTCGCAGACACGAACAATTTCTCGGCACTCCTTACTGGCACCGGAACCGCATCGGTGACGCTGATGGGCCCGGACAGCGGCATCCAGGCTGACCCGGGGCTTTCGTGGGCGACGTGCAACTTCAAAGTCGATGACCTGGACGCCAAGCGCGCAGAGCTGGCGGGCCAAGGCGTCCCGGTGGGGTCCATTACGGGCTCCCCGGACGTCTGCCTCTTCTTCACGGCCCAGGACCCGGACGGGAACACGCTGCTGCTGACCGACCGTTAGCGCGGCCACATATAGTGGGGTTGAACTGCAGACGCCAGGCTGAGGAGGCCCCGCATGCTCGTGCTCGTGATCAACTCCGGTTCGTCGTCGTTGAAGTACCAGGTCCGTGACGTGGCGGCCGGGACGGTGCTCACCGAGGGACTGATCGAGAAGATCGGCATGGGCAACGGCGGCGGCGGGGACGGTGAGGTCGAAGGCCCGCGGGACCACGCCGAGGCCCTGGAACAGGTTGACGCGGCGATCCACCGGGAGCTGGGGGACCGGGAACTGGGCGCCGTGGGGCACCGGGTGGTCCACGGCGGCGAGCGGTTCGCCGAGCCCGTGCTGGTGGACAACGAAATCACCCGTGCGATCGAACGCCTCAACCCGCTGGCGCCGCTGCACAACCCCGCCAATGTCCTGGGCATCCGTGCCATCACCAGGAAATGGCCCAAGATGCCGCAGGTGGCCGTCTTCGACACCGCCTTCCACCGCACCCTGCCCGAGCATGCCTGGCGCTACGCCGTCCCGGATGAGCTGTACACCAACCACGGCATCCGCCGGTACGGCTTCCACGGCACCTCGCACGAGTATGTTGCGCGCCGGGCCGCGGCGCTGCTGGACGTCCCCATCGAGGAGTTCGACGGCGTCATCGCCCACCTGGGCAACGGCGCGTCCGCCACCGCCATCCGGGGCGGCCTCTCCGTGGACACCTCCATGGGTTTCACTCCGCTCGAAGGCCTGGTGATGGGCACCCGCTCCGGCGACCTGGACCCGTCCATCCTGGTGTTCCTGGGCCGTGCCGGGTGGACGCCGGAGGACATCGACACCATGCTGAACCGTGAATCCGGGCTGAAAGGCCTGGCCGGCAACAACGACATGCGCTCCGTGGTGGAGGCCGCCGAGTCCGGCGACGAGAAGGCCAGCATGGCGCTCGCGGTGGCGTCCTACCGGCTGGCCAAGTACATCGGCGGCTACCACGTGGCCGTCGGCGGGGCCAAGGCGCTGGTGTTCACCGCCGGAATCGGTGAGAACTCCCGGCAGTTCCGGGCGCATGTGGCGGACCGGCTCGGCGCCCTGGGCATCGAGCTCGACGGCGGCCTGAACGCTGAGCGGTCTAAGGAACCGCGCGTCATATCCACGCCGGGCTCGGCGATCCCCGTCCTGGTGGTTCCCACCGACGAGGAGCGCGCCATCGCGGAGGCGACCGCCGCCGTCGTCGGGTCAGCTGCCTCCTGATCCCGCCTGATCCTCAGTAGGTGTCGTAGTCGCAGGGTTTGACCGCGGGGTCTGCCGGAGTCCTGGCGGCCAAATCCTGGACCCGTCCAATGAGTTCCCGGGTATCCGCATCCTGTTCCAGGACCCCGTAGACCGGTGCTGAGGCCGCACGGAAAGCTGCGAGCTCCTGCTCTGTTGCCACGACCACCTTGCCGCCACCCTCGCAGTACTTCCGGGCTTCCGCTGAAAGCGGTGCGAAAAGGGCGGAGGCCCATTCCCTGGTTGCATCGGCAGCCTCCTGGAGAATCCGCTGTTCGTCCCCGGTGAGGGCGGCCCTGGCCTTGTTATTGATCACCAAGGTGCTGATCTTCGAATGAACCACAAGGTTTCCGGTGGCGATGGCACGGCCCGTTGCGTTCCGTGCCGTCGGCAAATCCTGGGCGTAGGCCATGGACGATTCGGCGCCCCCCACCGTTCCCCTCGCCACGCCGTCACCGAACTCCTGGTCGGCCAGGTCCACGGGTATGGCACCCAGGGCCGCGAGGACGGCGAAGGTGGTGTCGGACAGGGGCGCCCTGACCACCATGCCCTTGACATCCGCGAGGGTGAGGATGGGTGTGGTGAAGGAGAACAGCATCCTCGGACCGTCCGGAAAGAGCGCCAGGCCTGTCACCCCGGCACTCTCGAGGCTGGCCAGCATCCCGCGGGCATGCTCCGGTTTCACTACTTCCTTGATCACTGCGCTTGATGTCACCAGGAAGGGCGCGGAGAGTGCCCGGAAGTCCAGGACGCCCTCCGTGTCCCACGTCCGGGCCGGCACTACGGCCATCTCCAGGTCTCCGCCCATCACCCGTCGGGCAACCACCTGGTCCCAGCCTTTGCCCGAGTCGCCTCCCGCCCGGTACACCGGGTCAACCACCAAGGTCCGGTGGGAACGGGCCTGCACCTGCCGGGCAAATTCTTCGATCTGGCCGCGGGTAGGCCCGACCGCATCGTCCTGGGTGCCGATGCGGAGCACTTTGGGGCTGGGAGCTGTTGTGGTTCCTGCCCGGGTGGGTGGGTCCTCCGTGGAGTCCTCGTACGTGCAGGAGGTGGCACCCAGCAGAATGCCGATGACGACGAGGGCTGCCCAGGGCTGTGCGGACTTCACTCTTGCCCCTACTTTCCAAGGGAACGGTAGATGCGACAACACGGGCGCCAGCGAGCCGTACGCGAACGGTACTCCCGGAGGTTCGCCGGGGCAAGAGCCCTCCAGCCACGCGGGGTGGGGGCCGTCGTCGTTCTTTGCGGAGCGGTGGCGTAACCTCGATCCATGCCTGAGATCCGCCTGCCCATCACCACCGAACGGCTGGTCCTGCGCCGGTTCAACGGCGGTGACCTGGACGCCTTCCACGCCTACCACTCGCTGCCGGATACCGCGCGCTTCCTGCCCGGGCCGGCCAAGACCTATACGCAGTCCATGGAGCGGGTGGGCAGGTACGCCAACTTTGTCTTCGAGAAGGAGGGCGACTGGGTGGCCCTGGCCATCGAAGCCGCCGAAAGACCGGGCCTGCTGGGTGAAGTGGTCCTGAAATGGCTCCCCGGCGAGGGCCAGGCCGAAGTTGGATGGACCCTGGCGCCGGCGGCCCGCGGCAAGGGCTACGGCACGGAGGCCGCCGACGCCGTGCTCAGCCTTGGCTTCGAGGAACTTGGCCTGCACCGGATCGAGGCACGGCTGGATGAACTCAACCATGCCTCGGCCGCACTCTGCAGCCGGCTGGGCATGCGGCTGGAGGCACGGCACATCGACAAATGGCGGTACAAGGGACAGTGGGCTACCGAGTTGGTTTACGCCATCCTGGCCGCTGAATGGCGCATCGGCGCCGCCCGTAGCCGCTACGCCCGGCCTTTGAGGATCAGGTTCCAGTAAATTTTGGGAAAGAGATCCCGGTCCACCACCCAGGACAGCCTGCTCTCGTTCCAGGTAGGTACCCGGGGGATGGTGGGTTTGGGCCGGTACGTGTCATCGAACTCGGCGAACACCACAGTGTCCCGTGACACGGTGAACGGACAGACCGAGTAGCCGTCATACTTGGCGCGCAGAGGCTTTCCTTTCCTGGCGGCCACCAAGTTTTTGGCCACCACCTTCGTCTGCTTGCGCAGCGCACCGCCGGACTTAGAGTTTGTGGTGCCCGCGGCGTCGCCCAGGGACCACACGTTGGGGTAGCGGAGATGCCGCAGCGTCTGCCGGTCCACTTCCACGAAGCCGCCCGCGTCACCGGGAGCCGGCAGGTCCGTGGCCTTGAGCCAGTCCGGGGCCGACTGCGGCGGGACGGCATTGATGAAGTCGTACGCCAGGTCCTCCGTGGTGTGGGCGGCGTGGTCCCGGATGGTGGCCCTGCGCCCGGAAGGGCTGACCGCCACCAGTTCGCTGTTGGTCCGTAGTTCGATCCCGTACTCAGCGATCTTGCGGTCCAGTTCCCGGTCCACCTCCGGAACCCCGAACACGGTGGGGTAGGGCTGAACCATCACCACCCGGATCTTGTCCAGGACCCCCTGTTCCCGCCAGTAGTCGCAGGCCAGGTACATGGGTTTCTGGGCGGCGCCGCCGCACTTGATGGGGCCTGCCGGCATGGTGAACACGGCGGTCCCGGAGGTCATGGCGCTCAGCAGCGTCCAGGCCTTGGGAGCCAGTTCAAACTCATAGTGGGAGGCGCCGTTCGGCGAATGGACGGCCTCGGCGAGCCCTGGCACAGCGCCCCAGTCGTACTGCAGCCCCGGGCATACCACCAGCTGCCCGTAAGCCACCCGGGCCCCCGATTCCAGCGTGACGGTATTGCCCGCCGCATCCACGCCGGCGGCGGCATCCCGGATCCAGGTGACGCCGTTGGGGATGACGGATTGCTGTGGCCGGATGGCCTCTCCGGCCTGCGCCCGGCCGCCCGCGATGTGCGAGAAAAGCGGCTGGTAGAGGTGGTGGTCCCGGGGTTCGATCACTGCGACGTCCTTGACGCCGTAGCGCCGCAGCCGGGCGGCCAGGGAGATGCCGGCGTTGCCGCCACCAATGACCACAACCTCGTGCTGGGCAGCCACGGGACTACTTCTTCTCGGTCAGTGCGGATGCCTTGTGCGCCGCCCGGGCGCCGGTCTTGTCCGATTCCACCACATACTGCGGCTCATCCTCGCTGGCGCGGTGAGTGTTGCCGTCGAGCTCAAAGTCGCTGGTTTTCTTCTCGACGATCCTGCCGTGCGTCTTGCCCTGTGAAGTGTTCCACTCCACGTGCGTTCCCTTGCTCAATGACATGCCTGCTCCTCTGTATCCGTGCCGGAAAACAAGTGCCCCCCAATGGTAAGCATGGTGAGCTTATTGGCGCATTGACAGTGGCGCGGCAGCGGTCCAAGCTGGCGCTGTGCCTACCTGCCGGCCGAGCCGCGTCGGCAGCAGGTGCTGTTCCAGGAGAATCCGATGCCAGTAGTAGAAGAATCCGTTGTCATCGCCCGGCCGCCGCAGGAAGTCTTCGATTTCCTGTCGAATTTCGACAACATCGCCGTCTATGATTCCTCGGTCACCGCCTCTGAGCAGGTGGGGACCGGTCCCGTCGCGGAAGGTACCCGGGGGCGGGGAACAAGCAAAGTGATGGGCCGGCGCTTCGACTGGACTGTCGAGGTGGTGGAGTTCGACCCGCCAAGGCGGATGGTGTCCCGCTCCGTTGAAGGGAAGCTGAACTTCACGGTGACGTTCACCCTTGAACCGGCCGGTGGCGGGACCCGGGTCACCCAGCGGATCGATGCCGATTCCGGCCTGGGCGGCATCTTTGGCAAGATCGCCGATCCCCTGGTAGAGCGCGCCCAGGGACGCACCGTCCGCGCCAACCTTGAAACACTCGCTGAGTGGCTGGCGGAGCACCCGCAGCCCTGAAGCGCTGCCTGCTGCGGCGCGGCAAAGGAAGCGTACGACGGCGGGACCCGCCCGCCGTCGTACCTTCAGTCCTGTTTCAGGCCGGCGCCGGGGAGGAGCTCGGTGGCGCCCAGGGCGTCGGCGATGAATGCGTAGTCCCAGGCCCGTTCCCGCCACTGCACGTACCGGCCGGAGGCGCCCCCGTGGCCACCGTCCATCTCGATCTTCATGACGATGGGCGCGGTCCCCGTCGTCTTGTTCCGCAGTTCCTGCACCCACTTGGCCGGTTCAACATAGAGGACCCGGGTGTCGTTGAAGGACGTCACGGCGGCGATCCTGGGGTAGGCCACCTCCCGCACGTTCTCGTAGGGGGAGTAGGACTTCATGTAGGCGTAGGCCTGGGGATCGGTGATCGGGTTGCCCCACTCTTCCCACTCCAGCGCGGAGAGCGGCAGGTCCGGGTCCAGGATGCTGGTGAGCGGGTCCACGAACGGCACCTGCGCCACAATGGCGGCGTACTTTTCGGGTGCCATGTTGGCAATGGCGCCCATCAGCAGCCCGCCCGCGGAGCCTCCAAGCGCTGCGATCCGGGCCGGGTCCACCCATCCGGAGCCTGCCAGCCAGTCAGTGGCGTCCACGAAGTCGGTGAAGGTGTTCTTCTTGGTGAGCTTCTTGCCGTCCTCGTACCAGTGCCGGCCCAGCTCGCCGCCGCCGCGGATGTGGGCGATCACGAACACGATGCCGCGGTCCAGCAGCGACAACCGTGCGATGCCGAAGCCCGGGTCCATGCTCATTTCATAGGAGCCGTACCCGTAGACCAGGCCGGCCGCCGTCGAATCCCGCTTCACGCCCTTGTGCCGCAGGACGGACAGCGGGATGCGCGTGCCGTCGCCGGCGGTGGCCCATTCCCTGGTGGCCACGTAGTCGCTGCCGTCGTAGCCGCCCAGGACCGGGCTTTCCTTGCGCAGCAGCAGCTCGCCCGCCGGCTGCTCCGGGGTGGGCAGGACGAAGTCGTAGATGCGCGACGGCGTGAAGTAGGACGTGTAGCCCAGCCGGATGACGGGGGATTCGTAGTCCGAGCCGCCCACGCCGGCGGTGTAAAGCTCCTCATCGAAAGCCGGTTCCACGGGCTCCTGCTGGGCGGGCGTGCCCAGGCCGGCCAGTCCCATCACCTGCACCCGCTCGATGGTGTCCTTGCGGACGGACACCACCAGGTGCGTGGCGGTGACGCCGGCGCCGTTGACGCGCACGTCGTCGGAATGCCCGACGACGGTCTGCCAGGTCTGTTCGGCCAGCGGCTTTTCCAGCTCGGCCGGGTCCGCCAGGGAGACCATGGAGTTGATGGCACCGCGGTTGTGCGTGAGCAGGATGCGTTCCTGCCCGTCGAGCAGGAAGGGTTCGGCCTCATACAGGACGCGCTCGTTGCGGGAAATGACCGTGGTGATGGCGCCGGCGGGATCGTCGAAGCGCAGCAGCCTGGTTTCGCTGTACTCCGAACATCCGATCCCCAGCACCAGATGGCGCCGGTCCGCGGAGAGTTCGAAGCCCAGCCACATGGCCGCGTCGTCCTCCTGGTACACCACCAGGTCCTCCGACACGGGGGTGCCAAGGACGTGCGCCTTCACCTGGTAGGGGCGCCAGGACTCGTCCACCACGGTGTAGAAGAGACGGGTGCCGTCCGGGGAGAATGCCACCCCGTAGAAGATGTTTTCAATGACATCCGGCAGCAGTTCGCCTGTGCGCAGGTCCTTGATCCGCAGCGTGAAGCGTTCGTCGCCGGCATTGTCCACCGCATAGGCGTACAGGTTGCCATCCACGGTGACCGCTGTACCGCCCACGGAGAAGAACGGCTTGCCTTCGGCCTCCACATTGCCGTCCAGCAGGATCTCCTCGCCCGGGATCTCCACCCCGGCCTCTACAGCCGGAGGCGTCCAGTCGGCCACCTTGTCTCCGGAGTCCTGTGCCTTAACCCGGCAGTGGATGCCGTACTCCTTGCCCTCCGCCGAGCGGCTGAAGTACCACCAGCCGTCCTTGCGGTGCGGGACGGACAGGTCGGTTTCTTGGGTGCGGCCTTTGATCTCCTGGAAAATGGCCTCCCGGAGCGGTTCCTGGTGCGCCGTGACGGCTTCCTGGTAGGCGTTTTCGGCCCGCAGGTGCTCTACCACCTCCGCCGATTCCTTGTCCCGCAGCCACTCGTAGTTGTCCACGAAGGTCTCCCCGTGGTGGGTGCGCTCGGTGGGGATCTTTTTGGCGGCCGGGGGAGCCGGGACCGCAGTGCCGGCGGAATCCTGCAGGGAAGTGGAGGTCATGGATTCAATATATCCACCACCCCCGCGGGCCACGGGGCCGTTCGCTGTCGGGGGAGACGCCCTTGGCTGGAAGAGGGCGAAGACCCTGGGTCTCATCCTCCCGGTCCGGGACTGACGGATCCGCACGTTGGCACCCCCCGCCGTCGTGATGCTCCATCACCTATGGCTCCTAAAACCGGCGTTTAGGGACCAAAACTGATGGAGCAACCGGGGAGGGGAGGGTGGTTGCAGACGGAGCGCAAGCGTAGGCTGGGCAGTCCAAGGCACATCCGCCCAGCGTGAGAAGGGAAGTTCATGACCATCCCGCCAGTGCACGAACCTGAGCCGTTCCCGCCGGAACCGGGCCCGGAGCCCACCTCCCCGGACCCCACCCAGCCGCACCCTCCCGGCCCGCCATCCCCGAATCCGTTCCCCGCACCGGCGCCTCCGGGACCGCTTCCCGTCCCGGATCCCGGCCCGGCGCCGCTCCGCCCGGACCCCACCCGGGACTGACCGCCAACCTCAAAGGGCCCTTCCGCTGCCTGCCCGTGCACGGCTGGGAGGGCCCTTTTCCATGCCCGCGGTGGCCGGAAAATTCTCCGGAATCCGCTGCTGGAAACCCTTGCGGACCTGGTTCTCCAGTGCTAAAAAATCTATATCAGCCACCATAGATCGGCTGATTCGGGAATGATGTTGGACCATCTCTTACGAGGAGGGAAGCCATGTTGATGCGAACCGATCCGTTCCGCGAGCTGGACAGGCTGGCCCAGCAGGTCCTCGGCACGGCTGCACGCCCGGCGGCGATGCCGATGGATGCATGGCGGGAGGACCAGGAATTCGTCGTGGCCTTTGATTTGCCCGGTGTCTCCGTGGACTCGGTGGACCTGGATGTTGAACGGAATGTCCTGACGGTGCGGGCCGAACGCCCGGACCCCGTGGGCAAGGACACCGAATTGGTCGCCTCTGAACGGCCGCGCGGCGTCTTCAGCCGCCAACTGATCCTCGGCGACACGCTGGACACTGACCACATCAAGGCCAGCTATGACGCCGGCGTCCTGACGCTGCGGATCCCGGTTGCCGAAAAGGCCAAGCCGCGCAAGATCGAGATCGAAACGAAGGGGGCAAAGCAGGAAATCGCCGCTTAGTTTCATCACAGGACCGGGAGGCGGGCACATCTGTTGACTGCCTTTTTGGGGCGAATCGCCATTCTGTGCACGCCACAGCGCCAGACAGCGCATCGGCAGCGTAAGCCTTACCCTCCCGCCACGGTGGCCCCCGGTTTCGGCCGGGGGCCATCCATGTCCCAGGACTCCCGCTGCGGGCGTGCTGCGGCTAGGCGTTCAGACGCTGAGTTCCAGCATCAGCGCGGGCAGTTCATCCGCCAGCTCGCGGGCCAGGAATCCCAGGGGACCCATCCTGCTGGCCAGCCGGTCCGCCGCTGCTGCGTGCAGGTGCGTACCCCAGCAGGCTGCCTGTGCGCAGGTAGTGCCTCGCGCCCGGAGCCCGGCAATCGCCCCCGCCAGCACGTCGCCGCTGCCGGACGTTCCCAAACCGCCGTACCCGGTGGTGATCTTCCACAGGCCGGGGCCGTCCGCATCGGGCCCCGTTGGCTTGCTGACCAGCCCCTGGCAGCTGACCACGGCACCAAATCGTTCAGAGATCCCGGCGACGTCCCGTTCGAGGTCCGCCACATCCCGTCCCAGCAGGATGGCCGCTTCCGTGGGATTCGGCGTGAGAATCAACCGGCCGCGCCAAGGGTCCAGCTGGTCCTCCAGGTGCACCAAGGCGGCCAGTGCGTAGGCATCGAGGACGACGGCGGGGCCTCCTTGGCTGCCGTCGGAAGCGCCGGACGTGCCGTCCCCGCCACGGCCTGCCTCGCGGCTCAGCAGGGCCTGCAGCAGTTCGCCGGCCAGGTCAGGGTCGTCCAGGCCGGGCCCGACCAGCACGGTGTCTGCCCGGTCCAGGTAGGAGGAGATGCCGTCGAGTTCGGCCTTGACCGAGCCGCCGGACGTTTCCGGCATGGCAATGGCCCCGCATTCCGGTACCGCCACCCCAAGTTGCACGGCCACCGACCCCGCCACTGCCAGCGTAAGTTTCCCCGCTCCCGCACGCAGCGCTGAAACGCCCGCCAGCAGTGCCGCGCCAGGGGTGGAGCGGGCGCCGCCCACCACCAGCACCGAGCCGCGGGAATACTTGTCAGCTCCCGGTGCCGGCAACCGCCAGTCCCGCAGGAGCGAGGGCGTAACGGGGACGGGAGAGGAGTCACTGCGGCCGGACACTGGTGTCTCCTGCGTGCTCGGTGACCGCGATGCCCTGCTCGGCCAGGTGGTCCGCGACATTGAAGCTCTCCAGTGTCCACGGGCCGGCGCCGGACGGGCGGACGAACCGGGTCACGGACGCATTGAGGATGGCCTCCCTGGCGGCCAGGTCCAGCAGCTCCTTTTCACTGAGCCCTTCCAGCACGTACCGGAACAGCATGATCACGGCGTCGTGGCACACCAGCATCACCCGGTGTCCGGTGCCCAGGTTGTTCAACTCCGCCAGGACGGACCGGAGCCGCAGCGCCACGTCGGCCCAGGATTCCCCTCCGGGCGGCCGGTAGTACAGCTTGCCGAGCCAGTCCCGGCGCTCGGATTCCTCCGGGTAGCGGTTCTCCACGCCCAGCCGGGTGAGCCGGTCCAGGATGCCCAGCTCACGGTCCCGCAGCCGCTCGTCCGTGCGCACCTGCACCGGCCAGCCGGCGGTTTCCACCGCGATCTCGGCCGTCTGCCGGGCCCGAGCGTAGGGGGAGGACACCACGGCGTCCGGCCGAAACTCCGCCGCGGTCCGGCCCAGGGCGGTACCCAGGGCTTTGGCCTGGTCCCGTCCCGTCCCGGACAGGTTCACGTCCGCATCGCGGGCGGGAACCTCGATGACTTCCACCCCGGCTTCCCGCGCCTCGGTGGCCGCAACGTTGCCTTCGCTCTCCCCATGCCGGATCAACAGCAGCTCCACAGCCCCGGCCTCCTGGACCGCCTGGGTCAGGCCGTCGTCGTCCGCCGCAGAACCCGCCGCCCGCTCATCCTTCACAACACCACCCCGTCCGCTCGCCGTGCCAAATGCAGGAACATTACCCACGGCGTACCCACGGGGCGGCGGAAAATAACGGAAGACGGCGGCAGCCTGCCTTGGTGCCGCGGCCGCAGTTGGACGCGCAGCACCCTTCGCGACCCGCAAAGTCCTTGACGCACCCCATTTATCGGCGCGTCAGGGAATTGGCGCGTCGCAAGTGGTTTTGTGCGTCGAGGGGAAGGCCTACGGCTCGGGGGTCAGGACTTTCGAGAATACGGTGGCTCCGTTGGCGTTGCGGAGGCTGACGGTGAAGCTGTTGTCCTCGCCCAGCTGGACGTGCCCGAAGAACTGGTTTTCGCCGTCGCGCGGGGACTCACCGGCGAAGCGTCCCGTCTTGGAGAACACCACTTCGGGACCAAAGGTGCCGTCCATCGCGTTCGGACCGAAGGATCCCGCAGCGATGGGCCCGGCCACGAACTCCCAGAACGGATCGAAGTCGGTGAAGGCCGCCCGCTCGGGGGAGTAGTGGTGGGCGGCGCAGTAGTGGACGTCGGCGGTGAGCCAGACGGTGTTCTTGACGCCGTTGCGTTTGAACGCGCTGAGCACCCCGGCGATTTCCAGCTCACGGCCCAAGGGGGCGCCGGCGTCGCGATTGGACACGCTCTCCTCATTCACCGGGCCGTCCGGCACCACCACCCCCAGCGGCAGGTCGTTGGCGATCACCTTCCAGGTGGCCTTGGACTTGCTGACCTCGCTGACCAGCCAGTCCACCTGCTCCTGGCCCAAAATGGCGGTGGCGTAGGGTTCCTTGCCGTCCGTGTTGGGGGACTTGTAGGTGCGCATGTCCAGGCAGAAGATCTCCAGCTGCGGGCCACGGGAAATCTTCCGGTAGATTCGCGCCGGCTGGTAAGTGCCGGCGTCGTCGAATGTTCCCGGGCGCCAAATGGCCGAACTGTCCGCGATGGGCATGTTCTCCTGCCAGGCCTGCCGGCCGCGGGCGGCGAGGGTGTTGACGTCCCGCACGGTGTAGCGGGAGTCGTCCAGGATCTGGCCGGGGTACCAGTTGTTGTGCGTCTCGTGGTCGTCCCACTGGGCGATCACCGGGACGTCCGCGAACAGGGCCCGCATGTTGGCGTCCATGGAGTTGTAACGGTGCCGGCCGCGGAATTCGGTGAGGGTCTCGGCCACCTTGGACACCTCGTCGGTGACCAGGTTCTTCCACACCTGCCCGTCCTTTTCAGTGACGGTCTCCGCAATGGGGCCATCGGCGTAGATGGTGTCGCCTGAGTGGATAAAGAAGTCCGGCCGGGTCTGGTGCATGGCCCGGTAGCCGCGCATCCCGCCGATCTCCTCGTTGATGCCCCACCCCTGGCCGGCCGTGTCGCCCGTCCACACAAAGCTTTGCGCGGACGACGCCGGGACGTCGCCTCCGTTGCCCGTCCCACCGGTGCGGCCCTTGCCGTTGACCGTCCCCGTGTCCGGGGCCGTGCGGAACCCGCCGCGGACCGTCTCGCCCGCCGCGCCGCCGTCGTCCTCGAAACTGATCTCCAGCGAGAACCGGGTGTTGGAGGGCAGGTTCCCCGCGTGGATCTTGGCAGTAAAGTCGGACGCCTGGGTGGCGCGGGGTCCGCGGAGGACCCGCTCGAAAGCGCCGCGCCCGCTGAGCACCTGGCCGGCGTCGTCCACGGCGCGCAGTACGGCCGTCATGCGCCCGGCGCCCGAGGCACGCGACCAGAGGACGGCTGAATCCGAGGTGACGTCGCCGGTGGCGATGCCGCTGGGCAGGGTCAGCCTGTTGCGGACCAGTGCTACGCCGCCGGGAGACTGGGTGGCGGCCGTTGCGTTCGCGGCGGGGACGGAGGCCAGCGCGGCGGCGAGGACGGAACTCTTGACGATGGTGCGGCGGGAAACCCCGGCCTGGGAAGTCTCAGTCATGTCCTCAGGGTTTCCCGGGCGGGCACACGGATTCTGGCGATGGGGTGAACCCGGGGTGTACGACGCGCAAATTCACCCGCGACGCGCAGGTTCCCTGGAGACCCCGGGATGTGGGCCGCGGAAAGGAATATCAGCCGCGGCAACGTGTATGCGCGTCGCTGCGTGGCCATGCCGCAGCGCGCCGCCCGGACTATGGCTTCGCGAAGTCGCCGATCCGGCCTTCCCGCAAGGCCGCACCCACCGCCGCAATGCCGGCGTAATCGGGAAACAGCACGGACTGCCCGGCCACAAAGCCGGAGCCCAACGTGGGAAGGGTCATGGTTCCGATGGCGTTCACGTCCAGGTTGCGCAGGCTGTACGCCAGGATCGCAGCCTGGACGGGGTCAAAGGCCCTGTCCACCGTGAGGCAGCAGGAGGCGAAATCGACCAGCGACCGCACCGCTGTCACGTCGTTCAGGGCACCTCCCCCTGTGAGCCGGGCCAGGATTGCCCGGAGCATGATCTGCTGGTCGCGGACCCGCTGGAAGTCCCCGTCGGAGAAGGCATAGCGCTCGCGGGAGAATTCCAGGGCGGCCTGGCCATCGAGGTGGTTCACGCCCGCGCTGAAGACGTGCTGGGTTTCGATGCTGGACTGGAAGGCCATGGGCACGTTGACGTCGATGCCCCCCAGGCCGTCCACCAGGAGCTTGAAACCGCCAAAGTCAAGCATCAGGGTGTGGTCGATGGTGATGCCCAGCAGTTGCTGCACGGCGGCGGTCTGCATGTCGATGCCCCCATACTGCAGCCCGGCGTTGATCTTGGCGCTGCCGAATCCGGGGATGTCCACCCAATTGTCCCGGTTGATCGAGATGAGGTAGAGGTTCCGCCGGTCGGCAGGGACGTGGACCACCATAAGGGTGTCGGCCCGCTGGTCCTGGGGTTCGCCGGTGGCGGCGGTGTGGGCCGCGGCGTCGCGGGCGGGGGTGTCGCGGGTATCGCTGCCGATGACGAGGATGTTCATTGGGACCGCAGGCAGGTCCGGAATGGGCGCAGGTGGCGGCGGCGGGGCAGGGGCCGGTGGAGGAGTTTCAGAGGGCGTGGGCGTGGGCGTCGGGCTGGGCGGCTGGGTCTGGGTGGCTGCCGGCTGCGCTTCCTGGCCTGCCCGGTTCAGGCTGAAGACCGCGACGCCGGCGGCCACCACCAGCACCAACGCCACCAGCGCGGCGATCCAGCGGCGCCGCCCCAGGGCAAGCATCCAGGCAGGCCGGGGGGAACTGCTTGGGCCCGGTTGCCGGGAGCCTGGATTTCCGGCGCCGGATGGATCAGGACCGCCTGGAACGCTCATGACGCCTCCACCTCATTGTGACTGGTGGGATCAGTGTCCGTCCCGAAGGGCCCTATTGGCTACAGGAGTATCCAAACTGTCACCTGGCAGGCCTGCCCCTCCCGTGAACTGCGGCGACGCACTTCAGCTACGGGGCAGCGTCCCCATGGACCGGAGAGTTGAGCCGTGCGTGGCGCAGGATGGAGACGATCGCAGGGGCCAGCTGGTCCTCCATCTGCCGGTAAACCTCCGGAGCGCGGCGGTAGGGGTCCACGATGTCGTTGTCCGCGGAATCGGCCGGCAGCGAGAGGTGCCGTACTCCGGCGGCCCGCGCCGGCAGCCCCCGCCACAAGGCGGCGTTGGCAGCGAGGCCGCCTTCGACGTCGGAACCGGTGTCCTGCGAAGGTACGACGGCGGCGGGCTGGCTGTCCGCGCCAGCCGTCCGCTGGCGGTCCTCCCGTTGATCGAGGACATCGAGCATTCGCGCGAACTCGCGGATGGTGAACGTCCGCTTGAGCAGGGAAGCGTCAAGCTGGAGGACCTCTCCGCGGTGGCCGGAAGTCATGGTGAGCACCAGGTCCACGCCGCGCAGGATCTTCGGCGTCAGCTGCCGCGCCGCGAACCCTTCCGGGTCCCCGCCGAAGGTCCGTACGATCTCTGCGGAGAGAGGCTGCATCGGCTCGCCCACCAGGGCCCGGGTGCCGGCGCTGGACACCTGGAAGCCGCCCGGCACCGCCTGGTCCAATCCTGCCTGCAGCAGCCGTTCGGCCACCGGCGACCGGCAGATGTTCCCGGTGCAGACGGTCAGGATCCGTACTGGTGTGGAAGTGTCCAAGGAGATGTTCTCTTTTCCCAGCTGGTGCCGGACCCGCTCAGGCCCGTGCCTTTCAACTTAACACGCGGCTGCCCGGCGGCGGCCTCCCGAACCGGGGTGCCGCCGCCGCGCCGCGCGCATTCGCGGGTCCGCCTGCTACAGCGCGGCCAGCAGCTGCTTCATCTGGGTGATTTCCGCCTGCTGGGCAGCCACGATGTCATGGCCCAGCTTGACCGCGTCCGGGAATTTGCCGGCGCTGATTTCCTGCTGGGACATGTCGATGGCGCCCTCGTGATGGCCGATCATCTGCTGGAGGAACAGCCGGGCAGCCTCGGTACCCCAAGCGGACTTGAGCTTGTTGATCCCGTCGTCGTCCACCATGCCTGCCATGCCGTGCCCGGAATGGTCACTCATCATGGTTGGCAAATTCCAGCCGGTGAGCCACCCGGTCATCTGCTTGATCTCCGGTGCCTGGGCCGCCTTGATCTTGGTGGCAAGCGCGATGACGTCGGCCGGCATGCCTGCCTTGGCCAGGATGATGTCGCTCATTTCCACGGCCTGGGAGTGGTGAGGAATCATCATCTGGGCAAACATGATGTCCGCCTGGTTGTGGTCGGCGCCGGCGTTGGGCGTGCTGCCGGCGCCCGGCATGGTGCTGGACATGGCGCCGGAGCTGCCGTGGTCCATGGGCATGCTGCTACCCGCACCGGCGTTGGCGGCACACCCGGCGAGGCCGAGCGAGGCGGCCAGGGCGGCAGCGATGGATAGGGTCTTGAAAGTGGTGTTCATGGTTGTCCTTCAGGGAGTACTGGAACTGGGCCGCGGTGTGTGGCGCAGTCCGGTTTACGTCCGGCTGATGGACAGCTCGCAGGGTGTGGGGCCCGCTGGCAGGTAGCCGTAGGTGGGTCCGGGACCGCCCCCGGCCGGCTGCAGCGGCAGGACGGCCAGGGTTGCCTGCGGCGGGGAAATGGTAAGGGGACCGCTGGGAGCGGAGGGGACGCAGGGCGCCCCCGATTCCTTCACCCCCGGGCAGGAGCCGCCGCAGGCGGCCGAGGCCAGGTCAGGTGTGTCCACGGCAGCTGCGGCCGGCGCGTGGGCAGGCTGCGGATCAGCGCCGGGCGAAGCATCTGCGTGGGGCACTTTGCCATGCGAAGCAGCGCTGTGCGAAGCAATGGTGTGCGACGCACCGCGCTGGGACATGGCCCCGTGCGAAGCGTGCCCGGAGGTCAGCACATGCATGCCCAGCAGTCCCGCGATGACGGCCAGGGCAGCGGCGAACAGCCATGCCCTGCGAAGGGGGGCCGGCACGGCGCGGGTGGTCATGGCGGTCCCTCCTTCCGTTCGGTGTGCAGTGATCAACGTACCTCTGACGGGTTCAGTTTCAGGCGCCGGAGGAGCTGGGCGTTCAGTGCCACCACCACGGTGGACGCGGACATCAGCACGGCACCCGCCGCGGGGGAGAGGACCACCCCGGCGAAGGCCAGGACGCCGGCGGCCAGCGGCACGGACAGGATGTTGTAGCCGGTGGCCCACACCAGGTTCTGCCACATTTTCCGGTAGCTGGCGCGGGACAGGTCCACCATGGACAGGACTGCCCGGGGATCGTTCCCGGCCAGCACCACGCCGGCGGACTCCACGGCGACGTCGGTTCCCGCGCCGATGGCGATGCCCACCTCGGCCCGTGCCAGGGCAGGGGAGTCGTTGACGCCGTCGCCTACCATGGCCACCTTCATCCCGCGGCCCTGCAGCTCGGCGACTTTCTTGTCCTTGTCTGCCGGCAAGACCTCGGCGAAGACCTCGTCGATGCCCAGGTCGGCCGCCACCGCCTGCGCCACCTGGTGGGCGTCGCCGGTAACCATGGCCACCTTGACGCCACGCCGCTGCAGGGCCTGCACGGCCTGCCGCGACTCCGGCCGCACGGCATCCTCCATGCTGACGGCACCCAGGACCCTGCCGTCGTCGACCACGTGCAGCACGGCGGCGCCCCGGTCCATCCACGTGCGCGTACTGGCCGCCAAAGAGTCAGGCTCGACGACGCCGAGTTCGCGCAGCAGCGCCGGCCCGCCCACGTGCACCGTACGTCCGTCCACGCCGGCCCTTACGCCGCGGCCCGTCAGTGCGGTGAAGCCGGTGGCAGCCGGGAGCGTCAGGTTCCGTTCCCTGGCGGCCCGCACGATGGCGCGCGCCACCGGATGTTCGCTGTCTGACTCCACCGATGCGGCCAGTGCCAGCACTGCGTCGGGATCCGCGCCGTCCGCAACGGCAACGTCATTCAGTTCCGGTTCGCCGGTGGTCAGGGTGCCGGTTTTGTCGAACAGGACAACGTCGATGGTGCGCATGCGCTCCAGTGCCATCCGGTTCTTGATCAGTACACCGGCGCGGGCGGCCTGTTCGGTGGAGATGGCAATCACCAGCGGGATGGCCAGCCCCAAGGCGTGCGGGCAGGCGATGACCAATACGGTGACGGTTCGCGTCACAGCGTCCGGGACGCTGCCGAGCAATGTCCACGCGATGAAGGTCAGGAGGCCGGCGCCGGCGGCGAAGTAGAAGAGGAACGCCGCGGCGCGGTCCGCCAGGGCCTGCGCGCGGGATGATGAGGCCTGCGCTTCCTCCACCAGCCGCTGGATCCCGGCCAGCGCGGTCTGGTCCCCAACGGCCGTGACCCGCACCCGGACGCTGCTGTCGGTGGCCACGGTTCCGGCTACCACCGCGTCCCCGGCGCCGCGGGCAACGGTCCTGGACTCCCCGGTGATCATGGACTCGTCGAACTCGGCCTGCCCGTCCACCACGCTGCCGTCAGCCGGCATGCGGGCGCCGGGCCGGACCAGGACCAAGTCCCCGGGGCTTAGCTCAGACACCGGGACAGTCTCGGTGCCGGCGTCCGTAATGCGTTCGGCCTCGTCCGGCAGCAGGGCCGCCAAGGCATCCAGCGCGCCCTGCGCGGACCCGAGGGCGCGCATCTCGATCCAGTGGCCCAGCAGCATGATGGCCACCAGTAACGCCAGCTCCCACCAGAAGTCGAGGTCGAACCCGCCGATCCCCAGGCTGGTGACCCAGGACGCGGCGAAGGCTACGGAAATGGCCATGCCAATCAGCAGCATCATCCCCGGCGAACGGTCTTTGAGCTCCTGCAGGCCGCCCTTGAGGAACGGCTGGCCACCATAGAGGAAGATGACCGTCCCCAGCACCGGCGGGATCCAGGCGGCGCCCGGGAATTCCGGCGGCATGTAGCCCAGGAGATGGCCCATCATGGGGCTGAAATAGACCACGGGGACGGCGAGGGCCAGGGTCAGCCAGAACCTGTTCTTGAACATGGCGGTGCTGTGCCCGGCGTGCTGGCCGTGGGTGTGGACGGTGTGGTCGTCGTCGCCGTGGGCAGCTTGGCCATTATGGTGTGCGTGCCCTGCGCCGTGTGCCGGTGCCTGGGTAAGCGTCCCGCTGGGTGGCTGGTGGTGCTCCGGGGAACTGCCTTGATGGTGCATGTGGTGATTGTCCTGCATTCTTCCTCCTGGGAGGCAGTCGCCGCCCGGACCTGGTCCGGGGCTGCGGAATCTTGGGCGTGCCTGTGATGCTGCGCGGCTCAGAAGTCGCGCTGCGGTGCCGCATCGGCGTCGGACCGTACGACGGCGGCGGGAGAGGCGTGCGCGGAAGGTTCAGGGAGGGCGGCGCCCGGCCGGGCGGCCTGGGCAGGGCCGCAGCAGCTGCAGGCGGCGGAAGCGAGGGGGAGTTGGGGGCGGTTCCCGGTGTTCATGTCAGTTCCAATCCGTTGAGGGAATCAAGGGGTGCTGGGGTTGAACGGCTGTGAAGGCCGGTGGGCACCAGCCGGGACATACCACTTCACTGACAACACCGCCACCATACCCCATGGGGGTATGGTGGTCAAGTGTGCTAGGGCATTTTCCGGAGGACGTCCATAGGGCCTCCCGCACTACCTTCCCTCCGCCGGGGCGGCCATACTGGAAAGAGCGAGGACAGAACCGGCCCGCTGGGGGCCGGCGCACGCCGGGAGGTGGACCTGTGACGGAGCTCAGCGGCCTGTACACATACTCGAGTGCCCTCGGGGACAGCGAAAGCGATGCTGGAACCTTCAGGGTGGACATCGAGCCGGCAGGTCCAACCTTCCACTGGTCCGACGGTACCTACCGGCTGCACGGATACCGCCGCGGCGAAGTTGTCCCCACCATGGAGCTGGTCTTCGCCCACAAGCATCCCGATGACCGCGACCGGTGCGAGGAGATCGTGGCGCAGGTCTGCAACACCGGCGGCTTCTTCTGCCTGTACCACCGGCTGGTCGATGCCCAGGGCAGGACCCGGCGGGTGCTGACAGCAGGCGAGGCTATCCTCGGCCCGGACGGTGCAGTCACGGCACTCGAGGGCGTGATGGTGGATCTGAGCCGGACGCTGCAGCGTGAAACCGAACAAACCGCCCGCGAGGCCGTGGCCGGCGCTACGGCAACCCGCACCGTAATTGACCAGGCGCGGGGGATCCTCATGGGCCAGCTCAAGATTGGCTCTGATGACGCCTTCCAACTGCTGGTGACCACCAGCAGCCACCGGAACGTCAAACTCGTGGCGGTGGCTGCGGAGCTGGTGCAGCTGGCCAATTCACCGGAAGCACGGACATATCTGGACCGGGCCGTGCGGGCCATCGACCTGCATGGCCGTCCGGACTCCGCCGGGGGCCGCCGCGCGGGCTGAAGCCTGTTGCCCGTAGGATTGGAGCAGGTGCGCCGGGAAGTCTGGTCGGCATGGATTTGTCGAACCCGGATTTAAGGACGCCCCATGAACTCCACGCCGCCCACCCCGCGCCGGAACACCTTTCCCGGTTCCACCGTCTTTTCCCGCGGCAGTTACTCCGAGGCGCTGCGGATCGGCGAGATCCTCCGCAAGGAGACCGTGGGCGGGGCCCTCCTGGTCGCAGCCGCCGTCATCGCGCTGATCTGGGCCAACTCGCCGGCGTCGGAGAGCTACTTTGCCCTCCGCGACTTCAAGGTGGGCTACGAACCGTGGCACCTTGACCTCAGCCTGGGGGCCTGGGCGGCGGACGGCCTGCTGGCCATCTTCTTCTTCCTGGTGGGCCTGGAACTCAAGCGGGAATTCGTGGCCGGTGACCTGCGCCAGCTCAACAAGTCGATCGTGCCCGTGGCGGCCGCCGTGGGAGGGGTGGCTGTCCCGGCGGTGATTTACGCCGTCGTCAATTTTTCCAGCCCTGGCACGCTCCGCGGCTGGGCGATCCCCACAGCCACGGACATTGCGTTCGCCGTTGCCGTGCTGGCGATCATCGGCTCACACCTGCCCAGCGCCCTGCGGATCTTCCTGCTCACGCTGGCCGTGGTGGACGACCTGATCGCCATCACCATCATCGCGTTCTTCTACTCCAGCGACATCCAGGTGGCCCCGCTGCTGCTGGCGCTCATCCCGCTGGCCATCTACGCCTTCCTCGCGCAGGCATACCGTCGTTTCTTCGGCCGCCATGCGGCCGCCGCCTGGCTGATCCTGCTGCCACTGGGTGCCGCCACCTGGGCCCTGGTGCACGCGTCCGGCATCCACGCCACCGTGGCCGGCGTTCTCCTGGGCTTCGCGATCCCCGTAATCCGCTCGCAGGCGTCCGGCGGGCCCGACGCCGGCCCAGGGCTCGCGGAAATCTTCGAGCACCGGTTCCGGCCCATTTCCGCCGGCGTAGCCGTCCCCATTTTTGCGTTCTTTTCCGCGGGCGTGGCCGTTGGCGGCTGGGCTGGCCTGGGGTCAGCCCTGGCAGACCCCGTGGCCCTGGGCATCATCCTGGGCCTGGTCCTGGGCAAGCCGATCGGCATCCTGGCCACCACGTGGATCCTGACCAAGGCCACCCGGGCAAGCCTGGACAGCTCGTTCAAGTGGATCGATGTGTTCGGTGTGGCCCTGCTGGCGGGGATCGGTTTCACCGTCTCGCTGCTGGTGGCAGAGCTGAGCTTTGGGCACGGCAGCCTGCACGATGACCACGCCAAGGTGGGAATCCTGGCTGCATCACTGATCGCCGCGCTGCTGGCCACCGCCGTGCTGCGCACCCGCAACCGCCAGTACCGGCTGGCCGAAGAGCTCGAAAAAGTCGACTCTGACAACGACGGCGTCCCGGACGTCTACCAGCAGCGCACTTAGGCCGCGGGTCCTGGGGCCGTCCGGCCGGAAGGGCCGGACCCCCGGCTCAGGCCCTCGCGAGCGGCTTCGCCTGGGTCGGTGGAACGGCCGGTGCCGGTTCAACGTGGCGGATCTCCAGGGCCTCGGGGTCCAGCAGCTTGCGCGCGCCGGTCCGGGCGTCCAGGATCCAGAAGAGTTCGAGGGCAGGGACGACGTCGGTCACCCGGCCTTTGTGGAAAAGCCTGCCCCGGTGCCACGCCTCGATCTGGTCGCCGATGCGGAGCTGGGCGGTGCCTATACCTTGTGCCTCCATTGGGCTGCCTCCTGCTGTTGAATCCCCGTAAGCTCAGCTTGCCGTGGACAGGTTGCCGGAGTGTTTCGGCCCGGTGTTTTTTCTGTGTCTTGTGTGGCTGGAGGGACTATTCCTTCATCGGGAATGCCACGGCCTCGCCCACGACCCGCAGGCATAGCTCCATTCCGGGACGGGCAATCGAGGCGTTCCAGTGCCGGATGGTGATCACTTCGCCGCCGCCCGGGTAGCGGTGGTCGGCGTGCTCCGCCACTTCCTTGGGCACATTGAGCTTCAGCCGCACGGTGGTTTCGGGGCCAAAGTAGTCGGTGTCCACCACCACGCCGCGGATGGGACCGTCCTCGGCAATGCGGATCTGTTCCGGCCGCAGCATCAGCTGCACGCGGCCCTGAGCCGGAGGCCTGCGCACCGGAATCCCGCCCAGTGAGCAAGTGGCCAGGGTCCCCTCCAGCCAGGCGTCCAGGATGACCGCGTCGCCCAGGAACTCGGCGGTGGCCCGGTCCGCGGGCCGGGTGTACACCACGAAGGGGTTGCCGATCTGTGCAAGCTTGCCGCCGCGCATCACGGCCACCTGGTCCGCGAAGGACAGTGCCTCGGCCTGGTCATGGGTGACCAGGATGGTGGTGACGCCGGCCTCGGCCAGGACCTTGGCCACGGCGCGGCGCGTGGCCACGCGCAGGCCGGCGTCCAAGGCTGAGAACGGCTCGTCCAGGAGCATCAGCTCAGGTTCGCGTGCAAGGGCCCGGGCCAGGGCAACGCGCTGCTGCTGTCCACCGGAAAGCTGGTGTGGCCGGCGCTTGGCCATGGAGGGGTCCAGGGACACCATTTCCAGCAGCTCCGCCACGCGGGCGTTCACGGCGCGGCGTCCGCCCTCGAGCCTGGCCGGATTCAGGCCGAAGGCAATGTTCTGTCCAACGTTCAGGTGCGGGAAGAGGGCACCATCCTGCGCCACATACCCGATCTGCCGCTTATGCGCCGGAAGCCATGCGCCGTCGCCGGCCACGGTGGTGCCGTTAAGCGAGATGGTGCCGGTGTCCGGGTGCTCGAACCCGGCGATCAGGCGCAGGAGGGTGGTCTTGCCCGAACCGGATGGACCCACGATCGCGGTGGTCCCGCCCTTGGCCACAGACAGGTTGACGCCCTTGAGGACCGCCTGGGATCCGAAGTTCTTGGTGACGTCCGTGATCTGCAGGTGGCTGTTGGTGGTGGCTGCCACCGAAGGTGCCACCCGCGGCTCGGGCAGCCTGCGGGTTGATGGTGCTGTCACTGTCCGGCTACTTTCTTGGACTGTTGGAAGAGGAGATAGGTCATGGGCGCGGAAAGCAGGATCATCAGCAGGGCATAGGGCGCCGCGCCGGCGTAATCGATCTCGCTGCTCTTGCTCCAGAACTCGGTGGCCAGTGTCTTGGTGCCGTTCGGGGAGAGGAGCAAGGTGGCCGTGAGTTCGTTGGCAATGGCCAGGAACACCAGGGCCGCGCCGCCGGCCGCGGCCGGGGCCGTGAGCCGCAGGGTGACGCGGATGAAAGCAAGCAGCGGGGGCTTGCCCAGCGCCTGGGCTGCCTCATCGAGTTCCTTGGGGGCCTGCGCCAGTCCGGCCCGAAGGTTCACCAGGGCACGTGGGAGGAACAGGAGCACGTAGGCTGCCACCAGCACGCCGGCCGTTTGGTAGATCCCGGGCACAAGGCGGATGCTGACGGTGACGAAGGCCAGGGCCACCACGATGCCGGGCATGGAGCTGGTGACGTAGTTGGACAGTTCCAGTGACTTGCTGAACCAGCCGGGCTTCCGGACCGCCAGGTATGCCATGGGGAACGCGACCACGATGGTGGCCGCGGCACCGGCGAGCCCGTACCCGAAGGTGGCAAAAAGCGCGGGAAGGAACTCTTCGGCGGTCCACACCTCGGCGCCGCCGGCCACAATCCACTTGAGCACGTAATACAGGGGGAGGCCGAACGCCAGCGCCGTCAGCGCCAGCAGGAAGACCTGGCCCGGGACCTGGTAGGCGTGCAACGGGAGACGCAGCGCCTTGGCCTGCACTCCGGAGCCGATCCTGGCGTACCGGGCGGTGCCGCGGCTGCGGACCTCCGCCAGCAGCAGGAGCAGGCAGAAGAACACCAGGACGCTTGCCAGCATGTTCCCGGCGGCCCCGTTGAACGTGGACCGGTACTGGGTCATGATCGCGGTGGTGAAGGTGTCAAAGCGGATCATGGCGAATGCGCCGTATTCGGCGAGCAGGTGCAGTGCCACCAGCAGCGCGCCGCCCGTCAGGGCGATCCGCAGCTGGGGGAGCACCACCCGGAAAAAGGCCCGCCAGGCGCCCAGCCCCAGCGCGGCCGCCGACTGTTCAATGGCCGGGTCCAGCCGGCTGAGGGTGGCGGCCGCAGGGATGTAGACCAGCGGGAAGTAGGACAGGGTGGAGATCAGGATCCCCGAGCCCAGGCCGCCCAGCGACGGGATGGCCGATACCCACGCGTAGCTGTTCACGAACGCCGGGACGGCCAGCGGCGCGGCCAGCAGGACCGCCCAGATCCGGCGGCCGCGGAGGTTGGTCCGTTCCACCAGCCACGCCCCCGCCACGCCAAGCAGCAGGCACAGCGGGATGGTGGCGGCCATGAGGAGCAGCGTGTTCATGAGCAGTTCGCCCACGCGGGGCCGCAGGATGAGGCCGACGGCGGTATCCCACCCGGTTGCCACCGTCATGTAGACCACGTACCCCAGCGGGACGAGGGAGAAGAGGGCGATCAGCACCGCCAGGACAGATACCGCGGAAACGCCCAAAGGCGGGCGGGGGCTGCTGCCCCTGCCCGCCGTCGTCGTGCCCGCCCTTGGCGGAGCCGATAGATCGGAGGTCACGGAATTAGAGTAGTCCGGCCTGCGTCATCAGATCGCTGACCTTCTGCGAGTTGAGCTTTGCGGCGTCAACCTTGGGAGCCTGCAGGTCCTTGATGGGAACCAGCTTGTCGTTGGCGGGAACGTCGGAGCCGATGGCGTACTCGAAGGACGTACCGTTCTTCAGGACTTCCTGCCCCTTCTTGCCCGTGATGAACTTCAGGAATGCCTGCGCAGCTGCAGCATTCTTGGAGGACTTGAGCACGCCGCCGCCGGAGACGGACAGGAACGCACCCGGGTCCTGGTTCTTGAAGTAGTACGGCGTGACGTTGTTGGAGTTCTCGCCGGTCTTGGCCTGGTCGCCGTAGTAGTAGTAGTGGTAGATGAGGGCCGCATCCACTTCACCGGCGTTGACAGCCTTCATGGCCGTGCTGTTGCCCTTGTAGGCCTTGGAGTTGTCCTTCATGGCCTTCAGCCAGTCCTCCGTAGCGGAGTCGCCCTTGAGTTCCAGCAGGGCCGAGACGATCGCCTGGAAGTCGGCGCCGGTGGGCGAGGCAGCCCAGCGGCCCTTCCACTCCGGCTTGGCCAGGTCCAGCATGGACTTGGGCAGCTGGTCCTCGGTGAGCTTGGTCTTGTTGTACACCAGCACGGTGGAGCGGGCCGCAATGCCCGTCCACTTCCCGGTGGACGGAGAGAACTCGGCGGGGACCTGGTCCAGGGTGTCCTTGTTGACGTCCGCGAACAGGCCGGCGTTCTCAACCTGCGTCATGGCGGGGGAGTTCTCGGTCAGGAACACGTCAGCGGGGGAGGCCTGGCCTTCCTGGATGATCTGGTTGGACATTTCCGTGTCATCGCCCTGGCGGAGGGTCACCTTGATGCCGGTTTCCGCAGTGAAGGCGTCAACCCATTCCTGGGTGAGGCTTTCGTGCTGGGCGTTGTAGACGGTGATTTCGCCGGAGGCTGGGCCGCCGGAGGCGGAGGAGCCGTTGCCTGCGGGGGTGCCGCCGCCGCAGGCGGTCAGGCCGAGAGCTGCGGTGGCGGCGAGTGCGATGCCTGCCAGCGCGCTGTTGCGGATCTTCATTGAGGCTGCTTTCGGTGGGGAAAAAAGTCTGCTTGAACCGGGGTCCTATTGCGCAACACTAATGTTGCCTATGTCTGAAAACTGTAGGGTAGGCAAACCTAAGCTCCAAGCCGAAAACCGCTTTAAGTGACGAGGTTCACATCAATTACGAAACTATGGCGTGACGTAATTACCGGGACGCGGGTGTGTACCTCGAAAAGTGCGGGGTGCGCCGGGAACCAGGCTGGGTTACTTGTCCGGGTTGGGATCGCGGACGTCCTGCTCCCCGATATCCGCGGCCCCCAGGACGCTTTCCGCCGGCGCGTCCTCCGAAGGATGGAGCCGGATACTCAGCTCGGGATGGTGCAGGTCAAGGGCGGGACGCTCGGACCGGATGCGCGGCAGCGAAGTGAAGTTGTGCCGCGGGGGCGGGCAGGAGGTGGCCCATTCCAGCGAAGCCCCGAAGCCCCAGGGATCGTCAACGGTGACCTTCTTCGCGGAACGCGACGTGATGTAGACGTTCCAGAAGAACGGGATCAGGGATGCGCCCAGCAGGTAGGACCCGACGGTGGAGAACTGGTTCATGAAGGTGAAGTTGTCCTCCGGCATGTAGTCCGCATACCGGCGCGGCATGCCCAGGACGCCCAGCCAGTGCTGGATCAGGAACGTGGCATGGAAGCCCACGAACAGCATCCAGAAGTGGATCTTGCCGAGCCGCTCGTTGAGCATCTTGCCGGTGAATTTGGGCCACCAGAAATAGAAGCCGGCGAACATGGCAAACACCACGGTGCCGAAGACCACGTAGTGGAAGTGCGCCACCACGAAGTAGGTGTCCGAGACGTGGAAGTCCATGGGCGGTGAAGCCAGGATGATGCCGGTGAGGCCGCCAAACAGGAACGTGGCAAGGAAGCCGAGGCTCCACAGCATGGGGGTTTCGAAGGTCAGCGATCCGCCCCACATGGTGCCGATCCAGTTGAAGAACTTCACGCCGGTGGGCACCGCGATGAGCATGGTCATGAAGGCGAAGAACGGCAGGAAAATCGCCCCGGTGACGTACATGTGGTGGGCCCACACGGTGACCGAGAGGGCTGCGATGGCAATGGTGGCGTACACGATGCCCTTGTAGCCGAACAGGGGTTTGCGGCTGAACACCGGGAAGATCTCCGAGACGATGCCGAAGAACGGCAGCGCGATGATGTACACCTCGGGGTGGCCGAAGAACCAGAACAGGTGCTGCCACAGGATGGCGCCGCCGTTGGCGGGATCGAAAATGTGGGCACCGAACTTCCGGTCCGCGCCCAGGGCGAACAGCGCCGCAGCCAGCGGCGGGAACGCCATGAGCACCAGGATGCCCGTCACCAGCGTGTTCCACGTGAAGATGGGCATCCGCCACATGGTGAGCCCGGGAGCGCGCATGCAGATGATGGTGGTAATGAAGTTGACCGAGCCCAGGATGGTGCCGAAGCCGGACAGCGCCAGGCCAAAGACCCAGAGGTCACCGCCGATGCCCGGCGTAAATGTGGTGTTGGACAGGGGCGCGTAAGCGAACCAGCCAAAGGATGCCGCGCCCTGCGGGGTGATGAAGCCGGACACGGCGATGGTGGAGCCGAACAGGAAGAACCAGAAGGCCAGCGCGTTCAGGCGCGGGAACGCCACGTCAGGTGCGCCGATCTGCAGCGGCATGATCACGTTGGCGAACCCCGCGAACAGCGGGGTGGCGAACATCAGCAGCATGATGGTGCCGTGCATGGTGAACAGCTGGTTGTACTGTTCCTTGGTCTGCAGGATCTGCATGCCGGGCTCGAAGAGTTCGGCGCGGATCAGCAGCGCCATCACCCCGCCTGCGCAGAAGAACACGAAGGACGCGATCAGGTACATGTACCCGATGGTCTTGTGGTCCGTGGAGGTGATCCAGTTGACGACGATGCGCCCCTTGGACTTGGGGACCACGGGTGCCGGCAGGACTCCGGCGCCCGGAGCGCCGCCCATTCGTTGGCCTGTGGTGGTCATATCCATGCCCTCACTACTCTGTCGCTTCCGCTGGCTGCGGCGCAGGGGCCGATTGCGGGACCCTGTCATAGTCGGCGCCCAGGTTGCCGGTGTTGCCCTTCGCCTTCAGGTCGGCGATGTGGCTGTCGTACTCCTGCTCGGTCACCACCCTGACTTTGAAAAGCATCTCGGAGTGGTACTCGCCGCAGAGCTCGGCGCACTTGCCCATGTACTCGCCGGTGCGGTTGGGGGTGATGCTGATGTACGGGTTGTACTGTTCGTGGCCCGGGTAGAGGTCGCGCTTTTGCAGGAAGTCCACCACCCAGAACGAATGCTGGACGTCGCGGGACTGGAGGTGCAGTTCCACTGTCTTCCCCACGGGGAGGTAGAGCGTGGGCAGCCTGTCCGGTGCGCCGTAGGACCCGTTAAGGTGGGCCTGCTGTCCGGCGTCCTCGTGGACCTGCTCCTTGACGTAGTTGAAGTCCCAGGACCACTGCTTGCCGAAGACATCGATCACCACGTCCGGGTTGGGGTAGCGCGCATCGATGGCACGCTGTTCCCGGTCCGTAAAGACGAACAGGACGCCGATGACAATCAGCGGAATGGCCAGGTAGAAGACTTCGAGGGGGAGGTTGTAGCTCAGCTGCGGCGGGAACCCCACGGTGTTCTTCCGGCGCCGGTACGCCACGATCACCCAGATCATCAGCCCCCAAGTGATGACGCCAACCACCAGCGCGGCGATCCAGGAGTTGACCCACAGGTCCGTGATCAGCTGGGTGTTGTTGGTGGTGTCACGGGCTCCGGGGAGGAAACCGCGGGAGACTTCCGCGGAGCAGGAAGCCAGCGCCGGCAGGGCCAGAATCCCTGCGGCCAGCGCTGCGAAGTGCCGCATACTGTGGTTTCGGAACGGTTTCTTTCCCACCTGTGGTCCCTCCGGCATGCTCCAGAAGCCCGACTGTATGAGCCCGCCGCCGGCCCCGGGACCGGCAGTTGTGAGCCCCACCCTACGCGCGGAGCATGGCGATGTGAAGGGGTTTTCGGGCGCCCGGAAAGGATGTCCCGGTCCCCGAAAAGGGCCGGTTCGCCGCGCTGGCTCCGCTAGCGGGTCGCGGCCCAGACTGACGCTGCTCCCGAATGGCCGGTGACGATGCTCTGGTACACCAGGAACAGGCCCGCCAGGACGCCCAGGACGGACGTGGCAGGAAGGACCCAGCGGGATTCGAGGAGTGTGGCCAGGCCGCGGAAGGCGGGCAGGCGGCCAAGGAGCGAGGGGAATGCGGCGGCGATCTGCACTGCTGCCACCACCAGGAACAGCGCCGCAACATAGCGGAGGAAGCTTCCCTGGTGGGCGTGGTCCTGGATGAGTTGTGACGCCGGCCGGGCCTTCTCCAGCTGCTCCCCGGCCTGCGCGGTAACCACCGTCAATGGAACCATCAGCAGCGCCAGGATGCCCAGCGGCCATGCCAGGTAGCGCCTGCTGCGACGAAGGAGCGCGAACACCACCGCCAGGACCCCGGCCAGCGGGGCCAGGACCACCACGCCGTGAATCAGCAGGATGTGGGCGGGAAGGCCGGCAATTTCGAGCACGTGGACGCTCCTGGGCGGTAGGTGGCGGGCTGGTCGGGAGGCTGCTATGCGATGCCGGTGGTGCCCAGCAGGCTTCCCACCGCGAACGTGAAGGCCATGGCCAACGCGCCGCCCACCACCAGCCGGATGGTTGCCTTGCGCTTGGAGCTTCCGCCGATTTTGGCGCTGATGGTGCCGGTCAGGGCCAGCGCCAGGATGACGGCAACGAAGGTTACCGGGATGCGGGCCGCTTCCGGCGGGAAGATGATGGCCAGCATGGGCAGGATGGCGCCGACGGTGAAGGCGATGGCGGAAGCGAACGCGGCGTGCCAGGGGCTGACCACTTCTTCCTCGTCGATGTTCAGTTCGGCGGAAAGGTGCGCCTTCAGTGCGTCCTTGGCGGTCAGTTCCTCGGCGACGGTCCGGGCGGTGGCTTCGCTGAGTCCCTTGGCCTGGTAGATATGGGCCAGTTCGTCCAGTTCGCCCTCGGGATCGTCCCGGAGCTCCTGGCGTTCCTTTTCGATCAGCGCGCGCTGGCTGTCACTTTGGCTGCTCACGGAGACGTATTCGCCCAGTGCCATGGATACCGCTCCACCTACTACGGCGGCGGTACCTGCCACCAGGATGGGCGCGAGGTCGTTGGTCACTCCCGCGACGCCCACCACGGTAGCCGCGACGGAGACGATGCCGTCGTTGGCACCAAGAACGCCGGCGCGCAGCCAGTTCAGGCGCGCGGCCACGCTGCTGTCATGGGGTTCGTTGTGGCTGAGCTTGAGGGTTTCGGACATGTTGGCAGTAAAGCACCATGCGCGCCAGGGCGCCATGAAGGTTTGCATCCCCTAACCCTGCGGGCCCCAGGCGGGGCAGCTCTTCCCACCTATTGATAAGGGTGCTTATCATAATGTTCCCTTCCAACGGCGCCTGGAGACAGGGTGCTGATGGGTGCACCCACTGCTGGAAGGATCTTGCAACGGCGCAGGGGACAGGGGACGACGGCGATGGACACCTATGGCAATGAGGGCACCGGCGGGGCGGGTGCAGGCAGCCGGACGTTCGGCATCGAGGAGGAGCTGCTCCTGGTGGACCCCGGAACAGGGGAAGCCGTACCCCTGGCAGGTGCCCTCCTGGACCTCTACGTCCGCCCGCTGGAGGCGGCGTCCGGACCCGTCCTGACAGCGGAGTTCCAGCAGGAAATGATCGAGGTGGTCAGCCCCCCGCATGCCACCCTGGCACGGCTCGAGCAGGACGTCGTGGGCGGCCGGGCCATCGCCCGCCAGGCGGCGGAGGACGTGGGCGTCAGGGTGGCGGCACTGGGAACCTCGCCGCTGCCTGCCGATCCCCATCCCGTCCAGCTCCGGCGGTTCCGCGCGATGATGGAGGAGTACGGGCTGACCGCCAGGGAACAGCTCACCTGCGGCTGCCACATCCACGTCTCGGTCGAGTCCCAGGAGGAGGCCGTGGCCGTGCTGGACCGCATGCGCAACTGGCTGCCGGTGCTTGTCGCGCTGAGCGCCAATTCGCCGTTCTGGCACGGCGAGGACACCGGCTACGCCAGCTACCGCTCGCAGGTGTGGAACCGCTGGCCGTCCGCCGGGCCGCTGGAACTCCTGGGCTCCCCGGACGCCTACCACCAGCTGGTGCATGACATGGTGAGCACCGGCGTCGCCATGGACGAGGGCATGGTGTACTTCGACGCCCGCTTGTCCAGGCACTACCCCACAGTGGAAATCCGCGTGGCCGACGTCTGCCTTCGCCCGGAGAACACCGTGCTGCTGGCGGGAATTGCCCGCGGACTGGTGGAAACCGCCGCCAGGGAATGGCGGGAAGGGATCGAACCTGTGGCTGTCCCGTCGGCGCTGCTCAGGCTGGCCGGCTGGAAGGCAAGCCGGTGGGGCCTCCGGGGTGAGCTGCTCGATCCCCTAACGCACCGCCCGGCGCCCGCGCTCGCCGTCGTGAACTCGCTGCTGCACCATGTCCGCGGGGCGCTGGAGGACATGGGCGACCTGCACCCGGTGGAGGACCTGTTGGACGGGCTGCTGGCGGACGGTACCGGTGCGGTGCGGCAGATGGAGGTGCTGCACCGTACCGGTGACCTGGAGCGGGTGGTGGAGGATGCGGCGGACTGCACGGTTGCCACGCCGTAGCCCCCTCCCGGCGTAAACGCACCCGCGGACGGCGCAGGAGCGCTCTTGACCCCTTCCAGGCCTGGGCGTATACCGAAAGCATCATCATGCTGGCCCCCGCTGGGCCTTGGATGGAGCCGGCTGCCCCTGGTCTCCGACGCAAAAATGGAGTTGTAATGGGTAGCGATCGTTTCGACGTGCTCCGCGAACAGGTCCGCGGGCAGGTCATGCAGGAAGGCGACGCCGAGTACGAGGCCGCGCGCCTTGTGTACAACGGGATGATCGACCGTCGTCCCGCAGCCGTCCTTCGGGTGTCGCAGGTGGCGGATGTTCTGGCGGCCGTCCGGTTCGCCCGTGGAATGGGGATCGAGGTTGCCCTGCGCGGTGGCGGGCACAGCGCACCAGGATTCGGAACGGTCGACGGCGGCCTGGTCCTTGACTTCTCGGCCCGCCGGGGCGTGCGCGTGGACCCTGCGGCACGGCTGGCCCGGGTGGAGCCCGGGGCAACGTGGGCCGACTTCAACCACGCCACCCATGCGTTCGGGCTGGCAAGCACAGGCGGCATCATCGGCTCAACCGGCGTCGCCGGCCTCACCCTCGGTGGCGGTATCGGGTACTTGTCCCGCAAGTATGGGTTGTCCTGCGACAACCTCGTTTCTGCCGATGTTGTTCTCGCTGACGGAACCTTTGTCATTGCCAGTGAAGCGGAAAACGGCGACCTGTTCTGGGCGCTCCGCGGCGGCAGCGGCAACTTCGGTGTGGTCACGTCGATGGAATTCCGCCTGCACCCCGTGGACATGGTCCATGTGGGGATCATGTTCTTCGATGCCGCGATGGGAGCTGAGGTGGGGGCGGCCTACCGCGAGTGGATTGCTGCCGAACCAGAAGAAATGGGCGCCTTCCTGGGCTTCCACCAGGGTCCTCCGGTTCCGTTCCTTCCCGAGGAATGGCATGGGAAGCCCGTGGCGGTGATCGCGGGAATGTGGACCGGTGACCTTGACGCCGGCCCCGCTCATTGGCAGGCAATGCTCGACGCCGGGCAGGTACTGGGAAGCTTCTTTGCGCCGATGCCGTACCCGGCACTGAACATCATGTTCGACGGCCTCAGCGGCGTCCCCGGTCTGCAGGGCTATTGGAAGGCAGATTTCCTCCGCACCCTCAGCGATGACGCACTCCGCACCGCCGTCGCCTACGCACCGGGCATTCCCAGCGTCCACTCCGCCAACCACTTCTATCCGATCGACGGGGCGGTCCAGCGGGTGGCGCCTGGGGCGACCGCCTTCGCCTACCGTGACGTGGACTTTGCGCCTGTTATCGCGGCCCAGTGGCCCGATCCCTCCGAGAATGACAGGAACATCGCCTGGGTCCGGGAGTACTGGACCGCGCTCCACGAATTCTCGGAGCCCGGCGGCTACCTTAACTTCCAGGACTCGGATGACCAGGCCAGGATCGAGGACACTCTCGGGTCGAACTACGCGCGGCTTGCCGAACTCAAGGCCAAGTACGACCCCGACAACTTCTTCCACGTCAACCAGAACATAAAGCCCGCCCCCGCCGGCACCGCAGCCGCTGCGATTCCGGCAGAGCGTCCGGCCGTACTCCAGGCTGAAGCAGCGCCGAAGGAAACGAGCCAACCTGGCAATGCGCCGCGTTCGGCAAACCCTGCAGAAGGGGCTGCCACATAACCTCGCCGCCCCGGGCGGAGGGCCCGGCGTCAGTAGGTTGTCGCGTCGGAGATAAGGTGGGGCGGCCGGGGTGCCTGGTTGAAGTCGAAGTCGTTGGCCAGGTCACCCAGCTGGGGGTTGTTCTCCCGGACGCCGGGACGGTTGTCCGGCCGGCCGTCGGTGGCGGGGTCGATCCGCTCGCCGCCCAGGAAATCGTCCTCGATGAATTTGAAGTAGGCGTCCTGGCTGAGGACCTGGTGGTCGATGTACCCCTTCTTGGCGTAGGGGCTGATGACCAGGGCGGGGACGCGCATGCCGTAGCCGTTGTTGTCCACCGCCGGCGGGGCTTCGTGGTCATAGAAACCGCCCCAGTCGTCCCAGTTGAGGAAAATGGCGGTGCTGTCCCAGTCCGGGCCGCTCATGATGGCGTTGACCAGCCCTGCAACATACTGCTGGCCGGTGCTGATCTTCGCCGGGGGATGTTCGCTGACATCGTCGGTGGGTGCCACCCACGTGACCGCGGGAAGGTTGCCCGTCCTTGCGTCGTCGTACAAGCCGCTGAGCGGCTTGATGTTGCCTTGCTCCCCGTCTTGTTTGACGGTGTCGAAATAGGGCAGCGGGTTCCACCGTCCAGGTGTCTCTGCGTCCTGTTTCACGGGGGCGCAGGTGGCGGCGTCGTTGCGGCAGTCCGGCTCGGTGCCGCTGAAGACGTAATAGGCCCAGGAGACAGCATGCTTGTGCAGGAGGTAGGTCAGGTCCGTCCAGGCATAGTCCGGGCGCCCGATGGTCAGTGCTGCTGAAGCGAGTTTCGCCTTGAGCGCATCCGGGATGTCCGCTGCCTGAATGGCGGCTTTGCAGGCGCTGAGGGTATCGGTGCGTTTGCAGCTGGCAGCCGCAATCTGCTGGGTCTGGCCGGCCAGGGCCGGACTGAGGCCAGCGGCCTGCAGGGCAGCCTGGCACGGTTGCAGATCCGTGGCCGACTGGCAGGTGCCGATCAGGCTTTTATCGAAGTCCTTCTTTTCAGGCTCGGTATCGAGGTTTTGCAGGGAGCTGACGCACGACGACGGGTCCCCGGCCTTGGTGCACTTGGCGGACCATTCCGAAACCATGTAGAGGTGGGCCTGCAGGCTGCCGGCCGCCGCGGAAGAAAACATGTGGTCCTGCAGGACGAAGTTGTCAGCGTAGTCCCAGTAGGTGGGAAGCTGCTTTCGGTCGTGGTAGCCCATGACATCGGTGGCCTTCGGCCTGTACTTGCAGTCAGTGGCCGTGGGCTCGCAGTGGGCGAGGTCTTTTTCCGCCTGCGCCACGAAGCCGTCCATGGCCCCGCCGTTGATGTCGGCGGTGGCGTCGTCCGGGCTGTGGGGGCCGCCGGCGTTGACGTCGGCGGTGCTGTAGAACGGCGCCACGCAGCCGCCCTTGGCCGGATCGGGAATGCATGCGGTGGGTTTTCCGTCCTGCATGGGAATCCCGTCGGCGCCCGGATACGTGCCGAAGTAGCTGTCGAATGACCTGTTTTCCTGGGTGATGATCACCACGTGCTTGATTTTGGATAGTCCAGTATCAGGCCCGGACGGCGCTCCGGACCTGATGGCAGGGGGGACGGCGAGGGCGAGGATCACCAGCACCAGGGCCGCCGCGCCCGCCAGGACTGCCCGACGCCGTCCTGCCCGTTGAAGCTTCGCCCGGGAGAGCTTCACCTAGGATGCCTGCCTCAGGACGTCGCTGTTGAAGGTCTTTACGCCGGGGTCACCGGCCATTCCCAGCCGGGGCAGGTGGAAGAGGTCCTCGATGGAGGCCAGCAGGCTGTAGTGGTTGTACGGCTGGTCCGAGGACGCGCCCGCCGTGCTGAACGGGGAGAGGACCAACGCTCCCACCCTTCCGCCGGCAGCACCGCCGGCAGGGCTGCCGGCGTCTCCGGAGGAGGGGCCCACCGAGCTGACCTCGGCCTCGTCGAAGGTGATCACCAGCATGCCGTCCTGTTGGTAGGCCGGGGAGGAGAGGATGGCCGGGACCTGGTCCTTGAGCCAGTTGTCCACCGTCCCCATGCCGCCCCCGGTGCCGTCGGCGCAGGATTCGTCATGCCCGTCGTGGCACAGGTTGGGCGTGATGTAGGCAAGGTTCGGCGTGGTGTCCACGTTTTTCAGGTCGTCCGCGAGCGCGGAGTAGTTGACCACGTTGTTGGCGCAGTCCGGGGACGAGAGGATGGAATGGAAGTAGACGAACGGATTGTGGTGGGTGGAGTACATCTCCTCCCGGGTGGCCCTGATGTGGTTATCGGCATCCCCGATGTTGGGGTGTTCACACGGTTGTTGCATGTCCTCCATGTAGCCCTTCCACGTTTTGCCTTGCGCGGTCAGCTGCCCGGCCAAAGTTTGGGTGTCCTTAGGATAGACGCAACCGTTGCCCTGCAGCGTGCCGTCCGGCCCATTGCCGGTGGCATGGAACTCGGTGTAGGTCCGGCAGTCCTGCTTGGTGGTGTCGTTGGGTGGCTGTCCGGAGATTTGGGCCAGGTAGTTGGGCAGCGAGTTATGGGATATCCCGTAATAGTTGGTCAGCAGCACGCCCTGGCTCCGGAGCGTTTCCGCAAGGTACGGTGCGGGAGAGTTGCCACCCCAGACAGTGTCGTAGTTCTTGTTTTCGAGGTTGATGACAAATACGTGCCCGGGGGTTCCCTGGGCTGGAGGACCCCCGGGATTCGTGACGGGGGAGGGCGCCGGGCTTGCCGGGGCCGCCGTCTTTGTTGGACTTTGGGCCGGCGCCGCTTTGGGGCTGCCCGTCGGGGCAGGTGCGGGGCCGGCGGGCTGGCACCCAACCAGGACTGATGCCAACAGTGCCGGGGCCAGGAGCAGGACCGCGGCCCGCCACCCCCGCGGCCTTTTTTGCGGAGCTGAACCTGGTTCCATGCCTGGCCTCCTTGGGCTGTCTAGGGTGACCTGCCGGCCGGGATGTTGGACAGCCCGGCCGGCAGGTATTTGCTCCCCAGCGATGCCGACACTCTCGCACACCGAAACCGCGTTTCATCCGGGCACAACCTGTGAGTTGTCAGGGAATCCTGTGCCGGCGCTCCGCTATGCCTGCCCGGGACTCAGCCGGTCTTTCGGCGGTATACCATCGCTGCGGCCGCGCTGGCTGCGAAGAGTATCCCGGCAAGCCAGGCCAGGGCGGTCCAGATGCCGCTGCCCACCGCTTCCTGGGCAAACAGGGCACGGATGGTGTCCACGATGGAGGTCACCGGCTGGTTCTCCGCGAACCAGGCCACCGGGCCCGGCATCGACCCGGTGGGAACGAACGCCGAACTGATGAACGGCAGGAAGATCAACGGGTAGCTGAAGCCGCTGGCGCCGTCCACCGTCTTTGCGAGCAGCCCCGCAATCACGGCGATCCAGGTCAGTGCCAGGGTGAACAGCGCAAGGATTCCGACGACGGCCAGCCAGGCGCCCACGGACGCTCCAGTGCGGAAGCCCATCAGCAGGGCGACGCCCACCACGATCGACAGTGCGCCGAAGTTGGCGGCCAGCGACGTGAGTACGTGCGCCCACAACACGCTGGACCGGGCCACCGGCATTGACCTGAACCGCTCAAAGATGCCGCCCTGGAGGTCCAGGAACAGCCGGTACGCGGTGTAGGCCACGCCGGACGAAATGGTGATGAGCAGGATGCCGGGCAGCAGGTAATTGACGTAAGGCCCGCCGGTGCCGGTGTTGATGGCGCCGCCAAAGACGTAGACGAACAGCAGCATCATGGCCACCGGTGTGACAGCCGTGGTGATGATGGTGTCAGGGCTGCGAAGGATATGGCGGAGTGAGCGCCCGGTCAGGATGCGGGTGTCGCTGAAGGCATGGGAATGCATCACAATTCATCTCCTACAAGTGCCAGGAAGACGTCTTCCAGCGAGGGCTGCTTCTCGACATATTCCACCGTGGCGGCCGGCAGGAGCCGCTTGAGCTCGGCCAGGGTCCCGTTCTGGATGATGGTGCCATGGTGCAGGATGGCGATCCGGTCGGCGAGGTGTTCGGCCTCGTCGAGGTACTGGGTGGTGAGCAACACCGTGGTGCCTTGGCCGGCGAGTTGCCGGATGGTGTCCCAGACCTCGAGCCGTGCCTGCGGGTCAAGGCCGGTAGTGGGTTCATCGAGGAAGATGACTGGAGGGTTTCCGATCAGGCTCATGGCGATGTCCAGCCGGCGCCGCATGCCTCCTGAGTAGGTGGAGGCCCTCCTGCCGGCGGCCTCAGCCAGCGAGAACCTGCTGAGGAGCCGGTCCGCGATGGCGCCGGCATCCGGCAGGTGCCGGAGCCTGGCCACCAGGACCAGGTTCTCCCGGCCTGTCAGGACTTCGTCCACCGCGGCGAACTGGCCCGTGAGGCTGATGGAGCCGCGCACCTCCGCCGGCTCTGCGCCGACGTCGTACCCGCCTACGGAGGCGGTGCCTGCATCCGCCCTCAACAGCGTTGAGAGGATCCGGATGAGGGTGGTTTTGCCGGCGCCGTTGGAGCCGAGGAGCGCAAAGATGCTGCCCCGCGCGACGTCAAAATCCACGCCCCGCAGCACGTGCACGTCCTTGAACGACTTCTCGATGCCCTGCACCCGGACGGCGGGTTGCAGGGCCTGGTCAGTGGCCATGGCTGGTCCTTTCGACGTTTGGCGGGATCAGGCGTCGCCTGCGGCGGCCTGGTTGATGGAGTCAGTCAGGCGCTGCCGCTCCTTCTGGATCCACTGGCCGCCGGAATAGTTGCGGATGAAAGTTTCGGCGAATTCCACGGGGTCGTCCCCCACGACGTCGCGGACGGGGGTGCTGTTGGCGGCGGCCTGTTCGATCAGGTCAGCAAGGTCCTCCAGCATCTGCATGAGGACATCGCCCTTGACGATTGCGCCTGCATACATGAAGTAGCGTTCGAGGGCGTCGATGGCAGTGCGGTAGCTGCCGGGCAGTTGCTCCTTGCGCGCTTTGTATTGGCGCCAGCGCTTCTTGTCCTCGAGCGGGCCGGTGACTTTTTCGAGCCATCCCTGGGCCATGGTCATTCTCCTTGTTCCTTTGGTTGGTTGTTGTTGTGGTGGAGGTGTTCGATCCGTTCGGCAAGGAAGCTCCAGGTGCTCCAGAATTCGTCCAGGTTGGTGCTGCCTGCCGCATTGAGGGTGTACACCTTGCGGGGCGGCCCTTTTTCGGAGGGGACCTTTTCCACGTCCACCAGGCCGCGCTGCTCGATCCGGACCAGCAGCGCGTACACCGTGCCCTCGGCGATGTCGGAAAAGCCCTGTTCCCGCAGCCGCGCCGTGATGTCATACCCGTACGCGGGCTGCAGGGCGAGGAGGGCAAGGACCACGCCTTCCAGCGTGCCCTTGAGCATCTCGGTCATCTGTTTGCCCATGAGGTGTTCCTTAGTACCTAGTAACGCTGACTACTAGTAAATAGTAACACTGAGTACCGGGAGCGCAAGGGCCGGGTAGGTCTTTCTGCCCTACAAGCCGGACAGCGGCAGGCGTTGACTTAACCCACGGGATGCTGGGGACCGCGGGCCGGAAACGCACAACGCGTCCCGCCCCGAACAGAAAGGAAAGTCAGTGAAAAAGTGGTATCGGTGGCAGGACTATGTAGCGGTCGCCGCCGGACTCTTCACCGCGGTGGCGGTCCTGTTCACGCGGCAGCAAAACATGTCCACCACCTTGATGCTCGCCTTCGGCGGCCTCCTGGTGGTCAGCGGAATCATCAACCTGGCAATGCCGGGAACTCCGGCCATGGAATACGTGCAGGCCGTCCTCGCAGCAGGACTGGTCCTCTCGCCATGGCTCGGGACATACACGGGCGCAACGGGTGCGGCCTGGACGTCATGGATCGCAGGGGCAGTGGCACTGGTGGTAACAGCGGTGGCCATTAAGCCCAGCACCGACCTCCGCCACACCTACCGCGTCTCGCATTAGCAGGAGGAGACCGCCATGGCTGAGGTGCTGCGCTGCGGAGTGGGATCCGTGGCCGTTCCCGCAGCACCGGAGGCCATGGCGGACTCCGCCCGCGGGCAACTTTAGACAGACCAAACCACACACGACGGGTGACGGCGATGGTGTCATTCCATGACAGGTCCGACGCCGGGCGGCGGCTGGGAAAACGGCTCGCCGGCCTGCGGGGACCGGATGTGGTGGTGCTGGGCCTGCCCAGGGGCGGCGTCCCTGTTGCGTTTGAGGTAGCCAAAGCCCTGGAGGCGCCGCTGGACGTGATTGTGGTGCGGAAACTGGGGGTTCCCTTCCAGCCGGAGGTGGCCATGGGCGCCATCGGGGAGGGTAACGTCCGCGTCCTGGACCCGCGCACCATCTCCATGGCCCGCGTCTCCCAGGAGGACCTGCAGCAGGTGGAGCGCCGGGAGCGCGCCCTGCTGGACAGCAGGGTGGCGCGGTTCCGCCAGGGCCGGCGCCGCCTCGACCTCGCCGGCCGTACGGTGGTCATCGTCGACGACGGAATCGCCACCGGGTCAACTGCCAGGGCGGCCTGCCACGTGGCACGGCAACTCGGCGCCGCAAAAGTCATCCTCGCAGTTCCGGTTGCCCCCGCCCGCGCCATTGTGGAGCTCAAGGAACCGGACGACGTTGTCTGCCTGCTCTCACCCCAGGACTTCCAGGCCGTGGGGTACTACTACCGTGACTTTTCGCCCACCGAGGACGGCGAGGTGGTGCAGTTCCTGGACGCCGCTGCCGCTCCGGAGCATCCCGGCGACGGGTATGTGGGAGACGGCAGCCTGGAGGACGACGTCGAAATCCCCGACGGGATGGTGGTGCTGCGCGGCAGCCTCTACCTGCCGGCCCGGTGCGACGGCACGGTCCTGTTCGCGCACGGCAGCGGCAGCAGCAGGCACAGCCCCCGCAACCGCTTCGTTGCCGCCGTGCTGCACGCCGCCGGCCTGGGGACACTGCTGCTGGACCTGCTGACCCCCGAGGAGGAGGTCAACCGGGCCAACGTGTTCGACATAAGCCTGCTGGCACGCCGCCTTTCCGCCGCCACGCATTGGCTGGAGGCGCGGCATGACGGATCCGCCGGCCGGATCGGCTACTTCGGGGCCAGCACCGGTGCGGGTGCTGCCCTGTGGGCCGCCGCCGAGCCCGGCGCCCACGTTGCCGCCGTGGTGTCCCGCGGCGGCCGGCCGGACCTGGCAGGTCCCCGGCTTGCGGCGGTCAAAGCCCCCACCCTGCTGATCGTCGGCGGCGCCGATACCCAGGTGCTGGCCCTCAACCGGCAGGCCATGGCGGGCATGCAGGCCCCCACCCGGCTGGAGATCGTCCCGGGCGCCACGCACCTCTTCGAGGAACCCGGCACCCTCGCCATGGCAGCAACCCTGGCGGCGGACTGGTTCCGGCATTACCTCCTGCCCTCGCCGGTCGGCCGGTCCGCGCCGGAGGCCAGGGAATGAACGTTTCCGCCGGCGGCCAGGTCGCCGCCGCCATCGCCAAAGATGTGGCCGCCCTCAGGGTCCGGCCCAACATGCTGGATTACGACGCCGCCCGGCGGGACTTCAGCTGGGAACAGGCACGGCAGGCGCTGGCCGGTCTGCCCGGTGGCCGCGGCGTCAACATCGCCTACGAGGCCGTGGACCGGCACGTGGCGGAAGGCCGGGGCGCCAAGGAGGCGCTGCGGTTCGTGATGGCCGACGGCGGCACCAAGTCCCTGAGCTACGGGGACCTTGCGCACGGGTCCGCAAGGTTCGCCGCCGTCCTCAGGACGCTCGAGGTGGGGCGCGGCGAGCGGGTCTTTTCGCTGCTGGGACGCAGCCCGGACCTGTACACCGCAGTGCTGGGCACGTTCAAGAACGGCAGCGTCTTTTGCCCGCTCTTTTCCGCCTTTGGTCCCGAACCGGTCCGGCAGCGGCTGCACCTGGGGGCAGGGCGGGTGCTGGTGACCACCAGGGCGCTGTACCGCAGGAAGGTTGCACCGGTGCGGGACACCCTGCCGGCGCTCCGGCACGTGCTGCTGGTGGACGCTAACGGCACTCCCGAACCCGGGACCCTGGACCTCACAGCACTCCTGGCCCAGGTTGACCCCAGCGGGGAGATCGCAGCCACGCAGCCGGAGGACATGGCCCTGCTGCACTTCACCAGCGGCACCACGGGCACACCGAAAGGTGCCATCCACGTCCATGACGCCGTGGCAGCCCACTACGCCACCGGCCGCTTCGCCCTGGACCTGCACCCGGACGATATCTATTGGTGCACCGCCGATCCGGGCTGGGTGACAGGTACGTCGTACGGCATCATCGCGCCGCTGGTGCACGGGGTCACCGCCATCGTGGACCAGGAGGAACTGGACGCCGACCGCTGGTACCGGATCCTCGCGGAGCAGCACGTGACGGTCTGGTACACGGCCCCCACCGCCCTGCGGATGCTCATGAAAGCCGGTGCGGAGCGCGCGGCCGGCCATGACCTGTCCGCGCTGCGCTTCATCGCCAGTGTGGGGGAGCCGCTGAACCCGGAGGCGGTGGTGTGGGGGCGGGACGTGCTCGGCCTGCCGGTGCACGATAACTGGTGGCAGACCGAAACCGGCGGAATCATGATCGCCAACTACGCCGCCATGGACATCCGGCCCGGGTCCATGGGCCGCCCGCTGCCCGGCATCGAGGCCGCCCTGGTGGCCCGCGACGCCGACGGCAAGGCCATCCTGAAGGACGGCCAGGCGGTCCTGGTCACCGAGCCGGACGCCATGGGCGAGCTGGCGCTCCGTCCCGGCTGGCCGTCGATGTTCCGCGGCTACCTGAACGAGGACGAACGCTACCGGCGCTGCTTCGCCGGCGGCTGGTACCTCACGGGCGACCTGGCAAAACGCGACGGCGACGGCTACTTCTGGTTCGTGGGCCGCGGTGACGACGTCATCAAATCCTCCGGCCACCTGATCGGCCCGTTCGAGGTGGAGAGCTGCCTCATGGAGCACCCGGCCGTGGCCGAGGCCGGCGTGATCGGCGTACCGGACCCGGTGGCCGGCGAGGTGGTCAAGGCCTTTGTGGAACTCAAAACCGGCAACCGGCCCACCGAGGAGCTCCAACTGGAGATCATCGGGTTCGCGCGGAAACGGTTGGGCGCCGCCGTGGCGCCCAGGCTGCTGGACTTCACCACCTCCCTGCCCAAGACGCGCAGCGGCAAAATCCTCCGCCGGCTGCTTAAAGCCCGCGAACTCGGCCTGCCGGAAGGCGATACCTCAACGCTTGAATCCCCGGCAGGGCCCGCCGTCCTGCAGAAGGACCAGCCATGACCAGCCTCAAGGGACAGGGCGTCGCGGACGCGGAGCATGCACTGCACCTGCTCCGGCAGATGCTGCGGGTGCGCCGGCTCGAAGAGAAATGCATCGAGTTGTACAGTGCCGCCAAGATCCGCGGCTTCCTGCACGTCTACATCGGCGAGGAGGCCGTGGCCGCAGGTGTGATGCAAACCCTGGCGCCTGAGGACGCAGTGGTGGCCACCTACCGCGAACACGGGCACGCCCTCCTCCGCGGCGTCTCGGCCGGTGCCATCCTCGCCGAAATGTACGGCCACGCCGAAGGATGCTGCCGGGGCCGCGGCGGGTCCATGCACCTCTTCGACGCCGCCACCCGCTTCTACGGCGGAAACGCGATCGTGGCCGGCGGGCTGCCCCTCGCCGTCGGCCTGGCGCTCGCGGACCGGATGGCCGGCCGCCAGCAGGTGACCGTCTGCTTCTTCGGCGAAGGCGCCGTGGCTGAAGGCGAGTTCCACGAAAGCATGAACCTGGCCGCCTTGTGGCAGCTGCCGGTGCTGTTCTGCTGCGAAAACAACCTGTACGCCATGGGAACCGCGCTGCGCCGCTCCGAATCCCAGACCGACATCGCGCTCAAGGCCGCCGGGTACGAGATCCCCGCCTGGGCAGTGGACGGCATGGATGTGCTCGCCGTGGAGGAAGCCGCCCGGCGGGCCGTGGAGGCGGTGCGGTCCGGCGGCGGCCCGCACTTCCTGGAGCTGCGCACCTACCGGTTCCGGGCCCACTCCATGTTCGATCCGGAGCTGTACCGGGAGAAATCCGAGGTGGCCCAGTGGATGGAACGGGACCCCATCAGCCTGCTGCAGGGTGCCATGCAGGCGGCGGGTCAGCTGGCGGAGAAGGACTGGACCGCCCTGCAGGCGGACGTGGACGCAGAGATCAGCACCGCCGTCGGATTCGCCGAGAACGGGACGCCGGAGCCGGTGTCCGAGCTCAGCCGGTTTGTCTACAGCGACCGGCCGGATGACGGCAGTGCGGGCAGCGGCGCGGGCCCGGGCCAGGGGGAGACGACTGGGAAAGGCGGGGCTGCAGGATGAAAACCACGTACCGGGAAGCCATGCGCGCGGCCCTCCGCGACGCCATGCAGCGCGATGACCGGGTGTTCCTCATGGGCGAGGACGTGGGCCGGTACGGCGGCAGCTTCGCCGTGAGCCTGGGCCTGCTGGAGGAATTCGGGCCGGAACGAATCCGCGACACGCCCCTGTCCGAGTCCGGTTTCGTCGGCGCCGGGATCGGCGCCGCCCTGGGCGGGATGCGTCCCGTCGTCGAAATCATGACCGTCAACTTCAGCCTGCTGGCGCTGGACCAGATCATCAACAACGCCGCCACCCTGCTGCACATGTCCGGAGGCCAGTTCAATGTGCCCATCGTGATCCGGATGACCACCGGCGCCGGCCGCCAGCTCGGCGCCCAGCACTCCCACAGCCTGGAGGGCTGGTACGCCCACATTCCCGGGCTGCGGATCCTCGCCCCCGCCACACTCGCGGACGCCCGCGGCATGCTGTGGACCGCGCTGCAGGACCCGGACCCGGTGCTGATCTTCGAGCACGGCTCGCTGTACAACGTGGCGGGGGAGCTCGACGACGGCGCCGGCGCCGTGGACATCGACAAGGCAGCGGTCCTCCGGCACGGGGACGGCCTGACCCTCATCACCTACGGCGGCACGCTGCCCATGGTGCTGGAGGCCGCCGACCAGCTGGCCGGTGAGGACATCGACGCGGACGTCATCGACCTGCGCACCCTCCGCCCGCTCGATGCCCACACCATCGTGGACAGCGTGGCCAGGACGCACCGGGCCGTGGTGGTGGACGAAGGCTGGCGCAGCGGCAGCATCTCCGCCGAGATCGCGGCCCGGATCTGTGAGCAGGCCTTCTTCGACCTCGACGCGCCCGTGGAACGGGTGTGCAGCCTGGAGGTGCCGGTCCCGTACGCCAAGCACCTGGAGCAGGCGGCGCTGCCAACCGTGGAGCGGGTCATGGCCGCCGCGCGAAGGGCCGTGGGGGCCAATGGCTGACTTCCGGATGCCGTCCCTGGGCGCGGACATGGAGCACGGCAAGGTGGTGGAGTGGCTGGTCAAACCCGGGGACTACGTCCACAAGGGCGATATCGTGGCGGCCGTGGACACGGACAAAACAGTCATGGATATCGAATCGTTCGAGGAAGGCGTGGTGGCCGAGTTCCTGGTGGACCTCGGCGACACGGTGGACGTGGGCACCCCGATCGCCCGGATCACGGCCACCCCCGCCGAACTTCCGGCCGCCCCAACCCCGCCCGCCCCATCCCCAAAGGCCGCCCCGCCCGTGCGCCACCTGGCGCACACACTCGGGGTCGACGTCGGACGCCTCAGCGGGAGCGGTGCCGGCGGTGAGGTGACACGGGAGGACGTCGAACGCGCCGCGGCAGCGCCCGGCGCCGGCCCCGGGCCTGCCCCCGCCGTGGCGGCGGAAGCGCCCGCGGAGCCGGCGGAGGACACGGCCCACCGGGTGCGGTCCTCACCGCTGGCCCGGCGGCTCGCGGTGGAACTCGGCGTCCGCCTGGCAGACATCGCGGGAACGGGCCCCGGCGGTGCGGTGACGGAAGAGGATGTGCTGGCCGCGGTCCCGCCCAGGGAACGGGCACCCCAGGGCACCCGCGCGGACAAGCCGGCGGCAGCACCGCCGTCGGCCGTTCCAGCGACGGAACCGGCCACGCCGGAACGGCAGGCTGCGGCGCCACCCGCGCCCCAGCCACAGCAGTCGCCCCAGCACGGCAGGAAGGACACCGGCGGCAAGGCCGAGAGCCTGCGGCAGGCGATCGGCGCCCTGATGTCCCGGTCCAAGAAGGAAATCCCGCATTACTACCTCTCCACCACCCTGGACCTGGCGGCGGCCATGGCGTGGATGCAGGCAGCAAACCAGCAGCGCCCGGTCTCGTCCCGGCTGGTGCCCTCGGCCCTGCTGCTGAAAGCCACCGCGCTCGCGGTCAAGGAGGTGCCGGACATGAACGGGTTCTTCACCAAGGGCGCCTTCCAGGCCAGCAGCGGCGTGCACCTGGGCGTGGCAGTCGCCCTGCGGCACGGCGGCCTGGTGGCCCCGGCCCTGCACGACGCCGACACCTTGTCGCTCGATCAGCTCATGGACCAGCTGCGCGACCTGGTGGGCCGGGCCCGGGCCGGCCGGCTGCAGCGCGCGGAGATGGCCGACCCCACCATCACCGTGACCAATTTGGGGGACCTCGGCGTCGAGAGCGTGTACGGCGTGATTTATCCGCCGCAGGTGGCCATGGTGGGGTTCGGCAAGGTGATGGAACAGCCGTGGGCGCACAACGGGATGCTGGGCATCCGGCACGCGGCGATTGCCACGTTGTCAGCGGACCACCGGGTGAGCGACGGCCTGCGCGGCGGGCGGTTCCTGGCCCGCATTGACGAGTTGCTGCAGAAGCCCGGGGACCTGTGAATCCGTGAGCGAGGAGGAACCGTGAACGAACAGGACGCACGCCAGGCGGTGGAGGCCGCGATCGGCAAGGTAGCCCCCGACGTCGAGCCTGGAGACCTGGACAGCGGTGCCCGCCTGCGCCAGGACCTGGAACTGGACTCGCTGGATTTTCTCCGCCTGGTGGAAGTCATTGCGGAATCCACGGGCGTGGATATCCCGGAGGCGGACTACCCGGAGGTGGCCACGGTGGGCGGACTGGTCCTGTATTTGGCGGGCCACGGATAGGGCTGACATGAAGCCCCGGAGGCCGCGGCGCCGGCTTCGCCGGTTGGGCATCACGGCACTGGTTGTCCTGGTGCTGCTCATGGCCTCTGCGTTGGCCAACGTGGCCCTGGAGTCGCGGGAGAAGGCCACCACCCCGTCCTACGGGGAGCGGATCGCGGTGGCAGGGGGTTCGCTGAACGTGGTCCGGAACGGGAGCGGGGCCGGCCGCCAGGGTCCGCCCATCGTCCTGCTCAGCGGCCTGGGAACTGCCGCCCCGGGCCTCGACTTTGCCCCGCTGATGCGCGAACTGAACGACTTCGACGTCTTGGTGGTGGAAGGCTTCGGTTACGGCTACAGCGACCTGGAGGCCAAGGCCCGGACCAACGAGAACATCAGCAACGAACTCCACGAGGCCCTGTCAAAGCTCCAGCTCCGCCGGCCTTACGTCCTTGCCGGCCACTCCATCGCCGGGTTTTACCTGCTGGACTACGCCAACCGGTACCGCCCGGAGGTGGCCGCGGTGGTGGGCATTGACGCCACCATCCCCAAGCCCGGAGACCACCCGGTGGCGGAACCGGAGCCCGGCATCAACTGGGTGAAGCTCCTGGCCGCCACGGGGCTGGTCCGCGTGGCTGCCGCGGTGGCTCCGGGGATCTTCGATCCGGACAGCCATGCCTATTCGGATGAAGAGCTGCAACGGATGCGCAGCATGATGCTGTGGAACCTCGGCAATCCGGCGGTGGCGGATGAAACCGGGCGAATCGGCAACAACGCGGCGGCGCTTCGGGGTGCCACCTACCCGGAGGACCTGCCCGTGCTGGCCTTCATCGCCGATGAAGGGGACGGCAGGGCGGCCGCGAAAACGGCTGCAGCGGAGGAACTCCTCAAGAACGTCACACTGCACCAGGTGCTGCCCCTGCCGGGCGGCCATTACCTGCACTGGACGCAGGCCGGGCGGATGGCGGAAGAGATCCGGCGGTTCCTGGCCCCGGCCGACCTGTACTACCCCATGACGTGGTCGTTCCCGCGCATCCGGACGGCCACCACGACGCCGGAGGCGGCTGTGAGCACCGCGACGGCGGCGATGGCTGCGGGGATGCCGTAAAGATCTGCCAGGACGCCTGACAGGAGGGCACCCACGGCGAAGCCACCGTCGCGCCACAACCGGTAGACGCCCACGGAGCGGGCCCGCCAGGCCGGGTGGGCGACGTCCCCAATGGCGGCAAGCAGCGTGGGGTAGACCAGGGCGGTGCCCAGGCCCAGGACGACGGCGGCGGCGAGCCAGGGCCCGAAGCTGTGGGCGGACGCGGTGATGCCCAGGGCCACGGCCTGGACCAGCATGCCGGCCGTGATGAACCATTTGCGGCCCCAACGGTCCGACGCGGCGCCGGTGGCCAGTTGCGCGGCACCCCAGGCGGCAGGGTAGGCGGCGGCGAGGATGCCGATCTGGCCAAGGTCCAGCCCGGCACCGGCGAACAGGACGGGGAAGAGGCCCCAGGCCAAGCCGTCGTTGAGGTTGTTGACCAGGCCCGCCTGGCTTGATGCCGAGAGGGAGCGGTCTTTGAAACTGGTAAGGGTGAACACTTGGCCGGTGGTGAGGCCGGCATGGGCGCTGCCGGAGGCGGCAGTGTGCTGGACGGCCTCGGTCTTGGCGTGGTGGTGGGTTTCCCTGACGGCCAGGACGGTCAGTCCCAGGCCGAGGGCGATATAGGCCGCACCGAGCAGGAACGGGGCGGGGCGGAGGCCATAGGCGGTGGCCAGGTAGCCGGTGGCCAGCGCAGTGGCGGCGACCCCCAGGTAGCCGGCGGCCTCGTTGAACCCCATGGCCAATCCGCGTTGCCGGGGGCCCACCAGGTCCATCTTCATGATCACCGCGGTGGACCAGGTCAGTCCCTGGCTGATGCCCAGCAGGACGTTGGCCGCCACGATCCAGGCCCAGGACGGGCCGACGATCAGCATGAGCGGCACCGGAACCGCCGCCAGCCAGCCGGCGACAAGGACCGGCTTGCGGCCATACCGGTCCGAGAGGGTGCCGGCGAAGTAGTTCATCGCGGCCTTGGACAGGCCAAAGGCCAGGATGTACGTCAGTGCCCCTGTGTAGAGGTCCAGGTGGAACTCCTGGGAGGCCAGCAGGGGCAGAACGGTGCGTTCCTGGCCCAGGGTGCCGCCCACCAGTCCGTTTACAGCCACGAGCAGCATGAACTGGGCCAGGTTCCGCCGCAGGCCAAGTACAGGCCCGGCCGAACCGGTTGCGGGAAGTGTCCTGCCTTGCATTAGCTGTTCCATTCCATGCGGGGTCATCGGTGGGGACATGAAAGTGGCCCGGGCGTGTGGGGGCACGCCCGGGCCGGGCCCGGATACGCGGGGGACGCACCGGACTGGAGCCCGGGCAGGAGGGGGGTCCTGCCCGGGCGGTCTGTGGGTGTCCTGGGTCAGACGGCGGGGACGCTGTTCTGCCAGGCGTTCCAGGCGGCGTAGCTGCCATCGAGTTCGACGACGTCGTACCCGGCGCGGCGCAGGGCGCTGGCGGCTACGGAGTTCCGGACGCCGGACTGGCAGTAGGAGACGATGGTGCCGCCGGCCGGCAGCTCGTCGAGGTGCCACATGAGGCGGCCGCCGCTGAGCTGGTAGGAACCCGGGACGTGCCCGGCCTTGTGCTCGGTCTTGTTGCGGACATCGAGCACCATGGCGGACTCGAAACCCTCGAGTTCCTCGGGCTGGATCAGCTTGGGGGTGAAGGTGGGCAAGCCCTCGATGCTGGTGAGGTAGCCGGCCACGTTGTCGATGCCCACGCGGACCAGGTGGTCCCACATGTCCTGGGCCTGGTCCTGGCCGTTGGCCAGGAGCACCAGCGGGTTCTTATCGGTCTCCGGGTTGACCACCCACGCACCGTAGCTGGCCACGGACTTGCCGGCCGGTACGTTCAGGGACCGGACCACGGTGCCCTGGTGGACTTCGCCGTTGGAGCGGGTGTCGATGAAGGTCAGGGTGTCCTCTGCCAGGCCTGCGGCAACGATCTCCGTGGACAGCTCGGGCAGGGGAGTGCGCTCGCCCATGACGGCCGGGCCTTCCCGGTTTTCGCGCTTCATGCGGGCGAAGTAGGCGTGTGCATCGGGCTGGCCGTCGAGGAGCTCGTTGATGAAGCCCTGCTCGTCGTTTGCCGCCAGGTAGGGGCCCCACCAGGCGTAGAGGCGCTCGTAGCCCACCGTCGAGGAAGGGATGGCGCCCAGGGCCTTGCCGCAGGCGCTGCCGGCGCCGTGGGCGGGGTGGACCTGGACGTAGTCCGGGAGGGTGAGGAACTTGTCGCGGAGGCTGGCGAAGAGCTGCTTGGCGCCTTCGAAGCGGGTGTCCACGCCGCCGGCTGCCTCGTCCAGCAGGTCCGGCCGGCCCAGGTCGCCGGAGAACACGAAGTCGCCGGAGAGCAGGTAGCCCGGCTTGTCGCTGAACGCGCCGTCGGTCACCAGGAAGGACAGGTGCTCCGGGGTGTGCCCGGGGGTGTGGACCGCCTTGATGCTGATGTTGCCCAGGGTGATGGTGTCGCCGTCGTAAAGCCGTTCGCCGTCGAATTCGTACTGCCAGTCGGGGCCGCCCTCGCCGGAAACGTAGATCTTGGCGCCGGTGGCCGCGGCCAGTTCGCGGGTGCCGGAGAGGTAGTCGGCGTGGATGTGGGTCTCGGTGACGGCCACGATCTTCATGCCGTTCTTCGCAGCCAGGTCCTGGTACACGGCGATGTCGCGGCGGCCGTCCACCACGATCGCTTCGCCCTTGGCCTGGCAGCCGATCAGGTAGCTGGCCTGGGCGAGGTCTTCGTCGTAAATGCGCTCGATAAGCATCTGGTGCTCTCCTTCAGTTGAAAGGGGATTGGGAGTTGTTCTGAATTCAGTATAGATACCCCCGGGGGTATCCTGCCAGTGCACTGCGGCCTATGCGGAGGTCCTGCGGAAGAGCCTTGGCAGCAGGCGTTTGAGGCTTGGTGCTGCGTTCTTTTGTGCGGGTGGGGGAGGGTCTGTGGGGGTGTGGTTGTAGATGACGGGGCGGCCTGCCCGGTACCACTCGGTGATCCCGCCGGCCACATTGACCGCGGTGTGTCCGCGGTCCGTGAGGAGGCGTGCAGCCTGGCTGCTGCGTTTCCCGGAGCCGCACATCAGGTGGAGTGTGGTGTTGGGCAGGTCCGCGAGCCGGGAGGCCAGCTCGTCCAGGGGAATGTTCAGGCTCCCTGGGACATGCGCGGTGGCATGCTCCTCCCGGCTGCGGACGTCCACCAGCGTGGCCTGGGGCCACACCAGGGCAAGCTGGTCCGCCGTGACGGTGCGGAACGCCCACGGGTCCGTCATGGTTCTCAGGCGTGCTGGTGGCCGGCCTCGGCGCGGAGCTTGTCCATGTCCAGGTTCTTCACGGCCTGGATGACTTCCTCCAGGCCGGTGGCGTTGAGCGCTCCGGGCTGGGAGAAGACCAGCGTCTTGTCCTTGAAGGCCATCAGGGTGGGGATCGAGGTGATGTTCGCTGCCGCGGCGAGCGCCTGTTCGGCCTCGGTGTCCACCTTGGCGAAAGTGATGTCCGGGTGCCGTTCGGCGGCGGCGCCGTACGTGGGGGCGAACATGCGGCAGGGGCCGCACCAGGCTGCCCAGAAGTCAACGAAGACGATGTCCTTGTCCTCCAGGGTCTGGGCGAAGGATTGCTCGGTGATGTCGATGGTTGCCATGATCTGTCGTGTCCTTTCGGGCGGAGTTTGCTGGTTAGGTGGTGGGGAGTCCGGCGCGGGTCCAGGCGGTCATGCCGCCGGCCATGGTGTCGGCTTTGTAGCCGGCGCCGTTGAGGGCGTCGGCGACGGCGGCGCTGCGGTTGCCGCTGCGGCAGACGGCGATCACGGGCACGGTGGGATCGAGTTCGCCCAGGCGGGCCTGCAGTTGGCCCATGGGGATGTGCAGGGCGCCGGGAATCATGCCCTCGGCGACTTCGAAGTCCTCGCGGACGTCGAGGATCCGGGCGGTGGAGCGGCGCTCTTCGGCTTCGGTGATGGTGATTTCAGCCATGGTGGTTCTCCTTTGAAGTGGTTGGTGGCTGGGAGCTGGTGGGGTGTTGCTAGCGGACGGGTTCGCCGGCCTGGCGCCAGGCGGCCATGCCGCCGCGCACCGAGTAGGCGTCGTATCCTTTGGCGGCCAGGAGCCGGGCTGCGGAGGCGGAGCGGACGCCGGAGGCGCAGACGGCAATTACCGGCCGGGTCTTCTGGATGCCGGCAGTGCTGGTCTGCAGCCGGTCCAGGGGGACGTGCTTGGCCTGCGGCGCCCGGCCGGTCCGCCATTCCTGGGCAGACCTGACGTCGATGAGCGTGGCCCCGGAACCCAGGAGTTCCTTTGCCTGTGCCACGGAAATCGTTTTGTAGGGCTTGCTGAAGGCCTTCTTGAGGGAATCAATCAGTCCCATGGTGTTCTCCTCTGTGGAGGGGTCAGGCGGTGACCGTGCCGGCGGTGACCCACGCCGCGACGGCGAAGATGAGTACCGCGAACGAGATGCGGATGTGTTTGTCGTGCAGGTGCCGGGCGAACCTGGCGGCCACCACCGATCCCACGATCGCCGGGATGGCGAACGCCAGGGTGGTGGACCAGTCGATGGTGTAGCCGGCGGCGTGGGCGCTGAACCCGGCAGCCGAGTTGACCACGATGATGGCCAGGGATGTTCCCACGGCCTGCTTCATGCGCAGGCCCAGGAAGATGGTCAGTGCGGGGGTGATGAGGAAGCCGCCGCCCACGCCCAGCAGTCCGGTGAGGAACCCGACCAGCAGGCCCACACCCACGGCCTTCGGGGCGCAGGACCGGAAGGCCCGGTTCGGTCCGGTGCTGCAGGATCCCTCGCTTTCGCGGGGCTTGCTGAGCATCCGGATGCCGGCGGCCACCATGATCACGGCGAAAGCCAGCATCAGGATGTTCGGGTCCAGCAGCTTGCCCACGGCCGCGCCGGCCCAGGCTGCCGGGATGCCGGCACCCCCCACCAGGGCGATCACGGGCCAGTTCAGTCCTTCCCGGAACCGGGGGAGCAGGGCTGCCAGCGAGGAGATTCCCACCACCAGCAGGGAGGTGGGAATGGCCTGGGCGGGGCTCATGCCCACGCCGTACACCAGGGCCGGAACGGCAATGATGGACCCGCCGCCGCCAACTACGCCCAGTACGACGCCGACGACGAGCCCCAGACCCAGGGCCGGGATCATGCCGCTGCGCCCTCTTCAGCCGACTGCACGGGAAGCTGCAGGATGGCGCTTTCGCGGGTGGGCTCCTTGGCTGCCTTGTTCCAGGGCATGGCCGAGAGGGCCTTGCCCATGGCGCAGGTGTTGGTCGCGGCCGAGAAGGTCAGTCCTGTGCCGATGGCACCGGCCAGCATGCGCACCTTGGGAGAGACGAACTTGCCGCCGGCCAGGCCCAGCACCACCAGGGAGCCGGCGGCCAGGCGGACCTGGCGCTCCAGGTCCCAGCGGTCCTTGCCCTTGACCACGTCGCCGCCCGCGGCGGCGAATCCGGGAACCCCGCCGGTGAGGACGTAAGCGGTGTCAAGGCCGACAGTGGCCATGCGCTGGCGGGCCTGCTCGGCGCGGACGCCGGACTGGCAGACCAGGACTACCCGCGAACCCAGCCGGGCGGCGAGTTCGTCGGTGTGCTCGGAGAGCAGGGGAAGCGGCACGTTGTAGGAGCCGCGGATGTGCATGGACTCGAATTCAGCGGCCGAGCGAACATCGATCACCACGAGGTCCTGGTGTTCCTTAATCCAGGACTTGAGGGCCTCAGGGGCGAGTGCGGTAACGGCTGTTGCTTTGGAAGGGGGCGTCATGGGTGGCCTCTCGGAAGGGGTCGGGTGGATACCCCACCGAGTATTACAGATACCCCCGGGGGTAGTCAAAACACCCATGGGGGTATATAGTTGAACGCAAGCCCCTTACCGATGGAGACCCCGTTATGGAACTGAACCCCACAGAGCTCACGCCCGTGATCAACCGCCTCAAGCGGGCACAGGGCCAGCTTGCCGCCGTCACCCGGATGCTCGAGGAAGGCCGCGACTGCAAGGACGTCGTCACCCAGCTGGCGGCCGTGTCCAAGGCCCTTGACCGCGCCGGCTTCGCCATCATCGCCACGGGTCTTGAGCAGTGCATCGTCCAGAAGGACGAAACCATGGACCGGAAGGACCTGGAGAAGCTCTTCCTCTCGCTGGCCTGACCTGGCCCCGCACCGCAACCGACCGCCCGGCAATTTTCAAGGAGCATCATGACCTACACCCTGGCCACCACTGTTTCCCTTCCCTGGGCGGAGGCGCTGGAGCGCACCCGCGAAGCCCTTGCCGCGCAGGGGTTCGGGATCCTGACCGAAATCAACATCCGGTCCACCTTCGAAGCCAAGCTCGGCGCCGACGCCGCGGACGCCGTCGGCGATTACGTCATCCTCGGCGCCTGCAACCCAGCCCTTGCCAGCCGCGCCCTGGCCGCCGAGCCGGAGATGGGTGCCCTGCTGCCCTGCAACGTGGTGGTGCGCCGGAACAGCGCGGCAGAGTCCACCACGGTCGAAGCGATCGATCCGCAGACAATGGTGCAGCTCAGCAGCGCGCCTTCGGTGAAGGACGTGGCGGACGACGCCGGCACGCGCCTTCGGAAGGCCCTGGCCAGCCTGGGCCAGGCGGACGGGTAGCGAAGGGGGAGACCATGCCGGAACCGCTTGTCATCGTCTTTGACGTCAACGAGACACTCTCGGACATGGGCCCGCTCGCGGACGCCTTTGAGCAGGCCGGTGCGCAGCGGGAACTGGCCAGGCTCTGGTTCGCAACGCTGCTGCGGGACGGTTTCGCCCTCGCCGCCAGCGGCGACAACCGGGCCTTTGCCGCCATTGGCGCCGACGCCCTCCGCGCCCTGCTGGAAGCCGAACGGGTTTCCGGGGACCTGGACGCCGCCGTCGAACGCGTCATGGCCGCAATGCAGGACCTCTCCCTCCACCCGGATATCCCCGACGGTGTACGCGCCCTGGCCGCGGCCGGGCACCGGCTGGTAACCCTGACCAACGGTGCGGCCGCCAACACGGACAAGTTGCTCGTGGCCGCGGATATCCGGGACAACTTCGAGCTGCTGCTCTCCGTGGCGGACGCAGCCGCGTGGAAGCCCGCCAAGGCCGCGTACCACTATGCGGCAGCTGCCACCGGGGCGGACCCTTCCGGGATGCTGCTGGTCGCCGTCCACCCCTGGGACATCCACGGGGCAGCCCGGGCCGGACTGCGGACCGCCTGGATCAACCGGACGGGCTCCCGGTACCCCTCCTACTTCCAGGAGTCGGACATCGTCGTCGCGGCCCTGACCGAACTGCCGGACGCCCTCGCCGCTGCCCTGTAAGACCCGGCCGCCCGTGGTGGCCGGCGGTGCGGAAGAACCTGTAGTCTCTGTTCACGGCGATGGATCCCGCCGGAAGGCCCGCGCAGGTGCGCGGTCTTCGAACCGCCGCCTGGCTGATGGTTCCTGCCTTTGCTGATCCGAAGGTAGGTGGCCCGTGCCCGCAGCCGGCCCAGTCTTCCTGCCCCGGCCCGACCAGGAGAGCCCATGACTGAGCCCGAGAAACCACAAGACCCCGCCGGCGCCGTGCCCTACGTCCCCCGGAAGATCAGCGGTCCGGTGCTCATGGGCGTGGTGCCCGGCCAGCCGCTCGCAGTCGCCCACCGTGCCGCCGAACTGGCGTTCAGCCTGGGCGTGAAACTTGTCTGTGCCTACGTGGACGTCACCACGTACCTGGCGGAAGAGCCCGACGGCAGGGTGGAAGCCCGCCCCATCGACCCGGACGGGATCGATGACGACATCGAAGGGATCAGCGCCTCCATTGCCGGTGACCTCCGCGAAGCTTTGGGCGCCAGCGGGATCGACTGGTCCTTCCTGACCCTGGCGGGGGACCCGGCCCGGGCACTCGGACGGCTGGCCGAATCCACTGATGCCTCCGTCATCGTGGTGGGCACCCGGGAACGCGGGCTCGGCGCGCGGTTCGAGGAACTGCTGGTGGGATCCGTTGCCGTGCACCTGACCCACCGCCAGCACCGGCCCGTCCTGGTGGTCCCGCTGGCCCCGCATTCCAGGCGCCAGCCGAAGGCGGGACGCTGATGGAGCAACCTGTCCCCAGGACCGAAGCGCAGGACGCAGCAGACCTGGGAACCCTGGGCGGGGCGCGCGTCCACCGGCCGGTCCACCTGCACCCCGGGTTTGTCCTGGTGGTCATCATCGGCGGAATCCTCGGCGCGCTGGCCCGCTACGGGGTAAGCGGCGTCCTGCCCGCACCCGGCGGCTGGCCGCTTCCCACCCTGGCCATCAACCTGGCCGGGGCGTTCCTGCTCGGCGCCTTGCTGGAGGCACTGGTCCGCCGGGGGCCCGACGCCGGCCGGCTGAGGCTGGTCCGGCTGCTGGTGGGCACCGGGTTCATGGGCGCCTTCACCACCTACAGCACCCTGGCCGTGGAAGCCACCACCCTGGTCAATACCGGCCGCAGTGCCGACGCCGTCCTCTACGTCGGCGCCTCCGTGGTGGCCGGCGCGGTGGCAACCGTCGCGGGCATCCGCCTCGCAGCAGCCCAGCACGCCCGCACCACCCGCCGGCCTGGGCCGGCCGCCGCGAAGGAAGGACGCCGGTGAGCCCCGTGACCATCATCCTGCTGGGACTTGCGGGCGGCCTCGGAGCCGCCACCCGCTTCGTGGTGGACGGGCTGGTGCGCACCAAAATCAGGACCGCGCTGCCGGTTGGCACTATCGCCATCAACGTCACGGGATCGTTCCTGCTGGGCCTCCTCGCCGGCGCCGTGATCGTGCACGCGGCCCCGCCCGAGCTGCAGGCCATCGCCGGCACGGGGTTCCTAGGCGGCTACACCACCTTCAGCACGGCCAGCTTCGAAACAGTCCGCCTGGTCCAGTCCCGCCGCACCGGGCTGGCACTCCTCAACGCCGTGGGCACCGCGGTGGCCGCGGTGGGCGCCGCGGCCGGCGGCTTCGCCCTCGCGGGCCTGCTCTGACGGCACCGGATGCAGCGCACCCACGCCGGCTAGGAAATCCCGGCGGGAACCTTCCGCAGCCCGGCGCGGTGCAGGCGCTCCAGCTGGACCACGTCGCGGGTAAAGGACACGGCGAGCAAACCGAGGGCCAGCGCGGGAACCAGGCCCGCGGCCAGGGTAGGGACGCCCGGGAGCAGCGCAATGAGCAGCGCAAACGGCTGGAACGCCCCGATGGCCTTGCGGGACGCGCTGGCCGGCAGCACCGCGCGAAGCTGCGGCCGGAGCAAGCCTGCGGCCACGAAGGCGTAATACATGGCACCGATGGCCAGCGTCCACGGGCCGGCCACGGAAGCGGCTCCGACGGACAGCACCAGCACCAGGGCGGCGTCGGTGGCGGAATCGAACCGCGCTCCGGCGGCCGAGGAGGTTCCGGTGCGCCGCGCCACCACGCCGTCCAGCCCGTCAAGGAGGAACGCCGCGGCGCCCAGGAGGGGCAGGAGCAGGTCGGTGCGGCGGCCCGTGAATAACTGCGGAACCGCCAGCACCGCGCACAGGGCCACCAGGATGGCGCGCAGCAGGGTCACCCGGTCCGCCGGCGTCGAGAAGCGCGGGATCCGCCGCAGCACCGAGCCGACGGCGGCCCCCGTCACCACTGCTCCCGCGCACAGGCCGGCCAGTTGGAGGAGCAGTCCGGACGGGGACACGGACGTCAGCACCAGGGCCGAGAACACGTACCCCGAAACGGCCCCGAAGGCGTCCGGCACCGCCCGCTCAGCCCCGCTCATCGCCCACCTCCCCTCGCATGCTAACAACGGCCGGGGTGGTGGTCACCGCCGGAAGCGCCGGGACCGGACTCCTGCGCCGGCGTCGGACGTTCTCCTGCGGCGGCCGCGGACCAGGCCGGCAAGCGCCAGCAGGGCCCCGGCTCCCTCGGCAACAGCGCTGAGGGATTTGGAGAAGAACCAGACGGGGTCGTACATGGCCGGGATCGGTCCGATGGCAGGGATGTCAACGTACCGGTACAGCACGACGGCGGCGAACGCGCTGAGGGCCACCACCAGGGCCACGCCATAGGCAGCCCTGCTGCCGCGGACCAGGACGTAAACGCCGGCCACCAGCGCGGCCGCCGCTTCGAGCAGGAACAAGGTGCCCTGGCTGACGGTGCCCGGCTGCGTGTTCTGGTAGCCCGGGGCCAGGAACAGGTGCACGCCGGCATCGATGAACAGCGCCAGGGCGGTCAGTAATCGTAGAGCCACGCTTATGTATACGCCCGAAGTTCCCTTCCGGTTCATTCGGCCCTGTTCTCCTTGTGGGATTTAGGGGGAATATTAGGGGCATCCGCAGTCTTGCGCCCTTTAGCGGGCAGCCGAGCCTGCGGCCCTACGAGCAAGGAGAATGACAATGACCCTTCCCAAGGACATCACGCCGGGAACCTGGACCCTGGACATGTCGCACAGCGAGATCGGCTTCAGCGTCCGCCACGCCGGGATCAGCAAGGTCCGCGGCCGCTTCACCGAAGCCCAGGCCGAGGCACGCGTGGGCGAGTCGCTGGCTGACTCGTCGGTGCACGCCACGGTCTCCACCGCAAGCTTCGACTCCGGTGACGCCAACCGCGACGCACACGTGCGCGGCGCGGACTTCTTCGACGTCGAGAAGTATCCCGAGATGACGTTCCGCGGCACCTCCATTGAAGGGGACGGGGAGGATTACACCCTGACCGGGGACCTGACCATCAAGGGCGTGACCAAGCCTGTGGAGCTGGAGGTCGAATTCACCGGCGTGGCCGTGGATCCCTTTGGCGCCACGCGGGCGGGGTTCTCCGCCGAAACAGAGATCAGCCGGAAGGCCTTTGGACTCACCTGGAACGCAGCCCTTGAAGCCGGCGGCGTGCTGGTCAGCGACAAGGTGAAGATCAACCTGGAAGCGGCCCTGGTCAAGCAGGCCTAATCCCGCAGGTTCCCGCCGCGCCCGTTACTTTTCGACGCGCGAAAATGCCGGCGCTACCGGAATGTCCGTAGCGCCGGCGTTTTGGCGCCGCGGGAATGGATTTGCGCAGCGGAAATGGAGATGCGCCGCGCCACGCGGTGGCCTACAGCGGGTCGGGCCGGACCTTGACGTTGCCCAGTGAACGGATCAGGGCCACGGCGGTAATGGACCCGGCTGCCATGATCGAGGCGAGCACCACCACCTGGAACCGGCCTGCCTCGAACGGGGAGGCGCCGCCGAAGATCGCCCCGACGAAGGCTCCCGGGAGGGTCACCAGGCCGGTGGTCTTGGTCTGGTCCGTGGAGGGAATCAGCGCCGAGTGCACCGCCTGCCGGGCCTGGACCAGGGTTGCCTGCCGCGGCGTGGCACCCAGCGCGAGCCACCCCTCCACCTGGTCCCACTGCTCCACCACCGCTTCGAAGAAGCGCCTGCCGGCCAGGGTGGCGATGGTCATGGAGTTGCCAATCACGATCCCGCCCACCGCCAGCGCGTACCGGGGCGAGAATTCAATGGCGCCGGTTCCGAACACGACGGCGACCGTCACCAGGATCCCGGCGGCCATGGTTCCGGCCACCAGGCCAAAGCGCCGCCAGGACCAGGTGAGGCGCCGCGTCGCGGTCACGGCCGCCACGCTGAACATCACCAGCAGGGCCGCCCCCACCCACAGCGGGTTGCTGATCACGCCGCCCAGCACCAGGCTGATCACGGCCAGCTGCGCCGCGCCGCGCAGGATGGCCAGGGCAGGGGAGAGGTACGACGGCGTCCGCGAGCCCCACAGGATGCCCACCGTGAGTGCCGCCAGGATGGCAATGGCCGCCAGGGTGGGCAGGAGGGCGGCAAGCACGGACATCCTGCCAGCTTACTGAGCGCCCGCCGTCGTCCCTTCCCAGACGCCCCACCACCTTTGGCACGTTTTCCTGCGACGCCCCATCACTTTTGGCACGTTTTCCTGCGACGCCCCATCACTACCACCGCTGTTTGGAGGCCGGAAGTTGGCCCAGGTGACCGGACGGGATAAGACTGTGGGTATGTCACGCGGAACCCTTCGGATTTTTCTGGGCGCGGCGCCCGGCGCGGGCACCACATACGCCGCGCTGCGGGAAGCGCACCGGCTGCTGGCCGGGGGCAGGGACGTCGTGGTCGGCATCGCCGCGGACCACGGCCGGGAGGAGACGCGGCAGCTCGCAGAAGGGCTCGACGCTGTTGCGCCGCGCCTTTCAGGCGGTACGACGGGAGCAGGGGTGCCGGGCCTGGACGTGGACGCCGTGCTGGAACGGAAGCCGGATGTGGCCGTAGTGGACGAGTACGCACACGTCAACGCCCCAGGCAGCAGGAACCAGCAGAGGTGGCAGGATATCGAGGAGCTGCTGGCGGCGGGCATCGACGTGCTGTCCACCCTTTGCGTGCAGCAGCTGGGGTCCCTCAGGGACGTGGTTGCCGCGATCATCGACGATCCGCCGGACGCAACGGTGCCGGATGGGATTGTGCGGCGGGCGGACCACATTGAGCTTGTGGACATCCCACCTGCGCTCCTGCGCCAGAGGGTGGCGGACGGCAGGATCTTCCCGGCGGACAGGATCGATGCCGCCCTGGCCAACGAGTACCGGCCGGGCACCCTGCTGGCCCTGCGCGGAATGGCCCTCATCTGGCTCGCGGACCGGGTGGAGGAAGGCCTGGCGGCGTACCGGGAAAGCCAGGGCATCACCGCCGCGTGGCCCACCCGCGAACGGGTGGTGGTGGGGCTTGCCGGCTCCCCCGGGGACGAGGTGCTCATCCGGCGGGCGGCCCGGATCCTGTCCCGCGTCAACGGCAGCGAACTCCTGGCTGTCCACGTGCGCGGCACCACCGCACGGCGGGAGGCGTCGGAACAAACCGTGGAGGCGCAGCGGCAGCTCATCACGGACCTCGGCGGCACCTTCCACACGGTGTCCGGGGATGACCCGGCGCAGTCACTGCTGGAATTCGCCCGGAGTGCCAACGCAACCCAGATTGTCCTCGGGGCAGCACCGGGAAGCCCTTGGAGCCGCGTCCTGGGCAGGGGCGTGGCGTCAAGGGTGGTGCGGGAATCAGGCGACATCGACGTGCATCTGGTCTCCCATCCGCCCGCGGCCCGGGGACTCCCGCGGCATACCCCCGCAGCCCTCAGCCGCACGCGCACCACGGTTGGCTATATCCTCGCGGTGCTCCTCCCCGTGCTGGCCTCCACCCTCCTGTCCTTCAGCCGCGACCTGAACCTCGCCACCCACGCCCTGGTGCACCTGACCGGGGTGATGGCGGTGGCGTTCATCGGCGGGCTGTGGCCGGCCGTGCTCGCAGCCGTCCTGGCATCGCTGCTGCTGAACTACTTCGAAACGGACCCGGTGGGCACGTTCAACATCAGCGACCCGCAGAACGTCTTTGCCCTGCTGGTCTTCCTCGGGGCCGCGGTGGCGGTGTCCCTGGTGGTGGGCCTGTCTGAACGCCGGGCGCGGGAAGCCGTCCGCGCCCGCGCCGAGGCCACCACCCTCGCCGACCTCGCCAGGGACGCACTCCTCGCGGACGATACCGTTGCCGGTTTCCTGGACAAGGCCCGCGAAACCTTCCAGGTCCGGGCCGCCGGCCTCTTCACCCGGACCGGGGACAGGCAGGACACGTGGGAACTGCAGGCCTTTTCCGGGGACGCGCCGCCACCGTCCCCGGAGGCGGCAACCGCGCTCACTGACAACGTGGAACTGGCCGATCCCCGGACCGCCCTGGTCCTGTCCGGCCGCACCCTGACGGCAGGGGACCGGCTCCTGCTGGCCGCCCACGGAGCCCACCTCCTGCTGCTCCGGCAACACCACGCCCTGCAGCGCACCCTGAAAAGCACCACGAAACTGGCGGAGGGCAACAGCGTCCGCACCGCAATCCTGAGCGCGGTCAGCCACGACCTCCGCACCCCACTGGCCGGGATCAAGCTGGCGGTCACCGCGCTCCGCCGCCAGAACAGCAGGCTCCCGGCGGAGGTGCAGGAGGAGATGCTGGCCACCATTGATTCCTACACCGAGCGCCTGGACGCCCTCATCTCCAACCTCCTGGACATGTCCCGCATCTCCAGCGGATCGGCTGCACCGCACACCGCCCCGGTCACGTGGCGCGATGCCATCGAGGACGCCCTGCGCGGCATCCCCACGGAGCGCATCCGGATCGACCTCGCACCCAACATGCCGGCCGTGGACGCAGACCTGGGCATGCTGGAGCGGGTCATCGCCAACATCGTGGAAAACGCGCTCAAGTACGCGCCCGGCTCGGACGTGGTGATCGTGGGCGTGTCGGGAGCGGCCAACGCAGCGGACGACGGCGGCACGCCTTTTGGTGAGCTGCGTATCGTCGATCACGGGCAGGGTGTGCCCGCTGCCGCGGTAGTGGAGATGTTCCGGCCGTTCCAGCGGCTTGACGATGCGCCGGAAGGTCTGGGCATCGGGCTGGGCCTGGCCGTGGCGAAGGGCTTTACCGAGGCGATGGGCGGCCGGCTGGTGCCCGAGCCGACTCCGGGCGGAGGGCTGACCATGGTGGTCCGGCTGCCGCTGTCCACCGGGCCCTACAGCCCCAACATCCGCCGGGAAGCAGGCACCGCAACCGTATGAGGACAGTCCTGATCGTTGACGATGAACCGCAGCTGCTGCGCGCCCTGCAGGTGAACCTGCAGGCGGAGGGGTACCGGGTGCTTACGGCCCTGGACGGGGCGTCCGCGCTCAGGCACGCGGAAGGCGGGCACCCGGATGTCATGGTGCTGGACCTGGGCCTGCCGGACATCAACGGCGTGGACGTGATCACCCGCGTCCGGCGCACCAGCAGCATGCCCATCATCGTGCTCTCCGCCCGGCACGGGTCCGTGGACAAGGTCAGGGCCCTGGACGCCGGCGCCGACGACTACGTGACCAAGCCGTTCGGGCTGGACGAGCTCCTGGCAAGGCTGCGCGTCGCCGGCCGCCGGAGCAGCGCGCCCGAGGTTGCCGAGGACCCGCCCGCCGTCGACGTGGGGGACTTCGAGGTGGACCTGGCCAACCGGAAGGTGACCCGGGAAGGGGAACCGGTCCGGCTCACCCCGCGCGAGTGGGCCATCCTGGAACTGCTGGTGCGGAATCCCGGCCGGCTGATCACCCAGCAGCAGATGCTGGCCAGGATCTGGGGCCCGGGCTACGACAACGAGACCCACTACCTGCGCGTTTACATGGGCCAGCTGCGCCGCAAGCTGGAGAAGGACCCGGCCCGGCCCCGGCACCTGCTCACCGAAGCCGGGATGGGCTACCGCTTCGAGCCGTAACCCGTACCAGGGCCGGCAGGCGCGGGCTTACCGGACGATCTTGAAGTTGAACGCCGGGGTGCCCAGCGCGCCCCAGAGGCGCAGCCAAACGGGCAGGAGCATTTCGGTGCCGCGGGCGGTGGAGATGTCGCCGAGGTCGATGACATCGTCATGGCCGAAGTCCTTCAGGAGGCCCGTGACGGTGTTCTTGGCGTCCGCGTCGTTACCGGAGACGAAGACCGTGCCGGGGTCGGCCAGGAGCGTGGGGCGCGCCATGAGGTCGGCGTTGAGCGTATTGAGGGACTTCACCACACGCGAGGCAGGGAAGGTGCGCTGGATCTGTTCGCCGAGGGAGTCGGTGTCCTTGACGAACAGGGTGGGCGGCATGCCCTTGCTGAAATCGAGCGGGTTGGCGATGTCCAGGATTACCTTGCCGTCAAGGTTCCCGGCGCCGGCCGCAGCCAGGACGTCCAGGGACGCATTGCCGTTGGTTGCGTTGACGATGAGTTCGGCGCCGGCCGCAGCGTCGGCGAAACCGGCGACGGCGATGCCCGGGTTTTCGGCGGCCCAGCCGGCGAACGGGGGAGTTCCCATGGCGTCCGGGGCCGTGCGCGCGAGGGTGGCTTCCGGATCGCGGGTGCCGATGGTGACATTGTGTCCCAGCTCTGCCAGGCGGGCTGCGATGGTCCGGCCGACGATGCCGGTGCCGAGGACGGCGATGTTCATGGGTGCTCCTTGGTGGGTCCGTGGGGACGGGGCTGATTGTGACGGATCGTTCTCATTTAGTTTGTGACGGAACGTTCCGTCTGTCAAACTTAAGGCCAAGCAGAGTGCAGAAGCTTTCGAGGGAGTGTGGTCCGAATGGTGCGAAGGACGGCGGAGGAGAACCGGCGCAATGTCCTGGATGTGGCCACCCGGCTGTTCTACCAGCAGGGAATCCGGGCCGTGGGCATGGATACGGTGGTCAAGGAATGCGGGGTTGGAAACGCCACCGTCTACCGGCAGTTCCCCACCAAAGACGCCCTCGCCACCGCGTATGTCCAGGGGCGTGCCGACGCCTGGTTTGAGCGGATGCGGCAGGCCGCTGATGAGCAACACGACCCCCGGGAGAAGCTCCTGGCCGTGTTTGGGGTGCTGGCTGCCGACTGCGCCGGCCCAACATACCGCGGCTGCCCGATGCTGAACACGAGCACCGAGTTTCCGCTCGGCCAGCACCCGGCCCACATGGCAGCTGTGGGCCACAAGCAGCAGGTGCGCGACTGGTTCAGCTCGCTGGCGGCCGACGCCGGAGCGGAGTCGCCGGACCAGCTCGCCGAAGAGCTCCTCATCGTCCTCAACGGCGCCTACGCCACGGCGGCAGTGCTCGACGGCGGGACGTACGGCAGGCGCGCCCTGGCCCTTGCGCAGTTGCTCGTCGGGCAGGCCTGCCCGCGCCCCTAAACGGTGGGCACCAAAGCCGCGTGCCGCAGTCGTAAATTCCCGCGTAAAGGATTCGTCAATAAAGGTCCTTTTCGCCGATCCGCCGTTTTGCCCGGTGCTAGCTTCGCAGTGGTCGCGGTGCAAAGGGCAGCGCGGAAAGGCAGAGATGACCACGTTGAGCAGGCCCCCGGCGGATCCTTCCGCGCCCCATGCCCACGGCAGGAAGGCGCTGAAGGACTGGCTGCTGTTCGGGCTGCAGGACAGCAAGGGTACCCACCAGGGCCCCGGCGGCGTGCCCACGCAGCACGAGAAAAAGCATGCATGGTGGCAGGTCATGTGCCTGACCGGTGTGGACTACTTCTCCACCCTGGGCTACCAGCCGGCCATCGCCGCACTGGCCGCCGGTGTCATCTCACCCCTGGCCACCCTGGTGCTTGTGGCCGTGACCCTGCTCGGCGCCCTGCCGGTGTACCGGCGGGTGGCCGGTGAAAGCCCCCGCGGCGAAGGTTCCATCGCCATGCTGGAACGGCTGCTGCCGCGGTGGGGCGGCAAGCTCCTGGTCCTGGTGCTGCTGGGCTTCGCGGCCACCGACTTCATGATCACCATGACGCTCTCGGCCGCGGACGCCACGGCGCACCTGATCCACAACCCTGTGGCCCCCGGCTGGCTGCAGGGGCAGAACATTCCCATCACCCTGGTCCTGCTCGCCCTGCTGGCTGCCGTGTTCCTGCGGGGCTTCAAGGAAGCGATCGGCGTCGCCGTGGTCCTGGTGGTCCTGTACCTGGGCCTGAACGCCATCGTGGTGGTGGTGACCCTGGGCCAGGTCATCTCGCATCCGGTGGCCATGGGCGACTGGTGGACCAATTTGTGGGTATCGCACGGCAACCCGCTGATGGCGGTGGCCATCGCCCTGCTGGTGTTCCCCAAACTGGCGCTGGGCCTGTCCGGCTTCGAGACCGGCGTCGCCGTCATGCCCCAGGTGCGCGGGGCGGACAACGACACCGAGGACAATCCTGCCGGCCGCATCCGCGGAGCCCGGCGCATGCTCACCACCGCCGCCGTGATCATGAGCGCCTTCCTGCTGACCTCGAGCTTCATCACCGTGGTGCTCATCCCGGAGCAGGAGTTCCAGCCGGACGGCCAGGCCAACGGCCGTGCCCTGGCCTACCTGGCGCACGAATACCTGGGCGTGGGCTTCGGCAGCGTGTACGACATCAGCACCATCGCCATCCTCTGGTTCGCCGGGGCGTCCGCCATGGCCGGGCTGCTGAACCTGGTGCCCCGCTACCTGCCGCGCTACGGCATGGCCCCGGGCTGGGCCAAGGCCGTGCGGCCGCTGGTGCTGGTGTTCACCCTGATCGGCTTCCTGATCACGTTCATCTTCAATGCCGACGTCGATGCGCAGGGCGGTGCGTACGCCACCGGCGTCCTGGTGCTGATGACCTCCGCCGCGGTAGCTGTGACCCTCTCGGCCCGCAGGAAAGGGCAGCGGAACCTCACCGTGGGCTTCGGTGCGATTTCGGTGGTGTTCGCCTACACCACGGTGGCCAACATCTTTGAACGGCCCGAGGGCATCCGGATCGCCGCCATCTTCATCCTCGGCATCATCGTCATCTCGCTGCTGTCCAGGGTCCGCCGCTCCTTCGAGCTGCATGCCACCCGGGTGCACCTGGACCAGCAGGCCCTGGAGTTCATGTCCAGCACACTGGACGGGCCCATCGCGATCATCGCTCACGAACCGCTGCGGCTGTCCCCGGAGGCCTACCGGGACAAGCTGGAGTCAGCCATCGAGGTCAGCCACCTCCCGCTGGCGGGGGACGCCCTGTTCCTTGAGGTCATCGTGGACGACTCCTCGGACTTCGAAACCGAACTGCACGTCCGCGGCATCAACCGGCACGGGTACCACATCCTGGAGGTCCACGGCCCGGTGGTTCCCAACACCATCGCCTCCGTGCTGCTGCACATCCGCGACGTCACCGGCCTGATGCCGCACATCTACTTCCGCTGGACGGAGGGGAACCCCATCACCAACCTGGTCCGGTTCCTGTTCCTGGGCGAGGGCGAGATCGCCCCGGTCACCAGGGAGGTTCTCCGCGAGGCCGTCCCGGACGTCACCCAGCGGCCGTGGGTCCACGTCGGCTGATGTGCGGCTGGCTGATGTGCGCCACCGAGGCGGCAACCCGGGCTGCGTCCGCCAGGCTGGAAGGGCGGTGTGCGCGGAAGGCGGCCTCGGCGTCGTCCTCCCAGACTCCGGACGCCAGCACCACAACGTGCACCATGTCGCCGTAGGAGTCGTTGCAGGCCAGGACGTCGCCGGGCACCCGGTGCGCCTCCGGGCCGGCTGACGGCCAGGGCTGGAAGACCACCCACCAGCCCTCGCCGTCCTGGTCGGGGAACAGGTAGCCGCTGGCAGGCTGCAGGGCGCGGCCGTTCAGCCCCCGGCCGCCGTAGCCCTCCACGGCCTCGGCTGCCGCGGCGAACTTCACCCTGCCGCGGTCCTCGGGCGACTCATCCCACCGCATCCTGCGCCCCCTGGCTCTACACACTTTCCTGCCTTAATGAAAGGTCCAGAGGGGCCCGTCCGGGGCGCGCGCGGCCGTTTTTTGACGCATTATTTACGGGCCGCTGCGCCCCCCGGCCCAACGCGTCGGGATGAGGGGGAGCGGGCCGGCACCATAATGGGACCCATGGAGAGCTCCGTAACCATCCGCCCCATGTGCCCCGAGGACTGGGACGCCGTACACGCCATCTACGCCGCCGGCATTGCCACAGGGGAGGCGACTTTCGAGAGTGAGCCGCCCACCTGGGAAGCGTTCGACGCCGTGCGGCTCCCCGAGCACAGGCTGGTCGCCGAGGATGCGGGGCGGGTTTCGGGCTGGGCGGCGGTGTCCCGCGTTTCGTCCAGGGAGGTGTACCGGGGACTGGTGGAGCACTCCATCTACGTGGCGCCGCAGGCACAGGGCCGGGGCGTGGGCCGGCTGCTCCTGGGCGCCCTAGTGGAGTCGACGGAGGCCGCGGGCATCTGGACCATCCAGTCCAGCATTTTCCCGGAGAACACGGCAAGCCTGGCGCTGCACCGCAAGCTGGGCTTCCGGGTGGTGGGGACCAGGGAGCGGATTGCGCGGATCAGTACCGGCCCCAAAGCGGGGCACTGGCAGGACACGCTGCTGCTGGAACGCCGCAGCGCCGTGGCCGGGACCGAGTAGCTGCCTCATCCAGTGTGACTCTTTCAACTTCTTGTCCGGGGCCATAGGACCCTGTCCTGATCGTGCTCCCGCGCCTATGGTCATGGGGACCGCGTCCTCGAGAATAGTTTGGAGCCCATAATGCAGTTCCCCGTAGTTTGGCGTCGCAGTGCGGCCACGTTCGCCGCCGTCACAGCCCTCATCCTCTCCGGTGCGTCAGCTCCTGCCTTCGCCGCACAGCAGCCCGTCAAATATGTCAACCTTGGGGACTCCTACTCGGCCGGCTGGGGCTCGTTTGCGCCAACCGCCGTCGGGAACCCGGGATACCTCAGCCCCGAATACGGCGGCCCGACCTGCCTGCATGGCGGCCCTGACGACGTGACGCTCTTCGACCAGCTGCATTCGGTGGCCCCCGCCGGCGACTATGCGTGTGCGGGCGCACTTGTGGGAGATCCAAACTCCACCGCCGGAGTTCCAGCCGGGGGTATTCCCACCATCGTCCAGCAGGCGGCTGAGGCGTTCGGTGATGGTGCGCTCGACAGCACCACAGGACTTGTGACTCTCACCGCCGGCGGCAACGACGTCAACTTCGGCCAGATCATCGGAGCGTGTGCTGCAGACCCGTCACCGACGGCCGTCGGTTGCCGGGAGGCCGTAGCCTATGGAGTCCAGCTTGCTAACGGCGTCGACGTGGCTGGAACGGTCGCAAAAATTCGCGGGTACGCGGCAAATGCCAAAATCGCCTGGCTCGGGTACCCCCAGCTCTTTGCGACGGCCGCTGAATCAACCACAGTCATAGCAGGCGGCGGTGTCATGTCCGCAGCGGCCGCAGCGGTGTTCGACAAGGGCACGGACCAGCTCAACGCCGTCCTCGCGGGTAAGGCACGGAGCGCCGGCGCGCAGTTCGTGGACGTCACCCCCAAATTCAACGGCCACGAAATCGGTTCCCTCGACTCCTGGTTCAACCTCGGCCAGTACACGCAGTTCAACTTCCACCCCACCGCCGACGGATATACACAGGGCTACTACCCGGCCATGGTCAGCGCGATCAAACCTGCACAGCTCGTGAAGGGCTGAGCCGTACCCTGGGCAGAGGGACACGTTGGAACGCCGCAGCGCCGTTGCCGGGACCGAGTAGCTTCTTACCGCGAGGGGAGGGTCAGGATCTCGGCGCCGTCCTCGGTGATGGCGATGGTGTGCTCGGTGTGGGCCGTCCGGCAGCCGGTGGCGCTCCTCAGGGTCCAGCCGTCGTCGTCCGTCACCAGCTCCGCTGTGTCCGCCATGATCCACGGTTCCAGCGCCAGCAGCAGCCCGGGCCTCAGTTTGAAGCCGCGGCCGGGCCGGCCCATGTTGGGGACATGCGGGTCCTGGTGCATCGTGGAGCCGATGCCGTGGCCGCCGAACTGGGTGTTGATGGGGTAGCCGGCGTCGGTAAGGACCCGGCCGATGGCATAGGCGACGTCGCCGATCTTGGCGGCCGGCCCGGCGGCGGCGATCCCCGCGGCCAGGGCCCGTTCCGTGGCTTCGATCATGGCAACGCTCTCCGCCGGGCGTGATTCACCGACGATGAAGCTGATGGCGGCGTCGGCGGCAATCCCGTCCTTGACGACGGCGAGGTCCAGGGTGAGCAGGTCCCCGTCGGCCAGGTCATAGTTGTGGGGGAGTCCGTGCAGCACGGCATCGTTGACGCCGGTGCAGATGTAGTGGCCGAACGGGCCGCGGCCGAACGACGGCGCGTAGTCCACGTAGCAGGATTCGGCCCCGGCCTCGGTGATCATCTCCTTGGTCCACTGGTCGATGTCCAGGAGGTTGGTGCCCACGGTGGCGCGGCTCTTCATGGCCTGCAGGATGTCCGCCACCAAGGCGCCGGTGACGCGTGCGCGGGCCACTTCGGCGGGGTTCAGGATCTCGATCATGGGGCGCCCTTCGTGTCCGGTAAAGCCTACGGGCCATCCTATTTCCCGTATCCCGGCCGATTGCAAGGAACGGTGCCGACCTGCGGGATTATTGCGGGATTGGAATGGGGCCCCGTGCCCGGCACCCTCCATTGCAGCCCCGGCGGGGTGTTGGGACCCTGCTGATGGGGCTAGCCTGTAAGTGGGTCGACAAGTTCGTTCGCTTTCGCAGGTACCCGTTTCAGGTAACTGTTCTCCTTTTCGCGGTGGGCCAGATTGGCAAAGCAGGAGACTAACAAGTGCCTTTGGGGTTTCAAGGGCGACTGAACGGAACGAGTATGGCCACTGGCTATCAACCTGCTTTGGCGTCGTCTTCCTTGGGGAGCGTATACGTCGTGACTGGTGAAGAGCTGGTTGGGCAGGGTCTGCGGGGGCTGTTGTCGGCCAATGGGTTCAACGTTGCCGGTGAATCGGGGTCTGTCCGCCAGGCAGCGCGGCGGATCCCTGCGATACGTCCGGATCTGGCCATCATCGACGATGACCTTCCAGATGGCTCCGGTGCGGGGCTCTGCCGGACTATCGCAGCCGCTGACCCCACCATCCGGTGCGTGCTGATGACGGGTGAAACTGACGAAGCGGTTCTTATTGGCGCTATTCTGGCCGGTGCCTGGGGGTGTTTGTCCCAGCAGGACGACAATGAGGAGCAGCTGAGGCTGATCCGGCGGGCCATGCACGGGTACACAGCCTTCAGCCGCCGTTTCCAGACCGGCATCCTGGCTCCGATCCAGGCCGACGGGATGAATGGGCCCGACGGCCGGCTGGGGATGCTTTCCAAACAGGAAATGAAGGTGGCTGTGGGGGTTGCCCGCGGGCTGACCAACGCACAGATCGGCCAGGAATTGTCTCTGGCCGAAAAGACCGTGAAAAACATGGTCTCATCGGTGCTGATGAAATTCGACATGTCGCGCAGGACCGAGGTGGCGGTATTCGTCTACGGGGAACTTGAGGAGACAGGAGACCTCGCCCGGGAGTACCGGCGCAGTCGTGACCCGGACCTGATCGCGGAAGTCACCGCGGCGCTGGTTATCTGCACCAGCGAGGCGGGCAGGATGCCGCCGTCCAACAAGCTGCTGCTCCTGGACGCCATGCGGCTTGCTGATGCTTTGGCGGTTGCCCGTCCCCGCCCGGCAAAACGCCTGCAGGAACGACCAATGAAACTCAAAGGCCCCGATGACCGGATTCCGGGACCTTCAAATACCCGCGCCCCAGACAGGGCGCCCGGGCCCACCCGGCACTAACGGTCTGGGGCGTTGTCCCCCTTAGCGCTGATTTGGGGGGCGTTAAGGAGGGTGGTCAGTTGTCACCGGAGCGGCCGTGGGCCAGGCCCGCGGGGAATCCGATGAGCAGCGGCTCGGGGGTGCCGCAGCATCCTCCGGACGTTTCTGCCACGAATCCGGCAGAAGCGGCAGCGGGGACGTCGCAGCTGGTGCCGGTGTCCGAGGAACAGACCCCGGTCTCCGGCAGCTCGAGTTGCACGGTGTCGGCTGCTTCCCGGTCCCCGGCCAGGGCAGCCGCGACGGACCGGACCTGTTCGTAGCCGGTGGCCAGCAGGAAGGTGGGCGCGCGCCCGTAGGACTTCATCCCAACGATGTAGAAGTCCTGTTCAGGGTGGGACAACATTGCTGCACCGTGTGGTTCCACCGTTCCGCAGGAGTGGAATTCCGGGTCGATCAGGGGTCCGAGTCTGCGCGGGGCCTCCACGCCCGGGTCCAGTTCCAGCCGCAGCTCCTGGAGGATCTTCAGGTCGGGCCGGAACCCCGTGGCCGGAACCACCACATCGGCCTGGAGGGTCCGGCCGTCCGTGGCGGTCAAGGTGACCGGGCCGGCGTCGGCTGCCTCGATGGAGGCGATACCGAAGCCGGTGTGCAGTTCCACCCCGCCGGATTCGACGAGGGTACGCAGCCGGCTGCCCAGCCGGCCGCGGGCGGCGAGCCCGTCGGCGTCGCCGCCGCCGTAGACCTTGGCTGCCGACGTGCCGCGGATGGCCCAGATGATCCTGGTGCCGGGTTCCTGGGTGGCAAGGTCTGCGAGGTTGATCAGGGTGTTGGCGGCAGAGTGGCCGGAACCGATCACGACGGCGGTGCGTCCGGCAAAGCCTGCGCGCCCGCGGCCCACCACGTCCGGCAGCGGGGAGGAGATGTGGGCAGCGGCGGCGGCTTCACCGACGGCGGGCAGTCCCGACGTTCCGAGCGGGTTGGGGGTGGACCAGGTGCCGGAGGCGTCGATGACGGCGGCGGCCTGGTAGTCGCGGATGTCGCCGTCGGCGTGTTCCACCCGGACCAGGAAGGGGGTGCTGTTGCGGTTGCGGCTGTGGGTCTTGTCGATGCCTTGGCGGGTCACCGCGATGACGCGGGCGCCGGTGTGGAGGCGGGACGCGATGGCCGGCAGCGCGGCGAGCGGGGTGAGGTACCGGTCGATGAGGTCCCCGCCGGTGGGCAATGCCGCGGACTCGGGTGCCGTCCAGCCTGTTTCGGAAAGCAGGCGGACTGCCGCGGCGTCGGTGTTGTACTGCCACGGGGAGAAGAGCCGGATGTGCCGCCACTGCCCGATCGCCGCGGCCGGGGCCGGGCCGGCTTCGAGGATGAGGGGTTCCAGGCTGCGTTCCAGCAGGTGCGCCGCCGCGGCGAGGCCGATGGGGCCCGCGCCGATGACCACAACGGGGAGGGTGTTGGTACCAGCCACGAGGGTTCTCTGCTTTCTACGGTCCGGGGGTTACTGGTTACTGGGCGGGGGTGAGGGAGGCGATGAGGCCCTCGATGCGGCCCTTGATCTCATCGCGGATGGGGCGGACGGCGTCGACGCCCTGGCCCGCGGGGTCTTCGAGTTCCCAGTCCTCGTAGCGCTTCCCCGGGAAGATCGGGCAGGTGTCGCCGCAGCCCATGGTGATGACGACGTCGGATTCCTTGACTGCCTCGGTGGTGAGGACCTTGGGGATCTCGGCGGACATGTCGATGCCGAGTTCGGCCATGGCCTCGACGGCGGCGGGGTTGACCGTGTCGGCTGGCTGGGAACCGGCGGAGCGGACCTCGATGGCGCCCTTGGCCAGGGTGGTCAGGAAGGCGGCGGCCATCTGGGACCGCCCGGCATTGTGGACGCAGACGAACAGGACGGAGGGCTTTTTGGCGGGTTCGGTGCTCACGGGGTTTCTCCTGGGGTTCTCGGGGGTTAGGCGGAAGGCTGGCTGGTGGTGAAATAGCGGGTGCGGGCCCAGAGGGCCGCGTACACCAGGGCAACGAGGGCGGGGACTTCGATCAGGGGCCCGACGACGCCAGCCAGGGCCTGCCCGGAGGTGACGCCGAAGGTGCCAATCGCCACAGCGATGGCGAGTTCGAAGTTGTTGCCTGCGGCGGTGAAGGCCATGGTGGCGGTCCTAGCGTAGCCAAGGCCCAGCCACTTGCCAACGGCCATGCCGGTGCCGAAGACCACCAGGAAGTAGACCAGCAGGGGCACGGCGATCCGGACGACGTCGAGCGGGCGGGAGGTGATGGTCCCGCCCTGCAGTGCGAAGAGCAGCGTAATGGTGAACAGCAGCCCGTACAGCGCCCACGGTCCGAGCTTCGGCAGGAAGGTTCCTTCGTACCAGTCGCGGCCTTTGGCCTTTTCGCCGATCGTCCGGGTGAGGAAGCCGGCCATCAGGGGGATTCCCAGGAACACCAGTACGGAGGCGGTGATGGACCAGAAGGAGAAGTCCGCGCTGGTGGTGGGCAGGTCCAGCCAGGACGGCAGGAGCTGGAGGTAGAACCAGCCCAGGGCGCCAAACGCGATGACCTGGAAGACCGAGTTGATGGCCACCAGCACGGCCGCGGCCTCCCGGTCGCCGCAGGCGAGGTCGTTCCAGATCATCACCATGGCGATGCACCGGGCCAGGCCCACGATGATCAGGCCGGTGCGGTACTCGGGCAGGTCAGGGATGAAGATCCAGGCCAGGGCGAACATGAACGCCGGGGCCAGTACCCAGTTCAGCACCAGCGAAGTGATCATGAGTTTGCGGTCACCGATTACCCGGTGTGCCTGGTCGTAGCGGACCTTCGCAAGCACGGGGTACATCATCACCAGTAGCCCGACGGCGATCGGCAGGGAAACCTGGCCGATCGTGACGGCCTCGAGAACCGTGTTCAGGCCCGGGACGAAGGTTCCCAGCAGCAGCCCCAGTGCCATGGCCGCAATGATCCACACAGGCAGGAACCGGTCCAGGGTGGAGAGCTTGCCCGCGATGGGAGCCGCCGGGTCAAGGCGGGATGTGGGGTCAGTCTGGATGCTCACGGAACTCCTGTGGCGCTGGTGTAAGGCCTGGGCGGGACTGCTGGAACAACATTGATATTCGTCGATATGAAGTATCGGCAACTATATCGATGATTGTCAATCTTGTGCATAATGGACGCATGACTTCCCTGCAACTGGCTGAGCCCGCCATCGCCGAGGACTGCTGTGCGCCATCAGGCCGGCCAGCCCTCGAGGTGGAGGAGGCCCAGCGCACGGCCCTTGTGTTCAAGGCGCTGGCCGATCCGAACAGGCTTCGGCTGCTCTCGATTGTCAAGGGCGCCGGAGACGGCGAAGCGTGTGTCTGCGACCTGACCGAACCGCTGGACTTGAGCCAGCCCACAGTGTCCCACCATCTGAAGATCCTGGTGGACGCAGGGTTGCTGCACCGCGAAAAGCGCGGCACCTGGGCGTACTACTCGCTGGTTCCCGGTGCGATCGAGCAGGCGGCCGGCCTCCTGGCCACCCTGTAGAACCGCCCGGTGCCCGTTATGCGGGTTGGGAGCTGTAGGCGGTGAGGGCTGCCAGTTTTTCTTCGCCAACGGGCTCCTCGGGCAGCAGGGGGATGAGAGCCACCCTGTCGGCCAGCGCGTACACCTTTGAAATCTCTTCAAGCTCGCCGGCCGCGCGCGCCTGCAGGAACGGTGACATTGGGTGTGCAGCGGCGATCGAGTTGTTGATGACCCAGGCCCACGGATGGTTGCAGGTCGTCCTGCAGCTCCTTGGCCTCGAGCACCGGGGTGGTTTCGGCCAGCGTCACCAGGACCACCTTGGTCTGCGCCGGGTCCTGCAGCCGCATAAGGGGTGTCACAAACCCCATGGTGGCTCCCACCTGGCGGGCGATCTCCCGGTGGTACGAGCCCGTGGCGTCCAGGAGCAGCAGCGTGTGGCCGGTAGGGGCGGTGTCGATCACCACGAAGTGCCTGCGGGACTCCTGGACCACCTTGGAGAACTGCCGGAACACCGCAACCTTGCAGCCGGATGGTGTGGCCCGTCGGCGCGGTATCGAAAACAATGTGGTGGTACTCGCCGTAGCTGCCGTCGTCGGCAAGCAGGCTTGTGAACTCGTCGAAGGAGGCGATCTCGGTGGTGCACGAACCGGAGAGGCTCTCCGCGATCCCCGCCAGCTCCGCGTCCGGAAGGACCCCGCGGGCCGGGCCAATGATCCGCTCCCGGTAGGCCTCGGCAGCTTGCTCCGGGTCGATCTCCAAGGCCCGGAGACCTGGCACGCCGCGGATCGGGGTGACAGTGTTGCCCACCTCCTGGCTGAACACCTGGCCAATATTTGAGGCGGGGTCGGTGCTGACCAGGAGGACTTGCTTCCCTGTCCTGGCAAGGGTGAGCGCGGCAGCGCAGGCCACGGACGTCTTGCCCACGCCGCCCTTGCCCGTGAAGAACAGGAACCGGGGCGCGTCCTGGAGGAACTTCATGGTGTTTCTCCTTGGCTTCCAGCGGGTCGCGGCATGCCGGCCCTGCGATGCTATTGATATCCATCAATGCCTGAAAGAATACCGGCTGACACCCAAGGAAGGCAGGGTCCGATGGCGGTACCTGACAGCGATCCGGTGAAGGCAGACCTGCTGTGGATCGCGGCCGACTTCCGGCGCATCGTTGTGGGCGCCCCGGCGGATGAGCTGGACCTGCCCTCCAACGGAACGCGGTGGACCAACCGGCAGTTGCTCTTCCACATGGTCCTGGGCCAGAATATTGCGCTCGCGGGGATTCCGCTCCTGGGACTGTTCTCGCGCCTGCCGCCTCCGGCATCCCGGAACTGGAGCCGCCTCCTGGACTCCTGCGCCCGCCCCTATGACTGGGTGAACTGGGCCGGATCCGCCGCCGGAGGCCAGGTCCTGAAGCCGGCCGGCATGTTGGGGATGATGGACCGGACCACGCGGATCATTGTGAACTGGTACGACCATGCCGGCACCAGGGCACTGGACCGCGGCATGACCATGCCCGTGCGGTGGGATCCGTACTTCCTGCCCTGGATGAGCCGCCGGGACATCCTGGAGTGGGCGCCCAAGCACTACCGCCACCACCGGGCCCAGTTGAGCCTGACCACGCTTCCGGCCTGAGCGGAAGGGTTCGGTGCACTCCGGCCCAGTTACTCCGGCCGCATCCCGCGTGGGAGCGGGGACACGCAGCTGAGCACGGCGTGTTCACCGAGTGCGGCAGGAGTAACCGGGCGGGAATGCTCGACGGCGGCCCCGTGGACGGCCCGGGGCCGCGGCCGGGCTAGGGAACGGACGGGTCCCCGCCGTCCAGGCCGATGGAACGCCCGCGGGCAAAATGGGCGTTTGCGATCTCGTTGACCTCGCGGACGCTCTTCCCCGGATGGGCCAGCCGGAGCCACTCGTAGTCCCACTCCTGCATGTCCCGCACGCGGCTGATCCGCTTGTGGGCCCGCATTTGGGCGGTGAGTTCCTCGCCGCTGGGCACCCGGGGCGGGGGCGGGGGCCTGAGGGGTTGCGGCGGGGGCTGCGGCATACGGACCGGACGTGCCGGGGCGTTGGCGGAGCGGACCAGTGCCACCGTCAGCGCAACCACCCCCGCCGCAATCAGCAGCACCCACCAGTACTGGATGATGAGCGCCACGATGATGAGGACGAAGAAGGGCGCGCACCCGATGGCGCCGCCGCCTCCGCTGCGTGACCGACGTCGTTTGGCTGCCATGCTGGTTCCTCTTGCGAAGTGATTGTTAGGCATCCACTTTCGCACCGGGCAAGCGCCGTGTCATGAGTACCCGGTACTCGAATTGGGCTAGTCCGTGATGTCGGTGCTGGTGCTCAGCTCCTGCCACTGGTCCAGCTCGGCGCGCTGGGCATCGGCCACCATGCCGAACGCGCCGAAGGCGTCCGTGCCCAGGACCAGCAGGCCCGGCGGGTTGGGGGAATCGACGACGGCGAGGATCGCCTTGGCTGCCTTGTCCGGGTCCCCGGGCTGGTTGCCGTGGGCCGTGTCGACTTCCTTGCGGCGCTTGCCGGCCGTGTCCGCGTAGTCCCCGATCGCCGTCGCGGACTGGGTGAGCGAGCGGCCCGCGAAGTCGGTGCGGAAGCCCCCGGGCTCGATGGCCGTGACGTTGATGCCCAGCGGCTTCAGTTCGTTGCGCAGCGATCCGGACATGCCCTCCAGCGCCGCCTTGGTGGCCGAGTAGTAGCCGGAACCGGGAGGGGTGATGCGGGCGCCGATGGAGGAGATGTTCAGGATGGTCCCGGACTTGTTGGCGCGCATGCCCGGCACCACGGCCTTGATCATGTCCACGGCGCCGAAGAAGTTGGTGTCGAACAGGCGGCGGATGTCGGCGTCGTCCGCTTCCTCCACGGCGGCGCGGTAGCCGTAGCCGGCGTTGTTCACCAGCACGTCGATGCGGCCGAACTTTTCCTCGGCTGCCTTGACCGCGGCGGCGATCTGCGCCTTGTCCGTGACGTCCAGGGCCAGGGGAAGTGCGCTGTCCGGGAAGCCGGCGGTGATGTCCTGCACCGCGTCAACGTTCCGGGCGGTGACCGCAGCGTTGTGCCCGGACGCGAGCACGGCTTCAGCGAGTGCCCGGCCAAGTCCGGTGGAGCAGCCTGTGATGAGCCACGTTGCCATGGGTTTTCCTTTCGTAGGGGTGTAAGGCGGGGCGGGCACCTAAGCCCGCTGCCGCCGTCGTGCGTGTGCGCTCAGTTCGTGCGCGCCGTAGCTGTTGTCGTCGGGGTTGACCGTGACGCCCGGAGCCACCAGCTGGTCGATGCGGTCCAGCACCTCCGGGGCCAGGACGGTGTCCGCGGCCGGGAGGTAGGACTCCAGCTGCTCCATGGTGCGCGGGCCGACGATGGCGGAGGTGACGCCGGGGTGGTTGATCACGAACGCGATGGCCAGCTCGATGAGCGTCACCCCGGCCCATTCGGCCACCTGCGCAAGCTCCTCCACGATGTCCAGCTTGCGCTGGTTGGCGGGCTGGCTCATGTCGAACCGGGCGCTGGGCCGGGCGCTCGAGGTGGGCCTGGACGCGGAGTCCTTCCGCCACCGTCCGGAGAGCCAGCCGCCTGCCAGCGGACTGTACGTGAGGGTGCCCATCCCGTGGCGCTGCGCCGTGGGGAGCACGTCCTCCTCGATGCCGCGGGTCAGGATGGAGTAGGGCGGCTGCTCGGTGACGAACCGCTCCAAATTGCGCTCGCGGGACGCCCACTGGGCTTCGACGATCTGGGAGCCGGAGTAGGACGAGGAGCCGATGTAGCGCACCTTGCCCTGGCGGACCAGGTCGGTGAGGGCGCCGAGGGTTTCCTCCACGTCGGTGTCCGGGCTGGGCCGGTGCACCTGGTAGAGGTCGATGTGGTCGGTGTTCAGCCGGCGCAGCGAGTCCTCCACCTCCCGCATGATCCACCGGCGTGACCCGCCGCGCTGGTTGGGGTCCTTTTCGTTCATGGGCATGAAGAACTTGGTGGCCAGGAAGACGTCGTCGCGCCTTCCGGCAAGTGCCGCACCAACGATTTCCTCGGAGGCGCCGCCGGAGTAGACGTCCGCGGTGTCGACGAAGTTGATGCCGGCGTCCAGGGCGCGGTGGATGATGCGGGTGGCGTCGGCGCGGTCGTCATTGCCCCACGGGCCGAACATCATGGCGCCGAGGCAGAGGGGGCTGACCTGCACGCCGGTGCGGCCAAGGGGGCGGTATTCCATAGCTTTTTCTCCTTTAGGCTTCGGGGATGACCATGGCGAACCGCTCCGGCCGGGCCACATCTGGGTCCGGGCCGCTGCGGATACCGGTATCCAGGGCGTCGATGGCGGCGAGTTCAGCTGCGGACAGCTCGAAGCCGAATACGTCGAAGTTCTCCGCGATGCGCACCGGGTTGGTGGACTTGGGAATGGCGGAGCGGCCCTGCTGCAGGTGCCACCGGAGCATTACCTGCGCGGGGGTCTTGCCGTGGGCGTCCGCGACGGCGGCAATCGCCGGGTCCCGCATGACGTTTTTCCGGTTCTCGCCCCAGCCGGGGTAGAACGTGATCCCGCCGATGGGTGACCATGCCTGGGTGAGGATGCCGTGTTCGGCGTCGGCCGCCTGGACGTTCCGCTGGGCGAAGTAGGGGTGCAGTTCGATCTGGTTGACGGCGGGGACAACGTCCGTTTCCGCCAGCAGCTGGGTGAGGTGGTGCGGCATGAAGTTGCTGACGCCGATGGCCCGCACCCGCCCGTCCTTGAGCAGGGTTTCCAGGGCCTTGTATGCGGCGATGGTCTTGTCGAACCGGTCCGGCGCGGGCTGGTGCAGGATGAGCAGGTCCAGCTGCTCCACGCCCAGCTTGCCCACCGCCTTGTCCCAGGCGTGCAGCGCCTCGTCGTAGCCGTAGTCGCTGACCCAGACTTTCGTCTCGATGAAGACCTCTTCGCGCGGCAGCCCGGAGCGGCGTATGCCTTCGCCCACCTCGCGCTCGTTGCCGTAGGCGGCGGCGGTGTCGATGTGCCGGTAGCCTACCTCGAGCGCTGTCTGGACGGCCGCCGTCGTCTCTTCCGGGGGACTTTGGAAGACGCCCAGGCCGAGCGCGGGCAGTGTGATTCCGTTGTTGAGCGTGAGTTCCATGCCTCCACGCTATTTCGGCGCGCGGGTTTGTGGGAGGGCTTGCCAGTCCCTCCTTCGCTGTCCACCCGGGGCGTAGCGTGGGTGCCATGACGAACAGCGAGGACGTGCGGAAGTTCCTGGCCTCCCGCCGCGCCAGGCTCACACCCGATGAAGCCGGGCTGCCCGCGTACGGCGGCAACCGGCGCGTGAAGGGCCTGCGCCGGGAGGAGGTGGCCATGCTCGCCGGGATGAGCATTGATTACTACATCCGGCTGGAGCGGGGGAACCTGTCCGGAGCTTCGGACAGTGTGCTGGAGGCTTTGGCACGGGCCCTGCAGTTGGACGACGCCGAGACGGCCCACCTTTTCGACCTGGCACGTGCGTCCACGGCTGCCCCGAGGGTGCGGCGCAAGCGCAGCCCGCAGACGGTGCGGCCCAGCGTGCAGCGGGTGATCGATGCGATTACCTCGGCGCCGGCTTGGGTCCGCAACGACCGCGGCGACGTGCTGGCTTCCAACGAGCTGGGCCGGGCCCTGTACCTGGAGATGATGCTCGACGGCGGCACCCCGCCCAACAGCGCGCGGTTCACCTTCCTGAGCCCAAAGGCGAGGGAGTTCTTCGCCGACTGGGAGCGCGCCGCGGATGACATCGTGGCTGTGCTGCGGTCCACTGCGGGCAAGAACCCGTACGACAAGGACCTCTCGGACCTGATCGGCGAACTCTCCACCCGCAGCGAGGAGTTCCGCATCCGCTGGGCCCGGCATGACGTGAAGTACCACCGCACCGGCCGCAAGCGGCTCCATCACTCCATCGTGGGGGACCTGGACCTGACTTATGAGGCGATGGAGCTCCCTGCGGATCCCGGGCTGCGCATCAACATCTATACGGCCGAGCCGGGGTCGCCGTCAGAGGACGCACTGAAGGTCCTCGCCAGTTGGGCGGCCACGCAGCGTGCTTTGGGGGCAGCGCCTGAGGTGCCGGCGTCTGACGTGGCGGCGCAGGAGACCTGAACCGCTTTCGCGCTGCGCCCATTCGTTTTCGACGCGCGTATTCGCTGCCGCTGCGCAGATTCCGGCCGCGCTAGGGAATTTGCGCGTCGGAGGCGGTTTTGCGCGTCGTAATGGAACCGCGGAAGCAGAAATTCCCCGAGGCCTCTGCTCACACCAGCGGCGCATCCTCGTTCAGCCACGCGAGTGCCTCGTCCATGGAGGTGAAGTATCGGGTGGGGTGGGCCGGCTTGTGCCGTCCCATATAGAAGTCGGCCAGTGTTTGGTCTACGGGGGATGTGCCTACCACCGCCGCGCACTTCACCGGCCAGGTGCCGGCGAAGGCCTTCAGGGCGCCCTGGTCAATCCATTCCAAGCCTGTCATTTCGACCAGCATCGGAAGGGCGCGGCCCCCGCTGAGGGCCCGGGCCCGGTGCATCAGCGTCCTGGCATCCCGCTCCGTGACAACGTCCCCGGGGGACCACTTCAGATGGAGCAAGCCGCCGGAGAGCTCGATGGTTCCGGTGACGTCTGCGTCCTCTGCGGCATTCATGCCTTCTACTGTGATGGCTTTTCAGTAGGAGCGCCACCGGTGAGGCGCCCGGGCCTATGACGGCCGTCTGCATGCAATGGGGGGTGAAGTAGGCTCGGTCGGATCACCGCCTGCGGGGGCCGACGCATGGCGGGCCAGAGGGTGGCTTCACCGAACGGGTTGCCGGACACCGCTGCTGAGGTTCAGTCCCGACGCGCAAATTCCTGAACGCCACCCACATAAGCGCCGCGCCTGGGAGGTGGCGCGTCACAAGGGATTTTGCGGGTCGAGAACAGCGGAACGCGTACGACGCCGGCCCACCCCCGCCGCCGCCAGCTTCCGTTCCAGCGTTCCAGCCGCAGCGAGCTCCGCCCAGTCCCACCGCTCCACGCGGAATCCCAAAGAACGAAGTCGGTTTTCGCGTTTCTTCTCAGCCAGGACTGCCTCGGATGTGGTCCTGCCCTTGAGGAACTCGGGTTTGACGTACTTCTCCTCACCGTCGAACTCGCCAATGATCCGCGACTCCTTCCAGTAGAAATCCGAGTACCCCACCAGACCTGCGGCGTCCGTGAAGCGCTGCTGGAGGAGAGGGGGTTCGAAGCCGGCCACGTGGATCAGTGCGCGGCTCCAGGATTCGCCGGCCGAAGCAGACGCGGGATCGGCAAAAGCGATGGCGGCCCGGATCCGTCGCGCCGCCGCAGCGGAGTAGATGTTCCCGATGCCCGCTTCCAGTTCAGCCTTGGTCAGGGCAGGCAATTGACGGGCCAGGTCCGGCCGGAGCACGTGGTCCAGCGGTGCCATGGCTTCGGCAAAGGGGCTGAATGCGGCCAGGTCCAGGACAGTCCGGACGCGGTCGGTGACCAGCAGCCCCTCCACGCAGCACGCCCTCAGGCCCGACCGGGCAGCGAAGTGGCGGCTGACTCCGGCACGTGACCTCCCGCCGTCGTTCTTCAACGTGAGGGCCTGAACCGGGTGGTTCTGCCCGATGAACGGGATGTCCCACACGCTGGCTGAGGAGTGCCTGGCGAAGATTGTGGGTTTTTCAAACGTTTCCGCGGCGGCCTGGACCCTGACGCGGTACTGCTGCCAAGGCTTCAGGTCCCGCCACGTTGGTCCGTCGACATACACGCCGTGCCGGACCCGCACGAGGGTGCCGGACCGCACGCGCTTGGCCAGATCGTTGGCGCTGAGCCCGTGCAGAATGCGGTCCCGCGAAAGCAGGAACGGCGGGAGTTCGGTCATGTATCAACGGTGGCGTGCAGAGCGCATCACCGGAACGGCAGTCCGGGGTTATGTGGATAAGCGGCTTACCCTGTTGGCCAGTCGTACCGTCCCCCATCAGGGACGCGCATTTGCCCCGCTGACGCGCACGCTCCTTTTCGCGCCCCACATGTGGGCCGCGGGAGGGAGCGCCCGCGTCGAGGATGAATCCGCGCGTCGAAAACCCGAGCCGGAGCGGCTGCTTTCTCCCCTAGGCGCCGGCGCGGCCCATCCGCTGCTTGGCGGTGTTGGTTCCTGCGCCGATTGGGACATGTGTCGTTGCTTTGGCGAGCCCAAAGACCGGCATTCCGCTGTAAACGACCTCGATGCCGGTGGCCGGCACCTGGTACGTCTCGTGCCAGACGCCGACGTCTCCGCTCCCGGCAAGTTCCTTCATGAAGCGGCGCCAGGGCTCAAGATGAGGGGCGTCCCGGTCCGCCGCAAACTTCCGCAGGTGCTCCGGACTCTCCCAGTAGCTGACCAACATGGTGGTGCGCCCCGCCCACTGGTGGTAGCCGAGCATTCCCGCTTCGGGGACAGCGGCCAGGTGCCGGAGCATGCGCCCCATGGCGGCACCGACCCTGCCTACGGTTCCGATCTTCCACCACCGGTTGGCCCGCATGCCGATCAGGAAGACCGTTACGGATTCCCGTGCGGGGTCGGCGGTGTACCGGCCCGGAAATACCTTCTGCGCCATGGGAACTCCCTCGCTCGATCGTTTCATAACACCGTTACAAAACAAGGTTATGAAACAATGGGGTCCATGGCAAGACCTGTTGTGCATAACGATTCCCTGAGGCGGGCCCTGTTGGACGTCACCGCCGGGTTGGTGGACCGCAGTGGTCCCGCGCGGCTGACGCTGCGGGACGTGGCCGCCGCGGCAAGGACGTCCACCACGGCTGTGTACTCACTGTTCGGCGGAAAAGCCCAGCTCCTGACAGCAGTGGTGGAGGACGGGTTCCGCTCCTTCGGCGATTCGCAGCACGCAGCAGCCGGCGGCGGCCTCCAGGGGCTCGGGGACGCCTACCGGGCCTGGGCACTCCAGCACCCGGCCCTCTACCGCCTGATGTTCGGCGGCGCTTTGGCCGCGTACGTCGATTGCCAGCCAGACCCCGATGCGGCCATGGATGCCATGCAGCCCCTGAAGGACGCGGTCGCCTCTGCACAGTCCGCCGGGACCCTGCGGGAGGCGCCCGTGGACCTGGTCGCGGCAGCCATCTGGGGACAGGTCCACGGCCTCGTGAGCCTTGAGTTGGCGCAGGTTGGGCCGCCCGGAGCCGATTGGGCCGGGGTGTACGTGCAGGCCCTGGAAGCCGTTGGGCGTGGATGGGCGGCCTGACGGTTCCGGTCGTCAGCGCCCGCAGCTCCAGATCCAACCAGGGAAAGCACGACGGCGGGGCGCGCCAGTAAGAGCCGCGCCCCGCCGTCGGCAACTCCAAGGCAGCGGGGGCAGCCTAGTCTCCGCGGAAGAAATCCCTGAGCTGGGTGGCGATGGCGGCGGCGGAAACCTGGTGGGTCTGGCCGTCGAGGACGCGGTGCTCGCTGCCGGGAACGGCGGCCGCGATGGTCTGTTGCCCCTGCGCCATGGGGTCCGCGGCCTTGCCGCCCACCATGACCAGGGTGGGCACGGTGATGGTGCGGAGCCGATCGACGGGGGCCACGAAGTTGTTGGTTACCCGGGTTTCGTAGGGCAGGGTGTTGGCCGCCGCCGTCTGCTTCTTCCACACCCCCGGCATGAGGCGCAGCATGTAAGGGAGGAACGCCGGCGCCCCCACCATCTTGACCAGGAAGTAGGACACGGCGCTGCCGCGCTTGCCGTCCCGCAGCAGGGCCTCGAGGTGTTCGCGGTGGCTCCCCGGTGTCCCGTCGGCGCCCTGGACACCGGTGTAGGGCGCCTCATATGTGGCCAGGCCGCGCATTGGAACTCCCGCCGCGGCAGCCTCGAGGGCCAGCGCGGCGCCCGAAGAGATCCCGTAGACATAAGGATTCCCGCCGGCCTCGTTCAGCACGGCCTGGAGGTCCTCGATTTCCCGCTCGGTAGCGTACGGCAGGGTCTCGCCGCTGTCCCCGCGCCCGCGCCGGTCGTAGAAGTACACCGTGAAGGCATCCTTCAGTTCGTTCGCCAGGGCGCGGGACGGCCCGAAGTTGCGGCCGCAGAAGGCTCCGTCCACCAGGACCAGGCTGGGTCCCGTCCCCATCCGCTCCACGCTGAGGGAGGTGCCGTCGGGCGACAGAACGCTGACGACGGTGCCGGTTTCCTGGGTCTTGGTCATCGCAATGCTCCATTCAGAGGCGGTTCACGTAGGTGCGTCAAGGGTGTCGGGTCAGGCTAGCGGGTTAGGCCGCCAGATGGAACGTGTCCGCGAAGCGGTGCAGGAGGTTCCCTTGTCCGCTCAGCACCTGGACCACGCCGCTCTCGATGGCGCGGTCGGGGGCGAGTTCGCCGGCGATAAGCCGCCGGATGCCCGGTCCGCTGGCGAACGCGAGGTCGGCCGCGCCGTCGCCACGCCGGACGTCCAGGCTGGGGCCATCCACCCGGATCAGGAGCTCGGTGGAACCGAAGTGCGCCGCGTAGGCGGTGGCCGGCAGGGTGGCGGCCACGTCCGGCCGGAAGGTGGTGCGCAGGTCCATGGTCATTGAGTCGGGGGTGATGATTTGCTCCTCGCGGGGATCGCCCATGGCCTTGAAACCCCAGGCGCCCAGGGCGAGGATCACGGGTTCAAGCTCGCGGCCGTACGGCGTCAGTTCGTAGACGATCACCCGGGAGCGGGGAGCCCGCCGGATGACGCCGGCGGCCTGGAGCTCCTTGAGCCGCGCGGCCAGGATGTTGGTGGGGATGCGGGGGAGCCCGGCGGCGAGCTCCCCGTAGCGGCGCGGCCCCACCAGCAGGTCGCGGACAATCAGGAGGGCCCACCGCTCGCCAACGATCTCCATGGCCTGCGTAATCCCGGAGTACTGCCCGTAGTCGCGTGCGGCCATGGACCTCAGGCCTGCTGGTTCATGAAGGCTTCGGGTCCCTGTTGCGCGGCCGCCGGGTCCATGTAGCCGAATTCCAGGATGTTGCCGTCCGGGTCCGTGAGCTGGCGCTGGTACATGAAGCCGTAATCGGATGCGGGCTGCGCTTCGGAGCCCCCGGCCGCGAGGCCGCTGGCCACGGTGGAGTCCACTGCATCCCGGCTGTCCAGGAAGATCGCGGTGGTGGCCGATACCGTGGCGGATGGGTCGCCGATGGGACGCTCGCTGAAGGTCTGGAAGTATTCGCGGACCAGGAGCATGAAGTAACTGTGGTCTTCCTCCACCACCACGCAGGCGGCGTTGTGGTCCGTGAAGAGGGGGTTGATGGTGAACCCTACCTCCGTGTAGAACGCCTTGGCGCGCTCCAGGTCGGTCACCGGCAGGTTGACGAACATTGCGGTCATCATGGTCTCTTTTCCAAGGGGTTGGTGCGGATAAGGCTCATACTTGCAAAAAACAAGTGGACCGTCAATACCCGAGTTATCCGCCCGCGCTTCGCACCGATGCGGATACCCCCTCGCGACTCGCTTACTCCCTGGCGACTCGCTTGCTCCCTGGCGCGACTCGAATGTGGGCCGCGGAGGGGAAGGTGCGCGTCGAAAACAGTGGTGCGCGTCGATAAGGAGGGCGGGCCGCGGAGGGCAAGGTGCGGGTCGGAAATGTCGGCCGGACAATGATGGCGGCGCGGATACTCCCCGCCGACGCGCATATTCTTCCGCGCGACTCGAATGTGGGCTGCGGAGGGGAAGGTGCGCGTCGCTAAGGAGGGTGGGCCGCGGAGGGGAAGGTGCGCGTCGAAAACGGCAGCGTACGACGGCGGCACGCGGCCCACGCAGTGCGGCCCACGCACGACGGCGGCCCGCACCTCAGCGGTCAGCCCCGGTCAGTCCCGTGCCAGGGGAAGCGCCAGGGGGAGCGCCAGCCGCATGGTGGTTCCCCCGGGCCCGGTGCGGGCCACCTCTACGGTCCCGCCGGCCGCCGTCGCGATGTCTCGGACCAGGGCCAGGCCAATGCCGAAGCTTCGGCGGCCCCCGTCCCCGTCCAGTCCCGGGGCGCGGACAAACCGGTCAAAAATCCGGCCCGGGTCCACGCCGGTAATCCCGGAGCCGGTATCCGCCACCAGGATCACCGCCCGGGACCCTTCAACAGAGCAACTGATGGCCACCCGGCCGCCGGAAGGAGTGTGGGCCAGCGCGTTGTCCGCCAGTGCCAGCACCGCCCGCCGCAGCGAACCGGAATCCACCCGGACCAAAGCCTGCCCGCCGCTGGAGAACTCCACGGAGACGCCCTGCTGCCGGGCCAGGTCCTGCAGGCTTTCGCTGACGGACCGGGCAGCAGAGGCAGCATCGGCAGGCTCCGCGCCGGCGGAAGGTGCGGACGCCGTCGCGGCCAGGAGCAACTCGTTGACGATCCCGGTCAGGGTGGCGGTGTCCTCCCGGATCCGGGCCAGGGCCTGCGCGGATTCTGACCCCGGCTCGGCTTTGCGCTGGGCCAGCTGGATGCGGGTGTCCAGGATGGCCAGGGGTGTGCGAAGTTCGTGGCTCGCGTCCTGGACAAAGCGCCGCTGCCGGGCCAGGGCCTCGCCGAGGGGCCGGATGGCGCTTCGCGCGCTGACCCACCCCACCACGCCGGCCAGCACAATTCCCGCCAGCCCGGCCAGGATCATCCCCTCGATCAGGTCCCTCGAATCGAGGTACGTGTAGGCCGGGGAGGAGGGCACCGAGGGGTGCGCCAGCTTGTTCATCAGGAACACGGTAGCGGCGGCGAGCAGCACCAGCACCAGGACGGCCACCCCGGCGCTGATCCGCAGGGCCACCTTGAGCGACGCGCGGCGGAGGGTTTCCCTGTCCGGATCGGCAGGGGAAGGGGCTGCGGTCATGACGGGTCGCCAATCTGGTAGCCCACGCCGTGGACGGTGCGGATCACGGTCCGGGAAATCTTCCGGCGCAGGTGGTGGACGTAGGTGTCGATCACGCCGGGCTGGTCCGTGGACTGGAAGTGCGCGGCGAGCAGTTCATCGCGGGTGAACACCCTGCCGGGCTCGGCCGCGAGCGCCGCCAGGACTTCGGCTTCCTTGGCGGTCAGCGTCACCAGGCCCCCGTACAGGGAGCGGACAGCGCGCGACGCCGGGTCGAACTCCCAGGTGCCGATCCCCACCGGTCCCGCGGGGGTACTGAAGGTCCGGGTCAGGGCGCGCAGGCGCGCAGCCAGCTCGCCGGCGTCGAACGGTTTGGCCATGTAGTCGTTGGCTCCGGCGTCCAGCCCGCGGACCTTCTCGTCGGTTTCGCCCAGCGCCGTGAGGACCAAAATGGGGGTGCCGATGCCCTTGGACCGGAGCGCTGCGATGACGCCCAGGCCGTCCAGGATGGGCAGTCCGCGGTCAATGACCATCACGTCCCAGGGCTGCGTGAGCCCCAGGTGCAGGGCCTCCTGCCCGGTGACCGCCAGCCGGACCCGGTAGTCCGGTTCCAGCAGTTCGGTGATGAGCGGGCCCAGGGCGGGGTCGTCCTCGGCGAGCAGCAGGGAGAGCCGGTCCGCAGGTGTCATGCGGCTATTCTGTCGTGCCGCTGTCCCGGCCGGAGGTGCTGGCTGCCGTGTCGAGCGATGGCGCGGCGTCGGCTCCAAGGTCCGTGCCGTCGTCGTCCGTTGCCTGCTCCGCTGCGGCGCGGCGGTTCCTGCGCCGGTGCTTGAGGTACTCGATGCCCCAGGGCACCACGGACACCAGGACCATGAGGATGGCGATCACGTCGATGTTCCTGGCGATGACCTCGTAGTGTCCCAGCCAGGTGCCCAGCAGTGTCACGGACGTAGCCCATGCCAGCGCGCCCACGATGTTCCACAGGGTGAATGCCTTGTGCCCGTAGCGGGCGGTTCCGGCGGTCAGCGGCGCGAAGGTCCTGATGATGGGCACGAAGCGGGCCAGGACGATCGCGGCGCCGCCGTGCCGGTGGAAGAAGTTCTCGGTGGCGGTGAGGTGGGCGGTCTTGAGCACCTTGGCGTCGTCCTTGAACCAACGGCGGCCGAATTTGCGGCCCAGGAGGAAGCCCACCTGGTCGCCGGCCACCGCGGCGGCCGTGACCACGCCGATCAGGACGGGCAGGGTGAGGTTCAGTTGCTGGTGCAGGAGCCCGGCGGTGAACAGCAGCGAGTCGCCGGGCAGGAACGGGAACAGGACGCCGGATTCGATGAAGACCATCACGGCGATGACGCCCAGGGCGGCGGGTCCGAACCCTTCCAGGAGGCTGGCCGGGTCCAGCAGGGACGGGGAACCGCTGGCGGTGGCGACGCCGGAAATGGCGTGGGCGGCGAGGATGGTGTGCACGGGGGTCCTTAGTGTCGGCTGGCAGGGGCGGTAAGCGCTGCGGGCAGGCGGTCCAGGAGCCGGGGGCCAAAACGGTTCCAGAGTCCGGCGAGCAGGACCACCGCGGCGCCTGCCGCCAGGAAGGAGGCAATCACATCGGTGGGGTAGTGCACCCCTACATATACCCGCGACCACGCAACTATCACGGGCAAGGCGGCGCCGGCTGCGGCCACGGGCTTGGACCAGCGGGTGCCGCGGCTCAGGAAGTACACCGCGAAGGCCAGGGCAACGGCGAAGGAAACGTGGCCGCTGGGGAAGCTGTTGGAGCCGGTTTCCGGGGCCAGGGGATCGTAGAGCAGGCCGGGGTTGGGCCGCTGCCGGGCGATGATGAGCTTGAAGACTTCGCTGGCCACCCAGCCGGAGCACGCCGTGAGCCCGAACGCGACGGCCTTCGGGAAGTCGCGGCGCACCAGCCAGAGGACCAGGGCGATCGCCGCGATGATGCATACGCCCGCCACGGGAGCGAACAGGACGTTGATCGCCATGGCTATGGCGGTCAGCGCGGCCACGTGGTGCTGGCTGAGGTCCTGGTCCACGTGCAGCTCGGCCGTGGTTTCGCCGGGCGTCAGCTGCACCGTCAGGCCCAGGGCGACGACGGCGGCGCACAGCAGCACGCCCAGCAGCACCCAGTGGCGGGGCTGGGGGAGCGCGGAGAACTGGGTGCCGGCAGCAGCGCGGGTGCGGGGCGTTGCGGTCTCATGGCGGTCACGGGCTGGCTGGTACACGGAAGTCCTTCGGGGGTCCGGCGGTGGACAGGGTTCTGTCCTGGTCTCTGGTTCGATCGTCCCGCACCGTTCCTAAGAAAGGCTTAAGAAACGTGCTCCGCCGGTGGGCACTGGGCCCCGGCCCTGGTCCTGGCGACGCGCATATTCCCTTCCGCGGCGCAGGTTCCGAGGTGAACCGGATATACGGGGTACGCAGAGGAATCCGCGCGTCGGAATTGCAGCCGCGCGTCGAAATCGGCAGGAGCGCACGACGACGGCCCGCACCTTGGGCGGCCACGGCACCAATTCCTGCCCTGGCGCTGGCGACGCGCATATTCCTCTCCGCGGCGCAGGTTCCGTGGCGAACCGGATATGCGGGGTGCACAGAGGAACCTGCGCGTCGAAAACGCAGCTGCGCGTCGAAGAAGCCGGGATCAGTTGGCCACCATGAACGGAACCACCGTCACCCCGGAATTCGTGGACCCCAGCTTGTTGTCCCGGCACGACGTGCGGAGATGCAGCTTGTGCAAGCCGTTGGCCAGGGTCCTGGTGTCGATCGCGATGGGCGCCGAACCGAAGGACGCCCGCCCGTAGGGGCCGGCGGAATCCCACAGGACGGTTCCGGGGTTGGGCGGATCGGCGTGGAAGTCGGGGTCGATCGAGATGAAGGAGTGCGTTGCCGGGAGTGATCCGTTGGGATGGGTGCTCAGGCCCACGGCGGGAGTCCAGACGCCGGACACCGGGGCGTCGGGAATCGGGACGCTGCGGACCGAGGCTTCGCAGTACCCGGAGTGGGTGTACCAGCCCTTCCCGCGCAGGAACGGGTACCGGGCGGCGTCGGACCGGGACTTTCCGTTCTGGATGTCGGTTTGCCAGTTGAGGCTTGCCCGCATCTCGTTGCCGTTCGGCTCCGGCACGAACGCGCGGAGGTGGACCTCCTGCAGGCCCGAATGGCTGAATGCCGAGAGGGGCCGCGAGAATGTCAGCCAGCGCTCGCAGGTTCCACTGCACACAAAGTCGCCGCCGCCCGTGCTGGACGGACCGGGGCAGGCGAAGTCGGCCGCCGCGGCCCGCAGGTAGCACTTCTGGACCGCCGTTTCGCCGCTGGACGTGAGGAACACCATCGAGACGTAGTCGGCCGTGCCGGGGTTGTCGTGGAGGACCACCCGCACGTTCAAGGTGAAGTTGCCGGAACTGATGGTTTCGCGCTCGGGAATGCAGGCACCCAGATGGACGTGGCCGTTGTTGGTGACGGAGTTGTTGGCCTGGTCGGCGTCCGGCATCCACCACGACTGGGCGTCCACGAATTGCCGGGTTTCCGCGTAGGACGTGCCATCGGCGGGAGGGGCCCCGATGCACGGTCCGGCTGCGGCCCGGGCGGCGCCGGAGCCCAGGGCGGGCATGGCGACGCCCGTCAAAGCAACGGCAATAAGCAGGGCCAGGAACCGTCTCATGACGATCCACCTTCCAACGGTGTCTGTCGCTATATGGGGTGGCGCACCCGCGCTGTGATGTCTGTCAGGGCCAAATAAGGCGTGGTCATTGTATGCCCGGGATCGGAGGCAGACCAGAGTTGACATAGTGCTGGCGCCCCCACACGGGGAGGGGATTCGGCGGTGATGCACGACGACGGCCCCTCCCACGTGCCCCCGGCCCCGCCGTGCCCCCGCCCGCGACGCGCATATTCCCTTCCGCGGCGCACATTCCTTCTCGCGCCGCACCTTCGAGGGTCGCAAAGGAAAGTGCGCGTCGAGAATGGCAAGGCGCGTCGTCGGCGCTCCGCGTGGCTGCGCCGCTCCCGCAGAGGACGACGACGGCCCGCGCCATGAGCAGGACGTGATTGGGCGTTGGGGAAAAGGTGGCAGGACGTGATGGGGCGTTGGGGAAAAGGTGGCAGGACGTGATGGAGCGTTGGGGAAAAGGTGGCATGACGTGATGGGGCGTTGGGGAAAAGGTGGCAGGACGTGATGGGGCGTTGGGGAAAACGTGGCAGGACGTGATGGGGCGTTGGGAGGGCAGCCCGCGTAAACGGTGGTGGCCAGCGCCGCTTATGCGGCCGACGGCCGGTCATGCGATCGGGCGGCGCGTTGAAAAAGAGGACGGCACGCTTGACGCCCGCGCACGCTCCCGCATATCCTGAACGAACGGTCGGTAAATAATTCCGAGACGCCCGACAGGTCTTTGCATAGGAGCAACCATGGCAGCGCAGAACTTGCAGTCAGTGCCGGCTGAGCTAACCCCGGAAGAGGACGCCGCAGGCCAGGCCCACTTCGACCGGATCATCGCCGAGGACTCGCGCATCGAGCCCCGCGACTGGATGCCGGCGGCGTACCGCAAGACGCTCCTGCGCCAGGTTTCCCAGCACGCGCACTCCGAGATCATCGGCATGCAGCCGGAGGCCAACTGGATTTCCCGCGCCCCCAGCCTGAAGCGCAAGGCCATCCTCATGGCCAAGGTCCAGGACGAGGCCGGCCACGGGCTCTACCTCTACTCGGCCGCAGAAACGCTCGGCCAAAGCAGGGACAAGATGATGGACGACCTCATCGCCGGCAAGGCCCGCTACTCCAGCATCTTCAACTACCCGGCCCGCACCTGGGCGGACATGGGCGCCATCGGCTGGCTGGTGGACGGCGCAGCCATCTGCAACCAGGTCCCGCTGTGCCGTGCCTCGTACGGCCCCTACGGCCGCGCCATGGTGCGCGTCTGCAAGGAAGAGTCCTTCCACCAGCGCCAGGGCTTCGAGATCCTCCTGGAACTTTCCAACGGCACCCCCGAGCAGAAGCAGATGGCCCAGGACGCGGTGAACCGCTGGTACGCCCCGGCGCTGATGATGTTCGGTCCGCCGGATGACGATTCCCCCAACTCCAAGCAGTCCATGGCCTGGAACATCAAGCGGTTCAGCAATGACGAGCTCCGCAGCCGGTTCGTGGGCATGATGGTGGAGCAGGTCAAGGTCCTAGGCCTCACCCTCCCGGATGACCAGATCCGCTTCAACGAGGACACCAGGAAGTGGGAGCACGGTCCCCTGGACTGGGACGAGTTCCACGAAGTCCTGGCCGGCCGCGGTCCCTGCAACGCCCAGCGCCTTGAGCGCCGGCGGGCAGCGCACGACGACGGCGCCTGGGTCCGCGAGGCAGCAGCCGCCTACGCAGCAAAACAGTCAAAGAAGACGAAGGAATACGCAGCATGAGCCCGCACGGCAACCCGGAAACCCCGGCCAGCTCGGCCACCGAGATCAACCGCGAAGCCCCCAAGGCCAGCCCCGCACCGGATCACCACGACCGCTCCACGTGGGGCCTCTGGGAGGTCTTCGTCCGGTCCAGCCGTGGCCTGAGCCACGTCCACGCCGGCAGCCTGCACGCACCGGACGCCGCCATGGCCCTCCGCAACGCAAGGGACCTCTACACCCGCCGCAACGAGGGCGTGTCCATCTGGGTGGTCCCGGCGGACGCCATCGCCGCCAGCGACCCCGACTCGAAGGGTTCCTTCTTCGAGTCGCCCCAGGGCAAGGACTACCGGCACGCCACGTACTACACCAAGAGCGAGGGAGTGAAGCACCTGTGAGCGAAGCCAACGCCTCCGCCACCCGGATCACCCCCGGCAACGCCCTCCGCCCGGAGGACATCGCACTCGAGGTCAAGACCGGCCTGGCCAAGCCCACCGAAGACGTCGCCGAGTACGCCCTCCGCCTGGGCGATGACGCCCTGATCCTCGCGCAGCGCCTGGGCCACTGGATCTCCCGCGCACCGGAGCTGGAAGAGGACATCGCCCTGGGCAATATCGCCCTGGACCAGTTGGGCCACGCCCGCAGCTTCCTCACCTACGCAGGCGCCGGCATGCCCAACGAGGACGGCACGGCCAAGTCGGAGGATGACCTGGCCTACTTCCGCCGCGAGCATGAGTTCCGCTCCGTGCAGCTGTTCGAGCAGCCCAACGGGGACTTCGCGGCCACCATCGCCCGCCAGTTCGTGGTGAGCTACTACCAGTACGAGCTGTACCGCCGCCTCACCGAGTCCACGGACGCCACCCTGGCCGCCATCGCCGCCAAGGCCGTCAAGGAAGTGGACTACCACCGCGACCACAGCACCCAGTGGGTCCTGCGCCTCGCCGGCGGCACCGACGAATCCCGCCAGCGGATGATCCACGGCCTGCGGACCATGTGGCCGTACGTCAACGAACTGTTCCAGGACGACGAACTGACCGAAAGGCTCGCCCAGGCGGGTGCCGCCGTCGCGCCTTCCAGCCTGCGGGAAGACTTTGACCGCCTCATCGCCGACGTCCTAGCAGAGGCTGAACTTGAGGTCCCGGACGTGCCCCCAGCCCCGGGCGGCGGCCGGTACGGCAAGCACTCCGAGTACCTGGGCTACATCCTCGCGGAGATGCAGGTGCTGGCCCGCGAGCATCCCGGGGCCAGCTGGTGACTGCCGTGTACATCTCGGATTTCGAATCCCGGACCCGCACCCCGGAGCAGAAGGCCTGGGACATCGCGGCCACCGTGGTGGACCCGGAGATCCCGGTGCTCAGCATCGCGGACCTGGGCATCCTCCGGAAGGTGGACGTGGCGGGCGGCGACGTTACCGTCACCATCACCCCCACGTACTCGGGCTGCCCGGCCATGGACGCCATCCGTGACGATCTCCACACCGCCTTCAAGAAGGAAGGCTACGGGGACGTGCACGTGGACCTGGTCCTGGCCCCGGCGTGGACCACGGACTGGATGACCGAGGCCGGCAAGCAGAAGCTGCAGGAGTACGGCATCGCCCCGCCCAGCGGCAACTCCCGGGCCGGCGGCCACTCCGGCCCCATCCGGCTGAGCCTGGCCGTGAAGTGCCCGCAGTGCAACAGCCTCAACACCAAGGAACTCACCCGCTTCGGTTCCACGTCCTGCAAGGCGCTGTATGTGTGCCAGGACTGCAAGGAACCGTTCGACTACTTCAAAGTCCTGTAAGGAAGCCCCCATGCCTGTTGTCCGCCAGACCGCCGCCGAAGAGGCTGAGGTGACCGGCCGCCGTCGTCCGTCCTTCCATTCCCTTGCGGTGAAGGAGGTGCGCCGGCTCACCGACGATGCCATCGAGGTCAGCTTCCACGTGCCGGCCGAGCTCGCCGGCAAGTTCGACTACCTGCCCGGCCAGTACGTGGCCCTGCGCACCACGCTGCCGGATGAAACCGGCGAGCCGAAGGAAATCCGCCGCAGCTACTCCATCTGCGCCGAGCCGCGCAGCTTCGCGGACGGCACCAGCGAGATCCGCGTGGCCATCAAGAAGGACCTGGGCGGGCTGTTCTCCACGTGGGCCAACGCCCAGCTGAAGGCGGGGGACACCCTGGACGTGATGAGCCCCATGGGCGCGTTCGTGTCCAAGCACGGCCGGGACGGGCAGGCCGTGGAGCAGAACGTCATGAACTCCATGAACCACCCGGAGGACCTCGCGGGGGAGCCCGGGAACTTCGTGGCCATCGCGGCCGGATCCGGCATCACCCCGGTGATCGCCATCGCCCGGACGCTGCTGGCCGCCAACCCGGACACCCGGTTCGACCTGATCTACGCCAACAAGGCCGCCATGGACGTGATGTTCTTGGAGGAGCTGGCGGACCTGAAGGACAAGTACCCGCAGCGGCTGGCCATCCACCACGTGCTGAGCCGCGAGCAGCGGATCGCGCCGCTGCTCTCCGGCCGCATCGATTCGGAGAAGCTGCAGCAGCTGCTGGGCACCGCCCTGCACGCGGACGATGTGGACGAATGGTTCCTGTGCGGGCCGTTCGAGCTGGTCCAGCTGTGCCGGGACACCCTGGCCGAGCGCGGTGTGAAGCCCGAGAACGTCCGGTTCGAGCTGTTCACCTCCGGCAAGCCGGACCGCCCGGAGGGCCACGCCGGCCGTCCCGTGGTGGTGGACGAGTCCAAGGAGACGTACAAGATCACGTTCAAGCTGGACGGTTTGCAGGGCGAGGTGGCCAGCCCAACGCACGCCCGCGAGTCGATCCTGAACGCGGCGCTGCGGGTGCGCCCGGACGTGCCGTTCGCGTGCGCCGGGGGAGTGTGCGGCACCTGCCGGGCCAAGGTGGTCACCGGCAGCGTGACCATGGACGAGAACTACGCGCTGGAGCAGGATGAGCTGGACAAGGGCTACGTCCTGACCTGCCAGAGCCACCCCGCCAGCAAGGAAGTCACGGTCGACTTCGACGTCTAAAACCGTTTTCACTAGAAGGAGCCCCATGATTTCCCTTTCCATCAGCAACGGCATCGCCGAGGTAGTGCTGGACGCCCCTCACAAGCTGAACTCGCTGGATGAGCAGGCGCTGCGGGATTTAGCGCAGGCGTACGACGACGCTGCTGCCGCCGCCTCACGCGGTGAGGTGCGGGCACTCCTGCTGAGGGGAGAGGGACGGGCCTTCTGCGCGGGCCGGGACATCGCCGGGGTCACCCCGGAGAACGATGACGCCGCGGCGTACCTGGGCGGGCTGGTTGAGCCTTTGTTGCAGAAGATGGCTGCGTTCCCGGCGCCCACCTTTGCTGCGGCCCAGGGGGCATGCCTGGGCGTGGGGCTGGGGCTGCTGCTGGCCACGGACGTGGTGTACGTGGCGGAGAACGCGAAGTTCGGCTCGCCGTTCGCCAAGCTGGGGGCCACGCTGGACTCCGGCGGGCACTGGTACTTCACCGAGCGGCTGGGCATGCACCGGACGCTGGACCTGATCTACACGGCGGACCTGATCTCGGGAGCCGAGGCGGTGGCGCAGGGGATGTTCAGCCGCGCCATGCCGGCCGACTCGTTGCTGGACTCGACGCGGGAGATCGTTTCGCGGGTGGCTGCCGGCGCTACCGGTGCCTTTGTTGCGTCCAAGGAGTTGGTGGCGCACATCCGTGACCAGCGCCTGGGCCTGTGGCAGGCCATGCAGGAGGAGAACGACGAGCAGGCACGCCTCTGCAAGACCGACGACTACGCAGAGGGTTTCCGGGCGTTCCAGGAGAAGCGCGAGCCGAAGTTCACCGGACTCGTTGGTTGAGCCCGTCGTAACTCGGTGGGGAGCGAAACCCGAGTAATTCCCCTTTATCAAGCCTTGCAGAATTCTTGAGTAAACCTTGCAAGGCCGTTTCAGAAATCTTTATTTGCGTTCGTAAGAGTAGGCGAAGCCGGGCAAACCGGTCGATGCGCCCTGCCGGTCTCACCTGGGCAGCCGCATCCGGGAACCTACTCTGGGGGCACAATTGTCTGAGGTTTTGAACGAGAAAATCGGTCAGGAAGAAAAGGGCGGGATAAGCCGACGCCGCGTCGCCGCGGGTGTCGCGTGGTCGCTCCCGGTTATTGCCACCGCCATCGCTGCTCCCGCCGCTGCCGCGTCTCCGGGGACGCCGGTTTCCGCTTCTGCCACCTTGGGACTGGTATCCTCGCTGGCCGTGGCTCGGGCAACGTCGGCTTCCGGGCCCACGAGTTTCACCATTCAAACGGGCAGTTCGTTCACTGGTCCCACGGTGTCGTACAGCGTCACCTTCACCGCTCGTGACAAGAACCAGAAAGCACTGATTTCTATCGGCGCTGTTTCACAGGGAAGCGGAACGAACTCAGTTTCGCAAAACAAGCAAAGCTCCTCTTTTGCAGGGAGCGTATCTGCGGCTGCTGGAGCCAATGCGCTAACTTTCGTGCTTTCTTCATTCAGCTATACCGACAAGGCAACCAAGGGCACCTACATTTACGATGTTGCCTTACAAGTCACCCTGAACAGCGGAACGACTTTGACGGCGGTCCCGTCCACTTTGACCGTGACGTACCCCTGATGGTCTGGAAACGTGGCGGCCTGGTCGCCGAAGTCTGCACCAAACCCCGGGCGCGGGTTGCACTCCTGCACCTCGATGCAAGCCAGCCCGTGGTTCTGGAAGGCACTGCTGCCGTGATCTGGGATCTGATCGATGGACGGCGCAGCGAGCAGGAGATTTTCTCCGAGCTTGAGGCAACCTTCGAGGATCAGTCGGGGCAGATGCAGGCCCAGGTGGAAAGCTTCCTTGCCACCCTCGAAGAGCAGCGTCTCATCGAGGCTGCCCGCGGCGTTTCCCACTAACGGCATGATGGCAGCGGGAATCACGGGAAGCGTAGAGCTGGCCTGGGAGCAGCGCCTGCTCGAGGAACTGGCAAAGGGCAGTGATCTTCTGCCCTTGGATGTTTTGGGGCAGCAGTTCGTGGTCCGCTGGGGCCCTGCGGTCAGCTGGCAGCAGCGGGTCAGCATGAGCTCCGTATGGGCCCGGTGCATCAGTACTGAGGAACCTCAGCTGCCACCAGAGCCGCCGGAGCCCACGCCGGGGAGCCGCTTCACCGCCTCGGTCACCAGCACCTCCGCCAAACATCCGGCGGCAACGTTCCAGCTCGCGGCCGCCTCCTTCGAGGAGCTGGCAGAGAACCTGACGTCCCGGCTAACCATTGCCGCCATCATGGCCAACGCCGGCGAACTGACCATGCTCCACGCCTGCGGGGTAGCGCATCCAGCCACCGGAGCAGTGGTGGCGCTGGTGGCCAAATCGGGAACGGGAAAGACCACCGCGGCCTCCGTACTGGCCAGAAGTTATGGCTATGTCACTGACGAGACCGTGGCCATTGCCTGGGATGGCTCCGTGATTCCATATCCCAAGCCGCTTTCCGTGAAACAGGAGGCCGGAACTCCGAAACGCCAGGCATCCCCGGACGAGTTTGGACTTCAGCTGGCGCCCGCGTCGCCCTACATCCAGTCGATCGTGCTGCTGAACCGGGTCCAAGGGGACCTGCCGGTAGCCCCGGTGCTGGAGCGGGTACCGCTGGCAGACGCGGTCCTGGCGCTGATCCCGGATTCGTCTTCCCAGGGAGAAGTTGTGGATCCGCTGCAGTCGCTGTGTCGTCTCATCCAAAGCGTTGGGGGTGTGTGGCAGGCGACCTACACCGAGGCTGCAGACCTCCCGGCCGCGCTGGAACCCCTTTTCCGCCCACAACCGGCGGCTCACACGGACTGGAAACCGGCAGCAGGCCGAGGCGTCCGGGAGCCGCACACCCCGGCTGGCAGCATTCACCGCACCGCTCCGCAGGATGCCGTGTCCATAGGCACGGATCTGCTCGTCATGCTGGACAACCAGATAGTGCGCCTGTCCGGCATCGGCCCGGCGGTCTGGGAAGCCAGCGCTGCCCCTGTCAGCCTAGGCCAGCTGACTGATTACGTGGCACGTGTGCACGGGAAGCCGGAAGGCTACCGAAGCGCTGTCGCAGGAGCCGTAGAGCAACTCGTCGCTAAGTCGATTCTGGAACGCGCCGGCAGCTGAATCTCCAGCACGCCGAGCACAATTACTTGAGTTTAGGAACCCACAATGAGCACAACAGCAGCCCCTGCTGAGGTATCCCCAGGACTGGACCTGGCAGACTACTTGAACGTCCTCCGGACGTACTGGAAGGCCATTGTGGTCTTCACCCTGCTGGCCGCAATGGCCGCCGCTGGTTGGACCGTTCTCCAGCCAAAGGTCTACTCTTCCGATTCCAGCGGCATTGTGGTCACGCCGGGCTCGGACAACGTGAGCCTCGCACTGGCCGGCGACAGCCTCGCCAAGGCCAAGGTCAAGAACTACGAGTCGGTGGCAAAATCACGGCTGGTTGCTGACCGGGTTATTCAGGCCTTGGACCTGAAAACCACTGCCGATGCCCTGCTCAGCAGCATCAGCGTAAAGGTGCCGCTAGACACGGCAGAGATCAGGGTCACCTCACAGTCGACTGATCCCGCCACCGCCCAGCGGGTAGCGGACGCCTGGGTGAATGGCCTTGCAGCGCAGGTGGAAGCCATCGAGACAGCGCCCTCCGCCGAGTCGGCTGCCGGTGCCGCAGCAACGCCCGACGCCGGAACACAAGCCGATGCAGCAACGGCAGTCCGCGTCCTCCCGCTGGGCAAAGCCGTCCTGCCCACCAGCCCCACGTCACCTAACACCAAGCTTAACCTGGCGCTCGGCGCCCTCTTCGGTTTGGCCCTCGGGTTGGCGTACGCACTCATCCGCCGCCACCTGGACCGCCGGATCCGCAGGGCAGCGGACATTGAACGGATGTTCGGCGTCCCCGTCATCGGCACCCTCCCGGTAGACCACCGGCTGGACGAGAAGAGCACCATCGTGGACGCCGGCACCGCAGCGCAGCTGCACGACGCCGGCGGGGCCATGGCGGAGGCTCTCCGCGAACTGCGCACCAACCTCAGCTTTCTGGACGTGGACCAGCCACCCCGGGTCATCGTGGTCACCAGCTCGCTCCAAGCCGAGGGCAAATCGACTGTGACGGCCAACCTTGCGGTCACCATGGCGGCAGCGGGTGAAAATGTCGTGGTAGTCGACGGCGATCTTCGCCGGCCCACGCTGGTGGACGTTTTTAACCTTGTACCGGGTGTCGGGGTCACCGATGTGCTCACGGGCACGGCCGATCTGGCTGACGTCCTGCAGCCGTGGGGAGCCCTGCCGAACCTCTCGGTGTTGGGATCGGGGCGGATCCCGCCCAACCCCAGCGAACTGCTCGGGTCCCGGGCCATGAAGAATATGCTTGCCACCTTGTCGAAGGATGCCGTGGTCCTCATCGACGCACCGCCGCTTCTTCCGGTGACTGATGCTGCTGTCCTGTCCCGGGCAGCGGACGGCGCAATCGTTGTCATCCGCACTGGCAAGACCACCCAGGAGCAGCTGGACCAGTCCCTTGGGAACCTCGAGAAGGTGAAGGGGCGCGTCTTGGGTGCTGTCCTCAATTACGTCCCGCTCAAGGGCACGGACGCCTACTCGTACTACGGGACCTATAAAGCTGCCCCCATTCCCTCCCCAACGATGTCGTCCTTGCAGGGCGGGGAGGAAGAGGACGTTCTTGCGGCACTGGAAGCTGCGCCGGGCGGCCGCAGGGCGAGAGTGTAGGTATGCCGTGACCCATGCGTCGCGTAGAACCCAGCTCGAGATCCCGGAGGGTGTTCTCCTGGGCCATGCACTGGTGGCGGGTCTGGCGGCCGGCCTGGGTATCAGGGCCTTCTTCATCAAGGGACCGGTAAGCGTCCTTCAGGGGCTTCGCGAAGCCAAGGTATCCGCAGATGTGGACGTCGTCGTTGATCCGGTGCGGCTAGAGGACTTGATGCAGGGACTGCATGAGCGGGGCTGGCGTGAACGGCCGGTCGATCCCGATAGCAGGACATTCCCAAAGCACTCCGTCACCGTCCACCACCCCGAGTGGCCGTGCTGTATAGACGTACATTTCCGCTTTCCAGGCATGGAAAGGCCCGACTGCTTCGAAAGCTTATGGGCGAACACTGAAACCCTTGAACTTGCGGGACAGCAGCTTACTGTTCCGAGCAGGGAGCTTGGCGTCCTGTTTTTGGCCCTGCACGCCCTGCGCTCTCCCGCCCTGCCCGCTTGCCGGCACGAGCTCGATTACCTTGCTGACCTCACACGCCGGGAGATCCTGGCAGAGGAACTCCTGGAGGTCGCCCGGGCGACAAACTCTCTGGCGGCCGTTCGGCCGTTCCTGGAAGTCCTTCTTCCCAGTAGTATCACTGTTGTCTGGCCGGAGCCCTCTCCGGAGTGGCGCAACCGTGTGGCAGCGCAGGATCCGGGGAGCGCACGGCTCTTGGCTATCTTGCAGGCGCCTTGGAGCGAGAAACCAAGGCTACTGTGGGGGGCGCTCTTCCCCACGCGGGAGGTCTTCCTCAGTGGAAACATCTACGCAGACATGTCCTTGTTTGGACAACTCCGGCAACATTGCGCCCGGTGGTGGCGCTTCGTCCGTGCCCTTCCGCGGATCGCGCGAAGCCTCCGCAAGCTCTCAGCCAGCGGTGATTAAGCGGTCCTGATCCATATCCGATTGCCGGTTAACCCACCAAATTTGTTAAGGTTCAGCTATGACTACGGGGAAAGCTATTACCAAAGCCGTCATTCCTGCTGCCGGATTGGGAACACGCTTCCTGCCCGCCACCAAGGCAATGCCGAAGGAAATGTTGCCGGTGGTTGACCGACCGGCCATCCAGTATGTGGTGGAGGAAGCGATCAACGCAGGCCTCTCTGACCTGCTGATGATCACAGGGCGCAACAAGCGCGCGCTGGAGGACCACTTCGACCGCGAGCCTGGCCTTGAGGCTGCGCTCGAGGCCAAGGGCGACAAGACCAAGCTGGGCATGGTGGAATACGCGTCTAACTTGGGCCCCATCCACTACGTCCGCCAGGGCGAGGCGAAGGGCCTTGGCCACGCGGTCCTGTGCGCGCGGCAGCATGTGGGGGACGAGCCGTTTGCCGTTCTGCTGGGTGACGACCTCATCGACGAGGCTGAGGACCTGCTGGGCACCATGATGGAGGTGCAGCAGAAGACTGGCGGTTCCGTGATCGCACTGATCGAAGTTGATCCGTCGCAGATCAGCGCCTACGGCTGCGCAGACATCGCTGCCGTCGACGGCGAGGACTATGTCCGCGTCAACAGCCTGGTGGAGAAGCCCGCTGTTGCTGATGCACCGTCCAACCTGGCAGTTATCGGTCGCTACGTACTGCACCACAATGTGTTCGGCGTTCTGGAAAACACCGAGCCTGGCCGCGGCAACGAGATTCAGCTCACGGACGCCCTGCAGACCCTTGCAGCCGGCGAGGGCGAAGGCTCGGGCGTTTACGGCGTGGTTTTCAAGGGTCGCCGGTACGACACGGGTGACAAGCTGAGTTACCTCAAGGCCGTCATCACCCTGGCTTCCGAGCGCGTGGAATTCGGTGAGGACCTGAAAACCTGGATGAAGGGCTTCGTGGGTTAGTCTGGCTTCTAGCGCTCTGGGAAGGCCTGTTGCCGGAAGGTGGTGGGCCTTCCCTTTTTCGTGGCCCACAGGGCTAGCAACGCCCCGATGACAGCACCTGATGTATTGGTCACGACATCTGACGGGCTTGCAAAGCGGTCGTGAAGAAACAGCTGTTGACCCAGTTCAATGCAGCCGGAAACCAGCAGACCGAATGCGCCAATTTGCCACCAGCTTTTTTTGGGAAATGCCTTGGAAGCCGCAAATCCCAAGGGGATGAATAACACCACGTTGGCGGATGCCTCTACAAAACTGTAGTTAAACCAGCTGGGTATTCCGTGTTTGTGGAGGAATACGAAGATTGACGCGAGCTGTCCTGACACTGGCTTGTCCACAGGTGACGGCCAAAACGCGATGAGGGCCAAGGGCACAGCCATACCAGCAAGAATCAGCTGCCAATGCCGGCGGTTATGAGTGGGCGTCAAGCGAACCTCAGGACGTTCGTAGAAGGGCGAATACGGTTGTGGCCAGTGCACACGCCGCTAGTAGAACGAGGAGTCCGTAGGCCATCACCTGCGGTCGGGGGCGCTGAAATGAAAAGTCGTATTCGAGTGGTGCTCTGTGCCACTGTCTTCCCCATGATCAAATAACTACCACACAAAGCAAAAGGTGGGTGCATCTCCGTTTCCGGAGATACACCCACCTTTTTTTCTGCTAAAGAGCAATAATGCTAGGCAGTAACTTCGGCCTTGGCGCGGCGGCGAACCACCACTACGGAGGTTGCACCGGCGGCCAGTGCACCTGCGCCCACGAGGGTCCACAGGATCAGCCCGGAGTCGGCACCGGTGTTGGCCAGACCGGTGTTAGCGAGCGGAGCACCAGCAGCGTTGCCGCCCGTGTTCGCCAAAGAGGCTGCAACGGTAACGGTGACGGGACCGACGGTAACGCCGGACTGCGTGCCGGTTGCGGTGATGGAGTAGGTGCCGGCTTCGCTGATCGAAATGGGCAGGGATACGGCACCCTGTGCGTCGGCAGTTGCTGACAGGTTCTGGGCTGCAGTCACGACGGCGATGCGAGCGGCAACCGCTCGGTTACCAACGCCTGCGCCGTTGGAGGCAGGAGCCTGGCCCGGCGTGACAGTGATGATAAGCGGCTCGCCGGCACGGAAGCCCTGGCCGCGGAAGACGAAGGATTCGCCCGGACCGACGGTGCCATCTGAGACGGCGGCCTGCGGCGGAAGTGCCGGGTAGGTTGCGGCCATGGCTGGTGCCGAGCCGATCAGTGCGATGGAGCCTGCAAGCGCGAGTGCAGCGAAAGTCTTCTTCATGTGTGTCCCCCCGGAGACGTTTAAGTTTTGATACCCGATTTTGGGGAGATGTCCCCTCCGCACGAGACCATGTGCAGAACTACGGATAAATATCCCAGATAGAAGGTACCATCCCGGATCGGTTGTGACCAACCTCAATCCAGTCGGTTTACATAGTGTTTACGCAACAGTCACTGGCCGAGATTGCAGGATGCGTTTTCAGTGGGCAAGATAACGTCCTTTACATGCTGGACAGTGGGTGTGACAACCACGTTAGGTTCTGTATGCTGAACGATTTTTCCAAAGGTGAAGTCGACCGTCTTACTTTCGCCTGGCGCGAGTTGCTGTGCTACAACGCCTACAGGTCTCATCGCATGCAGATATGGTGCGAACGGAATCTTCTGGCCGTTGGTAGTCGCTGATTCGACATTAGCCTGGACGGGGCCATAGACAACGATGTTGGTTTGCACGGAACCAGGCGCTACACCGAAAGCCCCGCCGCCTGTGACGTACGGAGGTAAGGACGTGGAAGCATCCGCGGGTGCCGTATTCGTACTCGAAATCCGAACAGTAGTCTGCTCGTAGCCGTCTGCAGGGCAGTCCTTAATCAATTGGACGGTTCTCTTGACGTAGTAGTCCATTTTGGCGCCCGTCCCGTCGTTGAAGTAGACGCCAAATTGGGATGCCGATACGCTCGGACCCGAAGTCGAGCCGCCAAGAGCATATTTCGTGATTATCGCTTCCTCCGGGCTGTTAGCGGACCACACTAGGACGCGTCTCTCCTCGACTCCGCGCGTAAGGCCGTTGATGAGCCCCTTGGCTTCTGCTTTGCCGCTTGAAAAAGCTGAAAAAACTTCTTTGGCAACCCCCGCGAAATATGCGTCCTGCAGTCGGGGTTGTTGGACCTTTGCGTAAACCTCGGAGAGGAGCGTGGCAACTACGTTACTGCCCGTCAACTCGGTCGGCAGGCCGGCGGCCTTGAAAGCGGCCAATTCGGGTCCTCCCACGGGTACAGGACCAGTTGACTGGAGGATGTAGCTCAGAACGACAGGATCAATGGAAATCACGCCGTCGACCCGCTGTCCGGTCTTTTGTTCCCACATGCCTCGAGCGGTCGCAGCAGCAGTGGGGAAGTCGGGAGTGAGATTGACGTCCTGCATATACTTCCCGAGCCTTCCCGAGTAGATCTGCTGTTGCTGTCGATCCACAGGGAGCGGGGGCGACATTATTCCGACATCGCCAGCGCTGCTTTGAATGCCGAGTGACAGCTTCCCGTGGTCAACGGTCATGGCTGCCAGGGCGCCCGGTATGCCTCCGGAAGCTCGGGATTCAGCATTGTTTTGGATAATCAGCAGATAGGTGCGTGGACCATCTACTCCGAGCATTTGGGGCGAGATCTGAGCAGCATCAGCCGCTACGTCTAATGCATCTGCTATTTCCGTCAATTGTTGTTTAGCGTCACCTAGCGGTTCGGATATGTCCGGAACGAGCCGGGCGTTATCGATACCTTTTAGTCGATCTGCAGAGAGACGCACAGCGCCTGCGGACGCCTTGACCTTGGTGGACGCTTGCACTAGGGGAGTCAAGTCTGCGCCAGAGTCACTTGGGACCAATACTTCCCAGTCCAATGAATCGTAAACCTGTACAAGCGGCTTGAGGCCGAGGGCCGCAACGTCGTCGGCAGAACGAGCCATCTCAGATATGGCACTTATGTTGTTGCCGAGCCAGGGGAGGCCGGAGGCCATAGTCCACCACGGATCGTTTGAAGCCTCACGAGCTGCTGCTGTATGGGCCGTGAGTTGCTGTGTTATTTCCGTCGCCCGCTCCTTGCCGTCGCCCGTCAGACTCTCTCGGAGCGGAGGGACAAGCTGAATAGCAGACTGCAACTCGTTCCGGATTACTGCAGCACGAAAGCCGAGCCATCCACATAGTGCTACGCCTATCAGCAAAATGCCACCCAGCCCAATAAAGAAGTATCTTCTGGCTGCATGGCGTGGTGTTTTTGTCTTTTGATGAGCGGCCCAATAATTACGTTGCACCCTGTTGCTCCCTGTTGTGGAATTTCTCACCGTGCGCTAGCTTTCTGGTCTGTAGAGAGGCCGCTTGCTAAACCTAGTAGGCACCAGTACTTGTGAAGACCGCTCGGGCGGTTTTGAGAATAATGACCAGATCTCCCGCAAGAGACCAGTTTTCTACGTAATAAAGGTCTAACCTTACAGAGTCCTGCCACGATAGGTCTGATCGTCCGCTGACCTGCCAAAGGCCTGTTAGTCCGGGTTTCACCAAAAGTCGCCGGCGAGCATCGTGCTCGTAAGCTTCAACCTCTTGAGGGAGGGGGGGACGGGGCCCGACCAAGCTCATTGACCCACCCAAGATATTAAGAAGTTGAGGTAACTCGTCCAAGCTGAAGCGCCGAAGCAGCCCGCCAATACGAGTGACCCTTGGATCTTTACGGATTTTGAAGAGTACCCCGTTACCTTCGTTCTTTCCCGCAAGCGAGGCTAGCTGCTGTTCAGCATCAACGACCATTGACCGAAACTTCAACATTTTGAAGCGAGTTCCCTCTTGGCCAACTCTTTCCTGGCGGAACAGCACGGGGCCGCGGCTGTCCAGTTTTATGAGGAACGCTAACATCAGCATTATTGGCAGAAAAGCAACAATAAGAATGAAAGAAACCACAACATCCATCAGCCGCTTCGCAACCCTCTGACCTCCCTCGAGAGTGGGCGTCGTCACGTGGATCAGTGGGAGCCCTGCCACTTGTTGCGTATGGATTCTTGGACCGGCGATGTCGGTAAGTGCCGGTGCCATGATAAGTCCTACATTACGGGCTGATAATTCCCAGCCAAGGTGCCGTAAGGTCTGCGGGTGGAGCTGGACGCCGGCGGAAATAGCGACGGCGTCAGCTTCACACGAATCAAGGGCAGACAGAATAGATTTTGCATCTGTACTTCGGCCTAAGATTGGCAGCCCGGATGCTGGCTCGTACTGCATGTCTTCGACGCTGCCGGGAGTGTATGCCGCAATTGGTCTGTAACCCGCATGTTTGGCGCGTAGGAGCGAACCGGCAAGATGCGCAACGGCTGCTGGACCACCTATCAACATAAGGTTTGACATGTTGTCGCCGCCGTGGCGTTTGACGCTCAAGTGCTGCCGAAGAAGCCATCGGGAGAGAAGGAGCCCCAGCAAACCTACCGGAAGCGCGATGCCTACATACCCGCGGGCAGTATCAACCCTCAAGACGTAAGAAAATATGGCTACCAGGCCGAATAACCAGAGAGAGGCCGCTGCCACTCTCTTGTATTCTTCAGAGCCTGAACCTAGGATCCGGCTTTGCCTAGTGTTCCAAGCCCCGAGCATCAACCACCAAATGATGGCCAGAACAATTGAGAGCCAAATATAGGGTGATTCTTTATTCTCGCTTGCAGTGTCCGTATCTACGCCGAACCTCAAGACGTAGGCTCCGGCTATTGCCCACATCACGACGAGGGCGTCGATCAACCTTAGGGTACGAGTCGCTCGGACCCTCCAATCTGATATTTCCCGCAAGTGATTTCCCCATAACCCTAGTTGACACTCAATCGGCGAGTGACCCGAACAGGATACAACCAGGCTACAAATCGCCAATAGTATGTCGTCTGATGCAGCCGACAGGGCTTTGCCCATCCCGAAAAGTAGCCTCCTGCTGGTAGCCAAAGAACTACCCGCCGTGACGGTTCCGCCGTCCCTTGACCATCTCATCCTTCCCTGTGTCCCCGACGCAGCCTGCCGACCGAGACGCATCGAGGCGTACTCTGTGATCGCTGCCCCGTGGAAGAGCCTGCGCTTTTGAGGGGTCGACCCCCAAGCCTTCGTCGGGAGCGGCTGACCCAGAAACGACTAGGAGCTTGGATGGGATATCCTTCTGTTGGACTCGGGGGGTCTCGGTGAACTTTTATGATGACTCGTGGTTACTCCTGGCCAAGTGCGGCGCGCAACTAACCGTCCACTATCCTCTCGTGGAAAGCCTGTGAATAGGAGCCAGAATGGTCCACCCGTCGCTTGGGGTTGCTCCGAAGGTTGAGTCTGATTTATCTGGGATCTCTGGAGTAGCCCGACGCAAGCATGTGGTTTTAGTGGCTGCCGCGTTTTTTATTACCTCCGAACCAACAGCCCTGACAACAAATCACGGCATCCTTCCGATAGGTGTCCTTCTGGTTATAGCCGTGGTCACGCTTCTGCGGGACAAGAGCTCCGCCATGGCATGGTGGGCATTAGCCCCGTTCACATTCGTTGGTATCGCGGCTGCCTCATCTGGTTGGAGCATTCTCCCAGATGAGACCATTACGGGAACTATTTCCCTCGCCTCTGTTTTTGCGTTGAGTGTCTTATTCGCTGCAAAGGTGAAGCTGCCAGCCCTCGTCGAGGGCATCGCGCTGGGGGCCGGTGCGGCATTGGCCGCCTCGATCATTCTGTCTGTACTGCGGCCCGACCTTGGCCTGGTGAACGAGACGTACAAGTATGGATCGCTCCGGGGAATATATGAACATCGCAATCAGATGGGCTACGTTATGACCGTTGGTCTGGTCGCCTTGTGTTCTACCCCTAGGCTCATGCTAAAAGGGCGCCGAGGATACGGCATCATGGCACTGCTTTTGTTTGCCCTTGGGGTCGCATGGTCCGCGTCAAGCACGGCTTTGGCCATGTCGGTTATAGGCGTAGCCTTGGCGGTTGGTTTCCGAATTATGCCAAAAGTAAACGCCCGTCTGCGCCCCTTCATTATTACCTACTACCTTCTCATCACAGCGTTCGCTTTCTGGTTCATTCCCACCCAATTTGCCACCGTGACTGGCTTGCTTGGTAGGGACGAAACTCTGACTGGAAGAACGACTATATGGCCTTATGTGGTGGAGGCGTGGAGCCACAGTCCCTGGCTAGGGTATGGATGGGATGCGGTCTGGCTGGATGGCAGCTATGTGGCGGACTGGGTTGCTCGTCAATTCAACTACCGCATCTACCACTCCCACGATAGCTACTTAGACGTACTAATTCAGGTCGGGATACTCGGATTAGCGTCATTTGGTGTATGCGTGTTTATTTCCCTGCTAAAGGGGCTCGCTTGGTTGAGGCTCTTACTCACGACGAGGGCCACTATCTCTGCCGTTTTTCCCTTGGTGATTGTCACAGTTCTTGGAATTTACTCAATTGTTGAAACAAGAATCTCGAAGCCGCTAGGCCTGTTGATAATCTTCTATGTAGTTACAACTAAAATTGCGCCAATGATGCGTAAAAGCGAAACATCTACGCCGCCCCCTGGGGGCTGACCACAGTTTTCGCTCGGAAATGCCGTATCTAACATCTATGCGCGTCGTAAGGAAAAGTATTCATGAAGAAGGTCTCGATTATAGGGACACGAGGATATCCGAGTTATTACGGAGGCTTTGAAACGGCAGTTCGTCGTCTGGCACCGTATCTCGCCGATGCTGAGTGGGACGTGACTGTCTACGGACGAGATGGTTCGGTTGAGCGCGATCCAGGACACGCGGACCACAGGATTCGGTCCGTGCTGACGTTGGGACTGAATACCCGCGCCCTTAGCACGATGTCCTACGGGCTGACGTCCGTTCTGAATGCAATGATCAAAAGACCCGACGTCGCGTTGGTCATGAATGTTGCTAACGGATTCTGGCTTCCTTTGCTGCGGCTACGAGGAATTAAAACTGTCGTAAATGTGGATGGCATCGAGTGGGAGAGAGACAAGTGGGGAAAGGCAGCCAAGTTGGTTTTCAAAGCTGGCGCTTTTTTCACTGCCAAATTTGCTGACCTGCTCATCTGTGACGCCGTGGAGATACAGCGCATATGGCGCGAACGCTACGGAGTATCGAGTAAGTTCATTCCCTATGGAGGCGACGTGCCGCCGTCGCTCCCGGTGGAAGAGGGATTACGCAGCAGAGGCTACGTATTGATGGTCGCTCGCTTTGTGCCGGAAAACACGGTCCTCGAGTTTTTTGAGGCAGCTAAGGAGCTCGCTAAAGCTTGGGATGTCGTGATAGTCGGCTCCTCCGGCTTCGGTGGAGAACTAGACGAGGCGGCACGCGCGTTGTCCGAGGCGAGTGAAAAGGTGCATTGGCTTGGGCATATAAGTGATGACAGGCGGTTGTTCGCGTTATGGCAGCACGCAGGCGCCTATTTCCACGGCCACAGTGTTGGCGGAACCAATCCGGCTCTGGTTCAAGCCATGGCCTGTGGAGCCCCTGTAGTCGCACGGGATACGACTTACAATCGGGAAGTGCTTTCGGACACAGCTACATATGCTCAGCCGACTGAAGGGAGCATTGTGGATTCCGTTAGTGAACTGATGGGCTCACCGGAGCTGCAGTCGACCCTAAGCGCTGGCGCGGTCGAACGTGCTCGGAGCTTTTACAGCTGGGAGTTAGTGTGCGGTGCATATAACGATGCCCTCATGTCGATCACGCAAAATGCAATTCTGAGCAAGTCAGATACACGGCAAATGAGCCGATAAAGCCGCGATTATGGCTTGACCCTCACTGGCAACTCTCGCTATCAAGGACTTATTCGTTGGACGTCTTCAGAAAATTAGGCAGTGAACAGCGCGCTAGAGCAAGGTCCGCTGGGCGGGAACAGGACTGGGCAAAAATCTCGCTCTCCCTAGCATGGAAAGTCGCAGGCATGGCTCTTCGAGGAGTACTGTTGATGCCTCAGCTGTCCGAATGCCGCGGTGTGCCCCTAGTCGGACGTCGCGTTACTATTCGAAACAGAAGCTTCATTCGTCTAGGCGCTAATAACGTTGTGGAAGACGGCGCTGAGATCCAGGGACTATCTCGCGAAGGCATTAGCTTCGGAGATCAGGTTTCCATCGGTGCGCAAACCATGATTAGGCCCAGTAGCTACTATTCGCGAGAAATAGGCGTTGGGCTTTCCGTCGGCGCGAATTCAAGTATTGGCCCGCAGTGTTATGTAGGATGTTCGGGGGGAATCACTATAGGCGAGAACGTCATGCTTGGCCCTGGGGTTCGGATGTTCTCTGAAAATCACAACTTTGAGGGCAGCGACGACATAAAGAGCCAGGGTGTTGCTTGGTCTCCTATAGTCATTGAAGATGACTGCTGGATCGCAAGCGGCGTAACTATAACAGCTGGTGTAACGGTTGGTCGGGGCGCAATTGTGGCTGCCGGCGCTGTAGTGACTAAGTCTATTCCTCCCAGGGCAATAGTCGCAGGAGTCCCTGCGCGCGCCATTGGGTCCCGGTGAGCAGCATGAAAGTCCTGTTCGTCCACCCGTCTAATGAGCTCTACGGTGCCGATAAGGTGCTTTTGGCGATTATCGATGCCCTTCCTCTGCACTACTGCGCTGAAGTTTGGTTACCGACAGATATACGTTATCCAGGTGACCGTCTCAGGCGAGAACTAGAGGCCCGGTCAATACCTGTAGCGTTCATAGATCTTCCCGTTCTGAGGCGCAGTTACTTTAATGCCCGAGGTATCTTGAAACTTTTACCTCGCATGGTGACTGTCACGAAACATCTTAGATCAGCAGACTTCGACTTGCTCTACATCAACACTTCCGCCCTTGCGTCTGTAGCACCATTGGGACGGATGGGCGGTAAGCCGGTGGTTCTACATCTCCATGAATATCTCTCCGGCATAACAAAGTTTGTGCTGCAGCCTTTCTTGATTTTCGCATCACTGATAATTGGCGTAAGTGAAGCTGTCAGGGATGCCCTGCCCGTGGGCAGTAGAAGTCGCAGCGTCGTGATTTACAACGGCTTTGATCTTCCCACAGGAGAACTTCAAGTAACTGGGCAAAAGCTGAGATTCGTCTTAGCAAGTCGTTGGAACGCTTGGAAGGGGCACGAGGCTCTACTAAAGGCGTGGTCCAACCTGAAGCGCGCTGACGTGGAACTACATGTGTACGGCGGTCCACCTGAGGTGGGACAGTCTGTTGACGTCCGAGCGATTGTTGAAAGAATGCCGAACAGGGAGACGGTGAAGATATGCGGGCATGTAGAAGATATAAAGACGGCCCTGCTTAACTGTGACGCCGTTCTTGTTCCGAGTGTAAATCCCGACCCGTTGCCTACGATTGCCATCGAAGCCGCCGCCTACGGCAGGGCGGTACTGGCCAGTCGGTCTGGGGGCCTGAAGGAAATAGTAGAAGATAAGGTAACAGGCTGGCTGTTGACTCCTGGGGTCAGCGAGGAATGGACCGCTTGCCTAGAAACTCTCAGTGCCGAGGATTTGGTCAATGCTGGCAACAACGCAAGAGCACTGTTCGCTCAAAAGTTCAACCAACAGGCATTTGCAGAAAGAATCCGCGTCATTTTTCAACGTTATGAAAATGAGAAATAGGATTTCGCCCACGCTCGGTTAGACCTTAGTTCGTTTTTAATTGTTCGCACAATTTGTCATGTGGCAATGACGCGACATCGCGGATATTCAATTTAGAAAGATGCTTAGTTAAATGTCACAAAATTTTGACCTTGTGGTAACTGTGGCCACCTTCCAAAGGCCGGAGATGTTGAAGGCACTACTTCACAGCATCGAACATCAGCAGGATCTCGGGAACATGAAATTCCACGTGGTTGTAGTAGACAACGATCCTAGCGGTTCAGCTGAAACCACGACTAAGGAATTTGCGAGCCTGGTCACCTATGTGCACGAACCGAAACCGGGTATCGCGGCTGCCCGGAATGCCGGCATCGAAGCGGCCGCGGTATTCCAACCCCGAGCACTGGTTTTTATTGACGATGACGAGGTTGCGCCGCCACACTGGCTTTCTCAACTGGTTTCGACATGGAAGGAGACTTCCGCCGATGTTGTAACGGGGCCCGTCCGTTTCGAACTTCCCGATGGATTTGAACACCTCGCCAACGCGGTGCCGCATTTCTACACGCCCGACAGGGCCGACCATTCGCCTGTGGAAGACGTAGCCACAGGAAACACGCTTGTGGACGCAACCTGGTTTCATGGTTCGGCGGCGCTCCGATTCAGCGAACAATACTCGCTTACCGGAGGATCCGATATCGAACTTTTCAATCGTCTGCGAAGGCAAGGAGGGAGATGTGTGTGGGCTGCTAAGGCGTCAGTCGTAGAAACGGTCCCTCGAGCGCGTACTACCCCCCAGTGGATGAGGCAGCGCGATCTTAGGAATGGACAGTTACGAGCCCGTCTGATGCTTGAATCCAATAGCCGCGCCACGCTTCGATTGGCTGTTGAGGGGGTTCTTAGAGTTCTGAAGGGGGCTTTCGTCATCACTTTGTCCCGGCCTGAAACTAGTTCGAATATTCAAGGTTGGCGAACCCTTCAAACGGGTCGAGGCTACCTCAAAGCTGTCTCCGGGCGACACTTCAACGAATATGCACTTGGCAGGAACTTGGGCAGACAGTATCCCGGAGAGGGGATTTAGTGACCCATCCTGCTTTCTGTGTCCACTGGGAGCCTAACTCGGGCAGGAACCTGAGCGATTGAAGCAGCAATTTTTGGCCATGCTACTAGCGCGCGGTATGTCGAGCGTCTTGCAAGCCGCCAATCTAGTCCTGCTGGCCCGGTCAGCGAGTTTGGAGGACTTCGGCCTATTAGCGGTACTGACATCGGTTTCGGTTCTCATCTTGACGTTTTTTGATTTAGGCATGTCAACTTTGATCCCAAAGTCGCGTGCGCTGAATTTGCATGAACAAGTCTCCGCAGGCCTTAGATTAAATGCGATTTCGACATATCTCTTGGCCGCGATATCGACGACTTCGTTCTATATCGGTTATTTGTTCAATCAAGTGCCGTTATGGACTGTCATTCTTGTGTGCGCTCTTGCCCTTGAAAAGAAGATTGAAACCGCGCTGAGTGTTTTTATTGCGGATGGTAACAAGTCAATACCTAATTTTTCAATTCTATTAAGGCGTCTAATCCCATTTCTTGGAACTGCTACCGCTGTTTGGATTCACGATGATACAATTCTTGTATACTCCGCGGCCTACCTCGTTGTCGTATTTCTGTCCGTTTTGAATGTCGACAGACTTCTACGTGGGCGCTTGAAGGTTAGAAGAAGTGGGCGGCACTCACTGCGTCGAATTGCCACGGAATCTTGGCCCTATTTCATTGGCAATCTTTCGGCCCATGCTCGATATATTGACACTTCCTTGGTTGCGGCTGTCACCTCTATCACAGGTGCGGCCATTTATTCGGCTGCATCTAAAGTAGTCAATCCGCTGCAACTGGTCCCCCAAACTCTTACTGCAATCCTGATGCCGCACTCGGCTCGCCTAAATGCGGTCGAGGCGCGTAGCCTCGTGAACAGGTTGACACTGGCCTTTCTTTCAATGCTTTTACTGCTTGTGCCGACTACCTTCTTCGCCGCGCCAATAGTGACAATACTTTTTGGTCCGGATTTCCTGGCGGCTGCGCCTGTCCTGGGTGTCTCTCTGTTGGCTTTACCTTTTGTGACTCTCTCGTCTCCACTCGGAAGCGTGCTCCAAGGCCAAGGACTAGAGAAGTTTGTGGCCCTCAATGGCGTCATTACAGCAGCAGTCATGCTGATTGCCATCCCTAGCTTTGCCATCATGTGGGGAGTTGTCGGTGCTGCTGCCGCTGTTGGTTTCTCGTTTACCCTTAAGTGCGGCCTGCTGTTTTTTCGATCTCGCAGTTTAGCCTAGCCGCATTTGTCCGCATCAAACGTTAGCTGGAATCTCTTGAAAATACTCGCTGTCACGACTTTTCTCCCATATCCCCAGAACCATGGGGATGCCTTGCGAGTGCTAATGATGCTTCAGGCTCTATCGACGAAGGGCCGACTCACTGCGCTTACCGTTGAGCGCAGGGACACGACGCCTTCTGATATTGAAGGCTTCCGAAGTGCGCTCCCTTTGGCGCAAACAAGGGTTTTCGCCCTGAGTGGCATTAGTCGGGCATCGGACCTGCCCAGTCGCGCGAGCAGACTCGTAAAGGGAATCGGTTCCGTTACGCCGCCCTTGTTCTTCAGCCCGTATAGTAGCGAAATGGAATCCTATTTGGCTAAATCGGCGGAAGTATATGACCTGATTGTTCTTATAGGCGAAGCTGCGGGAGTTTACGCCAAGCATTTCACGGACCAACATGTTGTTTGGGATAAGGCTAACGTTTTTACCGCCTTCTGCCTGAACAGCGTCGTTAACTTGCGGGATCCGAGGCAGCGTTTCAAGTTCCTACTCAATAGCGCGCTGAGCTACGTCTGGGAACGGCGTGTCCTGCGTTTGTGCGATGCAGTTTGGGTGACAGCACCAGAGGAGTCGTTGAGGCTTGAACGAACGTTTCATCGGACCGCAGATGCAGTCATCAGATCTTCTATTCGACTCCCATCTACCAATCCACGCTCATTCAATGCTGGGTCGCGGAAAATTGTCTGGATGAGCACTTTTGCTTATCCACCGAATTGGGATGGTCTGCTTCGCCTACTTCGGGAGGCCGGAGACACCTTGCGGTCTCACAACATGAAGCTCTGTGTCGTGGGTGCTGGGGCCTCACCTGAGCAAATTGCCATACTTGAACGCTTTGACGTCGTTGAATACTTGGGCTTCGTGGCGGAGCTCGACGAAGTATTTGAAAATGCTGCTGCTGGTGTTGTACCAATTTGGGCTGGGGCGGGGGTCAAGCTAAAGACCCTAACAATGATGAGCAGGGGACTACCAGTTGTCAGCACTCCGTCTGGTATGGAGGGAATTCCAGCTGCTGCTGCCCTGAGAGTGGCAGCTTCATCGATCGAACTGGTGGAGGCTGTAGCCCAGGCGTTGCCGGAGGAACTTGAAAGGGCGAGTGTGAGAGCTTTCAATGTGCTGAGAGAGAGTTTTTCCGAGCAGGCTTTCAACCGATCGGTTTCCCTTAGTATTCCCCGTGGATAAGGCCAATCGGATATATCCCCTTATACCTTCTGGGAGCGAGGGATTCACCGGGTCCAGGAAGTCGTATGTGGGGGTGCACCTTGGCCAAGTCGGCCTGCCGGTACCGCATCCGGGCCCATTACGTCGGCATGCGCAACCTTGAGGAAGCTTGGGCGCTGGCGAAGGACAAACCTTGGGGGCAACGAAGTTCCTGATGCAGTACGCGGACTAGACCCTGCTTGTGATCGACCAATAGCTTTTCGAGAGCATGCGCAGCATGCTGCTGGAACTGCTCGAGCGGCGATACGACACAGCGGCAACAATCAAGCCCGCTGGGGACCGAGGGATATGGCGCTGGCGGACTCTATTTCGTCGCTGCCGATTGAGCTCCACTCACTGCTCTGTACTCGAGGACTCGAATTCTCATGACATGGTGATTTGTGCCTGACAAGGTTGCATCGCGCATCTTGCACACCTAGTTCTCCTTCGCAGCGGTCGCCCACCTCGGACCCCAGGCAGTGAGGTGCCGGCACGAGCCTGCCTTTATCATCGACCGACAAGTGGTCGTCGAGGCTATTGTTGATCGTGCCGGCCACCGGGCCGCCGTCGGTAAGCTGAGGGCTCCACGCCAGAAGTCCTGCGTTGAGTCTCTCCAAACTCATGAGCGACTTGCTAGGCCACTCCTCACACGTCCTAAAGCCGGTGGGCTGAAGCCGTCGACGAAGCACCTCGTGTGTCAAAAAATATCTCAGCCTTTTCGCTCAGGACGTCGACATCATAAAAGTCATGGTTTTGGAGAAGAACTACGACGTCAGCATCCAGTACTGCTGCGTGGATATCATCCGCGACCTCGTACGAGGTCCCGGAGACAGACCATGTTTGGACCATTGGATCGTGAAAGAGGATTTCGGCTCCTCGCTGAAGGAGCACTTCTGCAACATCTACAGCCGGAGACTCTCTTTGGTCCGAGATGTTGGCCTTGTAGGTAACACCAAGAAGCAGGACTTTGGAGCCCTTGAGGGGCTTGCCGGCATCATTCAAAAGGGACTGGACCCGATCTCCTACGTAGCGCGGCATCGAGTTATTGATTTCCTCAGCCAGCTCGACAAACCGGAAGGGGTACCCGAGCGCTCGACGCACTTGGTAGCTTAGGTAATTTGGGTCGATCGGAATACAGTGGCCGCCGACACCCGGGCCGGGGTAGAAGGCCTGAAACCCAAAGGGCTTTGACTTAGCAGCAGCGATTACATCCCACAGATCGATATTCAACTCATGACAGAACTTTGACATTTCGTTAACTAATGCAATATTAATATGGCGATAGGTGTTTTCGAGAAGCTTTGCCGTTTCTGCTTCGCGGGCGCTTTTCGTAGGGACCACGGTGTCCACAAACTTGCTGTAGAACTCCACCGCAGCTTCCGTCGACTTTATTGAGACACCGCCGACAACTTTCGGGGTATTCTTTAGCCCAAATTTCTTGTTCCCAGGATCTATCCGTTCGGGCGAGAAAGCAAGATAAAAGTCCTCGTCTACGTGTCTCGTGCTACCTTCAAGAATTGGCTGGCAGAGCTCTTGAGTGGTGCCAGGGTAAGTCGTCGATTCGAGTACCACCAGCGTTCCGGTTGTCATGAACTTAGCGATTGACTCTGTGGCTGCAATCACAGCTTTTAAATCTGGGCTGCCGGCCTCCCCCAACGGCGTTGGCACGCATATCACGACTACTTCAGCGTCACGAATCACAGTGGGATCTGTAGAAGCCCGATAGCCAGCCTCCAGCATTTCGCTAATCTCGTCATGAGGCAGATCATCGATGTGGGACTGACCGGCATTGAGATTGTCGACGATGCTTGAACTCAGATCCAGCCCGATAACGTTCATACCTGCTCGGACGGCACCCTGGGCAAGGGGGAGGCCAACATATCCTTGTCCGATCACAACGAGGTTTTTCATTTTATATCCATTCGTACTAAAAAATTCGAATTAGAAGCGCTTAAATGCAGGGAGGATTATGGGATTTCCCATCTTTGGGCTATCTACTCTAAGGCCGCCTCCCAGGTCTCTGACAGTAAGTGAGGCTATTGCCCGAGTTCAGGTGACAGTGCCAAAAACGCAGAATTTCGCATCATGAGAAAGGTCGAGATCGCCTGGTCGAATCACGCCAAGGGTCCTTTCAGATCCGCAGTGGTACTTCGTATTGCCCGGCGGGGGTTCAAAGGATATTTGCAGGTGTACCGCGGCTTTGAGTTGGTCCAAACTTCGTGGTCGCCTGCCGGTGGAAGGGAAAACTCTGGAAGGCTCAGCTTTGAAAGTCTGTTCACACGGCTGCCGAAGAGGGTTCCGCGGGCCTTAGGAGCTGCTGGTCCAACGACTAAGGACCATCAACTGGCAAACCTGGAAAGCGGCTAGGCTGACGGCTGTCGGAAACAACGGTACTTGCTTCGTCAAAGGCCAGGCTCTCCCAAGAACGCCTGCTACCGTCAGTTGCGGATTTTCGCTTTCTGCCACCGTTTATTGCTGGATTTTCTGCCGGGCTTTCACTGTGGCCGTAGTAGCTGTAGGAGTATGCATCCGGACCCTTCACTGGAAGCCGATTCATCACAACTCCAAGAATCTTGGCGCCCACCATCTGCAGAGAAGTGATCGTCTTCTCGAGGTCCTGATGGCGCAGTTTTTTGGAACCCACAACAACGACAACGCCACCGACATACTGGGCGAGCACGGCTGCATCTGTCACTGGTAGAAGTGGCGGAGCGTCGATGACGACCGTGTCAAAAGTACTTTCGAGTCTTTCGAGCAATTGCTTCATCGCTTCCGAACCGAGAAGTTCACTGGGGTTTGGTGGAATTTCACCCGATGTCAGAACGAACAAGTTATCTTCACCCCACGGTTCCAACAGATCCTCAACGTCTGCAGAACCCACCAGCGCAGTGGTTAGACCAGCATTCCGCTCTAGGCCCAAATACTGATTGACCATTGGACGACGAAGGTCAGCGTCAATTAGGCACACGGATTGTCCAGCCTGAGTCAAAGCGATAGCTAGGTTGGTTGCAGTTGTGCTCTTTCCTTCACCAGGCAGGGATGAAGTAACAAGAACGGTCTTAGCGTGCCGAGATACGTTTGCGAATTGAAGATTAGTACGAAGCTGCCGGAATGATTCTGCCCTGGAGCTCTGTGTCGGAACCTGTGTTAGTAGGGGCTTCTTGTTTGCATCGGGGTCAAAGGCGATCCCTCCCAGAAGCGGTGCATCGGTAACCCGTCGCAGGTCCGCCTCTCCCCGAATACGGTTATCAAGTGTGGTGCGGAGAACGGCGGCTGCAAGCCCAGCAGTAAGACCAATGACAAGTCCCAAAATTAAGTTCAGGCGTGTATTCGGCGTAGCGGGGGAAGTCGGGGCGGCGGCGGGCTTGATCACGGAAAGGCGCACGGGAGAGGTTCCTCCCGCAGCCGGCTTTTCCAGCGTTTCCACAGCGTTGACCAAGCTGTTAGATACTGCTTGAGCAATCGCTGCCGCTTGAACTGGGGATCCGTCTGAGACCTTGATGTTGATCAGAACAGTGTTTAGATCAGTGCTTGCCTCAACGTTCTTAGCGAGTTCTTCGGCGGATTGGGTGAGACCCAGGCTATCAATCGCCGGTTGTAGAACCACGGGGCTAGCTACTGTTTTTACATAGGACTGCACACGAGCCTGACTGAAGTTATTACCTTGTTGAAGTTCCTGAACAGAACCCGAACTTTGAATGGCAACAAAAAGTTGAGTCTCAGCGGTGTATGTCGGCTTTGCCAAGGCGGAGGCTAGGCCGCCGCATAGTATGCCGATAAGCGTAAGGGCCACAATAGCCATCCAGTTGCGGCGCAAAACGCGTAGATAGTCGCGTAGGTCCAAGCCAGGGTCCCCCTATATACATTGCCGGAGGCAGCGCAATAGCCCTCCCCAGAACAGCATCAGTCGTGCGGTCTCGTCCATAGTACCCGGCGATAAATGTCGATTTCATCGTCGCCGAGGTTTGGGTCGCTGGAGCACACTCATGTGTCAATAGCGCACTGAGTCGCGTGGCCACGCTCGGGGCATCGAACTCGCTGACCGGGGACGGGCGGCCGACTGTCTAGTCTTGCGACGGGAAGGGTTTTGCTCTTCAGAAGTTGGGTGAATGGCCCCGACCGATCGACGCGGCAGTCTAGGTATGCACGTCCTTGTCAAGAAGGGCCCGGTAGCAACAGCCGCCGTGTCTGCGCTTCGGCTCCAGAGCCTCTAAAGCTGGGAGTACAATCTGGGACCAAGATGAAGGCACAATGCTCTGCGAAGGAACCGAAAGACAATGGCGGAATGGCTGGAAGTCGGCGCGAACAACTACGTATTGACCACAGAGGCCTCGCTTCTAAATACAGGCCTTATAGTCGGTGCTGATCGTGCGATGGTGGTCGACACCGGCTGTGGGCCACGCCAGGGGCGCGAGATCCTGGATGAGGTGAGGGAGAAGACTGCCCTGCCGCTGGTTGTCGTCAATACCCACGCCCACTTCGATCATTTCTTTGGGAACGCCGTTTTCGCTGAAGCCGGTGTCACTGAATTTTGGGCCCATGAAAACTGTGCCAACCCTATCGGTCAGCGCGGCGACCTGCAGCGCCGGCATGTGCGAGTGCTTGAGCCTCAAATGTCCGCTGGGATCGGTGAAAACGTTGAGCTTGTGGTTCCCAACGCCATCGTCAGGGATCAGCCTGTCCTTGTTGACCTCGGTGGCACTATCGCAACGTTGTTCTACCTGGGTCGCGGTCACACGGATGGGGATCTTTTAGTTGGAACGCCAACCACCCTCTACGTCGGCGATCTGGTCGAACAGGGAGCCCACCCCTCCTTCGAGAACTCATATCCCGAGGAATGGGCTGACGTGCTCCGGCACATTTCCGCGCTGCGCCACCGCTATGAGTTCCTGATACCAGGACACGGAAAGCCGTGTAGCGACCAATTCGTAAAGACAATGGCCGACACTATGACAACCGCTCTGCGCCAGGCCCGACAGTCGATCCGCGATACCCCAAACGACGCTACAAAAGCCATCCCCGTGCTGCCCTACGGCCCGGAGCAGTCGCGTTGGTTCATCAAGCGTCTTCAGGAGACCGGGCGGAATCCGCAGGAAATCCGGTAGCGATGAATTTTTGCTCCGCATCTCACACTCATAACGTTGGTTTCGCTTCGAGTTTGGGCACGAGGAGGAGGCCTGTTTGCATGAATGCTTGTGAGCAGAGTCTCGGCACTAGGCGCTACCTTAGTCTGTAACGTCATCATGACGTGACTTGTCAATCGATCTGTCACATGCTTAGGTCGTAAGCAGTAAGGAAGCTTATGACCGATGGAGATTACTGTGGCTTTGTCTGACTATGTTCTAGCGCTTTGCGTTCTATCGGGCACACTACTGGTACCGTTTTTTGTTTTTTACCAGATGGTGCGGCTCAAGCGGCGCGTATTCCGAATCTCAGTGAGCCAGGCGCCCCGCGACAGTCGGCGCTGAACATGCCTTACGTTGATATCAACCCTTATAAGGGCCTTCCCAGGTGGGTGGGCTTCACAGTCCTTACCGTTCTTTTGATGCTCACCGCAACTGTGGTTTGCGTTGCGCTCATTCGCCACTGAGCAGAGGACGGTGGCAGGCGCCGCGCACCGGACCGCCTAGACTTGCTGACTGAAGTAGCCGCAAACCATTTGCCGAAAACGTCCGGGGGACAGACATGCCAAATCCGTCGGATCAGAACCCAGGCGCCCAAGCACACGATGCAGGGCAGCCGCAACCGCGCCGACGCCGCGAACTTCGTCGTGCCGACGGCTCGGAGCAGGGCGCCTGGACAGGAACCATGCCAGCCGTAACCCCCGAAACGTCCAGTTCCAACGACGCCGGAAAGCCGGCGGCAGGCCGATCTTCCTGGGCAGAAGCAGCGGCCGCCGCCGACGCCATCAAGCCGTCCCGTGCACCGTCAGTTGCTACCCCTCATAGTGCTGCGGCGCCAGCGCCGGCTCAGTCGTTGCCGGGTCCCATCCCCGCCGCGCCCTTGCCGCCAGTTTCCGCGCCCGATGAGGCAGTCGCCCGAGCTCCCGGCCCGGCGCCGGACGCGCCAACCGGGACACCGGCCTTCCGCCGCAGCCGGCCCACCGTAGCTGACGCCATCGCTGAGAGTCCCTTGCCGGACTTCATCAGTTCGCCCGGCCTGTTCGTGAAAGAGCAAAAGCCGCGCCCCACTGGCGGTATCCGCGGCGCTCTCTACAATTTAACCGGCGGCGCCTGGAACCTGGGGCCCGGCCCCAGGCAGCGCCATGAGGACGAGCTGGCCCGCCGCATCTCGCGCCAGCTCCAAGGCAGCTACAACACGGCGATCCTGAGCCTCAAGGGCGGCATCGGCAAGACCTCCACCACGGTGGGCGTGGGCCTGACCCTGGCCGAATACCGTGGGGATGCGCCCTGCGCCATAGACGCCAACCCGGACTCCGGTGACCTGGTGGAGCGGGCCCTGGGTGAGGGTATCTACCAGCAGTCTTCCCCGCGGACCATTTCCGACCTGCTGGCAAACATCGAGTCCATCGACTCGCTCACAGCCCTGGCCCGGTACATGCATCACGCCGGCCGGCTGCACCTCATAGCGGGGGAGCAGGACCCGGAGGTCTCGGACTCACTGACGGCAGAGGAATATCTGCGGATTCGGAGTCTCATCTCCAGCTACTACTCTGTGGCGCTGACGGACTGCGGCACCGGCGTAACCCACAACGCGATGAGCGGGATCCTGCAGTCGGCGGACAACTTGGTCATCGCTGCCGGCTATGCGGTGTCCGGCGCCAAACGCGCCCGCAGTACCCTGCACTGGCTGGCCAGCCACGGCTACGCGGATCTGGCCCGCAATGCCATTGTGGTGATTACGGATAAGGACGAGGTGTCCTCCCGCGTGGACAAGGACGCTATCGAAGAGCACCTGGCCGGGATCTGCCGTGAACTGATTGCGGTGCCACACGACCGGGGCGTTGCCGACGGTGACTTGGTGACCCTGGATGTGCTGAAGCCGGAGACGCGGCGTGCGTATAAAAAGATCGCCGCTGCAATCGTGGACGGGTACCGGTAGCCGTCCACGGTGCCTGCCTGGTGCATAACCGGATTTAACTGCCCGGTAGAATAAGGCGCAATCATGAACATTCCTTGGGGGAACATTGGGGACAAGCATTAGCTCTCGTGTGGGGTGGGTCGATGCCGCGAAGGGCATCTCAATCTTTCTAGTCGTTATGGTCCATGCCACTGACTGGACAGGCTATGTCGGCGTTGAGCCGACGCCACTTATTGAGGCCTTCAACGGGGCGGCAGTGGGTGTCAGAATGCCCCTGTTCTTCTTGATGTCCGGGCTGTTCGCCGGGAAGTGGATTGCTGTCCCCTGGAAGGCCCTTGTGAACGGCAAGCTTGCCCTTCTGGTGTGGGTTTTCCTGCTCTGGCAGCCGGTGATGTTCGCCTACAAATACTTGGCAGGGCTTATGCTGCCCGGCCAAGAGGACTCAAGTTTGATGGCCCATCTGGTGCGCATGGTCGCGTCTCCAGTGCGGCCCAACGCCGAGTTGTGGTTTCTGTGGGCCCTGGTTGTCTTCTTCGTGGGGGCAAAACTGCTCCAGAAGGTGCCTGCTTGGGTAATTCTGGTCGCTTCCGCTGGCCTATCACTGGGATGGTCCGCCATTGCCCAGCCCGCACTTGGCGAAAACATGCTGCGCCTACTGGGCCCCGGGCTTGGCGCGTTCCCGATGTACTTCGTGTTTTTCATGGCCGGGATACTGCTAAAGGGCCAGGTGATCGCCGCCGTCTCCCGGGTGTCCTGGATCGCTGGGCTTGCCGGTTTTACGGCGTGGCTGGTCGTCAACCGTCTACTAGAGGCGTCCGGCGGATTCTTTGGCCGCCTTTTCGTCATCCAGATTCTTGGCGCGGTCGGTGGGCTGCTGGCTGCTGTGGTTCTGCAGCATGTGCAACCCCTCCGTCGGCTGGGCACGCTGACATTGCCTGTGTATGTCTCGCACACTTTCTTCGTCGTGCTGATGGCCTGCGCCATAGAGCTACTCGACCTTGAAATCACCGGTCACTTTGAGGCGGCAACGCCGTGGTTCATAGCAGTGGTTGCGGTGCTCCTTGGGCTGGGACTTCACCGTGTGGCGGCGTCATCCTTTCTGTTCAATAACCCGCAGTGGTTCCAGTCCTGGAGCAGGGGTAGGCATCTTGTGGGCGCTAGGCACTCCAGCTAATGGCACCCTGATCGCCGGATTTAGCTGACCGCAGTCGATGCATGCACAGGGATCCGCGAAGAGCCCTGCCTGATTCTCCAGTTTGAGACCTGACCGATCGGTGGGGCTTTTCGCTGTCCCATTGCCGGCCTTATTTGGCCGGTACCACTATCGGGGCAGCCCATATGGTGGTATGCACCGGAACCGGGAACTAGGTGGGGGACTACGACACGTCTGGACGATGCACGAGAACTTCTTGATGCGTCAACGAGCCAATTGGATGATCTTGAAAAGGTCCATGAGAGGTCGCTTACTAACAAGAGCCCGGCGGGAGTAAGGGCGGCGGTGAAGAAGATTCTGGAAAACCAGAGATCTCCTCTTGACTACCTGGTCATCCAACTGTCACAAGAATTTGGTGCGAAGGATGAACGGGCTAAAGTGCCATTACGCCACGTCCTCAATAGTGATGTCATCAATTCGTCCGGTCGCGTCACGCTTGATCACGAGCCGTTTGCCGGGAATCGTTGCACCGCTGGAGTGGCTCACCATGCCGATCAGATAATTGGCAGGAAGCGACACATGTGATTTCTGGCTCAGCCGCGTGTGCTCTGCGCCAAGCCCCTCCACCGGACTGCCTTCCCACCATTCACGGTAACGCCCGGGCTGGCAAGTAGCGCAGGGTTCCAAAGTCAGGTAGCTGATACCGGTGAAATCACCTCTGACGGGTCCTACCCTCGCATCATGATGGAACTCCTAGACGGTGGACGCCGCCGGCGTCGTTTGCCTAAAAGAGAAACGCTGGAGTTGGTTGGATTCACCGCGCTGTCAGTGACCGCTGCGGCGGTGTTGCTGCCAGCGATTGGTATTAAAGCCGTGGTGAGCGCCCTGCCATTCGTAAAGACACCCGCTGCTTCGGCCACGCCGGAGGACCTCTACCTCATCAATTGATGCTGCTAGCCGGGGCCTTCGGTTAGTGCCTCTGTGTAGCGACGCCCACCATCACCCTCGACGCGCGGGTCTGCTCTTGCTGCGTATGTTCCTTTTCGATGCTCGAGCCCGTTAGCGCTGCGCATATTGCCAGACGCGGGCCGGACCTGAATTAGCGAAAAATACTCTGCGAGTCAGTGGCTAGCGTGTTCGTCATCAGCAGTTGCCCGGCCGCCGTCGTACTCCAAACGCACCACACGAAAATTGCCCGCCGCCGAATGAACGGGGCGGGCACTTTCCGTGCAGCGGGGACTAAATCAGCACACTCTCAGTAGGCGCCGACTGTGCCTGCCCCGCGAAGATGCTGCTGTCCAGGTCCGCAACCGAGGACTTCCCCACGAAGCCCATGGCGCCCTTGAACTCTTCCTGCAGGATCCCGAACACCCGGTCCACCGCCGGCTCCCCGCCGGTGGCAAGGGCGTACGCGAACGGCCGTCCCGCGAGTGCCGCCTTGGCTCCCAGTGCCACGGCCTTGACGATGTCGTGCCCGCGGCGGATGCCGCCGTCGAGGTAGATCTCCGCACGGCCGCCCACCGCGTCCACGATGGACGGCAGGACGTCGATGGTGGCGGGCTGGGAGTCGAACTGCCGGCCGCCGTGGTTGGAGACGAAGATGCCGTCCGCGCCTTCCTCCACGGCCCGGGCCGCGTCCTCGGCGTCCATGATGCCCTTGATCACCAGGTTCCCCTTCCACTCGGAACGGAGCCTGGCGAAGTCCTCCCAGTTGGCGCCCGGGTTCTTGTTGGATGCCATCCAGTTGTTCATCTCATCCATGCGCAGCGGCCGGCCGTTGATCTGGTAGTTCCCGTAGGTCATCTTCCGGCCGGTGAGCCAGCGCCACAGCCAGGACGGGCGGGTGGCGGCGTTGAAGTAGTCCGCCACCGGCGGGCGCGGCGGCATGGACAGCCCGTGGTGAAGGTCCCGTTCGCGCTTGCTGGAGGACCCGACGTCGCCCGCCACCACCAGCGTCTCCACGCCCACGGCCCGTGCCCGGCTGATGTAGCTGGCCGTCTCCGCCGGGTCCTTCCAGAACGCGATCTGCGCCCACAGGTTGTCCGGCGCCACCTTGGCCACCTCCTCCAGAGAGCAGCCGGCCCAGGCACTGTGGATGAAGATGGACCCTGCCCGGACCGCGGCCCGGGCCACGGCTGGATCCGAACCCGGGTGGAAGATGGTGAGCATTCCCATCGGTGCCACCATCAGCGGCATCGCCAGGGAATGGCCCAGCACGGTGGTGGACGTGTTCAGGCCCCGAAGGTCCACCATTGACCGCTGGCGAAGCATCAGGGCATCGAACCGGTCCTCGTTGGCGCGCATGGTGGTCTCGTCCAGCGCGCCGCCCTCCAAGTAATCCGAAATCATCTTCGGAAGCTGCTTCCGGGAAGCCTTGCGGTAGTCATCGATGCTGACAATCCATTTGTTTCTCAAGGGTCCTGCTCCAATGTGAAGGGCTAAATTACTTTCGCCAGGAACTGTTTGGTGCGTTCATGCCGTGGTTCGCGCAGGACGGTCCGGGGTTCGCCCTGCTCCACGATGCCGCCGCCGTCCATGAAGATGAGGTGGTCGCCCACTTCCCGGGCGAAGCCGATCTCGTGGGTGACCACGATCATGGTCATCCCGGCATCTGCGAGCTTGCGCATCACGTCCAGCACTTCGCCCACCAGCTCCGGGTCCAGGGCCGATGTGGGTTCGTCGAACAGCATCAGCCGCGGCTCCATGGCCAGGGCCCTGGCGATGGCCACGCGCTGCTGCTGGCCGCCGGAGAGGGACGCCGGGTAGGAGTGCGCTTTCTCTGACAGGCCCACCCGCTCCAGGAGAATCTTTGCCCGGTCCTGGACGGCCTTCCGGCTCTCCTTCTTCACCCTGACCGGTGCCTCGCAGATGTTCTCCAGCACCGTCATGTGGGGAAAGAGGTTGAAGCTCTGGAACACCATGCCGATGTTCTCGCGCATCTTCGCCGCCTCAGCATTGTTCTGCGCGTGCAGCCGGCCTTTCCTGACCTTCACCCCAACCGGCTGTCCCTCCACAAGGATGTACCCGCCGTCGAGCGTTTCCAACTGGTTGATGCAGCGCAGGAACGTGGATTTGCCGGACCCGGACGGCCCGATGATGCAGGTGACGCTGCCCTTGGGGATGGTGAGGTCGATGCCCTTGAGGACTTCGAGGTCCCCGAAGCTCTTGGTGACGCCCTGGGCCTCGATCATTACCTCGGTCATGGCTGGACCTCCTGGGGTGCGGTGCGGGAGTTCACTGCTTTGGCTTTGCGGGTGCGCCGGGTGCTGCGTCCCGAGGTGATGCCGCCCCGGTTGAAGTGCCGCTCAATGAAGTACTGTCCCAGGCTCAAAATGCTGGTGACCAGCAGGTACCACATGCTGGCGGCGATGAGCAGCGGAATGGTTTTGAAGTTGGCGCTGTAGACCAGCTGCGCGGAGTAGAGCAGCTCGGGGAAGGCCAGGACGCTCACCAGGGAGGTGGTCTTCAGCATGGAGATGGTCTGGTTGCCCGTTGGCGGGATGATGATCTTCATGGCCTGGGGCAGCACTACCCGGGACAGGATGGCGAACCGCCGCATGCCCAGGGCCGTGGCCGCTTCCGTCTGCCCGCGATGCACGCTCAACAGGCCTGCCCGGACGATCTCGGACATGTATGCGCCCTCATTCAGGCCCAGCCCGAGGATTGCCGCCATGAACGGGGTGATCAGCACGTTGGCATCCACGGAGAAGAACTCGGGCCCGAACGGCACGCCCACCGCAATCCGCGGGTAGATGGCGGCGATAAAGCCCCAGAAGAGGAGCTGGACGAAGACCGGAACCCCGCGGAAGAGCCAGACCAGGAACGCGGCGGTCCCTGCCACGATGGCGTTCGGGGCGAGCCGGGCCAGCGCCAGGAGGACGCCGACGACGATTCCCACGGCCATGGAGATGGCCGTCAGTCCCAGCGTGCGCAGGAGACCTGTGAACAGCCTTTCCGAGGTGAACCAGCCGAAGACCACGTTCCACTCGAAGCGCGGGTTGGTGACCAGGGAGTAGCCGACCAGGAAGATCGCGAAGAGGACGATGGCGGCCGTGAGCCACAAGCCTCCGTGGCGCTGGTGCGGACGGCCCATCAGAAGCTGCCGGTCCAGTCCGTCGCCGGGCGGTGCCTTGGCGTCTGGTTCCGTGGCTGTGTTGGCCATGGGGCTACTGCGCTTTGTTGAAGGCGAAGTCAGAGATTGCACCGCTGCCCACACCCCACTTGTCCAGGATCTCCTTGTACTTGCCGCTCTTGGCCAGCGACTCCATGCCCAGCTCGATGGCCTTCTCCAGGCCCGCGCCCTTCTTGAAGCCGATGCTGACGGGGGAGACGTCCTTTTCACCGAGCAGCTCGATCTGGCCGCCCTGCTTGATGGCGTAGCCCAGGGTGGGTCCGTCGATGTAGACGGCGTCAATGCGGCCGGCGGTCAGCGCGAGGTTGGGGGCCTGCATGTCCGGGTAGGTCATGGCTTCAATGGCCGGCTGGCCGGCGTCCGTGCACGCCTTGGACAGGGCGGGAAGGCGCTTGAGGTCCTGGAAGGACCCCTTCAGTACGCCCACGCGCTTGCCGCAGAGGGTGTCCACGGTGAGGTGCTGCGGGTTGCCCGGCGCCACGCCGATGCCGCTGCCCGACTGGTAGTAGTCCACGAAGTCGAGCACCTTCATGCGCTCGGTCGAAGGCGACATCTGGGAGATGGCCATATCGAACTTCCCGGCGGAGATACCGGGGATGATGCCATCGAACGGTCCGCTCTTGACTTCCGTTTTGAGGCCGAGGGTCTGTCCCAGGGCCATGGCGATCTCCGGGTCCACGCCAACCGTCGTGGTCCCGTCCGGCGCCATGAAGTGCAGCGGCGGGGAGCTCTGGCTCATGGTGATGGTCAGCGTCCCCTTGTCCTTGGCTTCCTTGGGCAGGGCTGCCGCGGCGGCTTCATCGACCTTGACGGCCTCCGCGGAGCCTGAGGGGTTGGGGGTCTGGGACTGGGCAGAAGAGGTCATGCTGGGATTGGAGCATCCGGAGAGAAGCACGCCGGCCATGGACACTGCGGCGACGCTTGCCAACATCGATCGAAACTGAATCATCTACACGCCTTCGGAAGTGGGGGGAGGAGGGGTGGTAGGAGAGCTTCCAACCTGGTGGGCAGCCTTAGTTGTGGTACAGATCACTTCGCTGTCCGGTATCATGTACCGTACATCATGCACGATTTTCTGCAAACACCCTTTCCGAGCTGATGGGTTTGTGACGGGGCGCTGCTGCTGGTGCCCTCCGACTGACCCTTTATTCACATAGGATTCCGAAATGAACGCCGCTTCGCCCGAAGAAGAAGTCCTGATCCCCGGCCGGCCCATGCTGGTGGACCAGGTGTTTGAGGCGATCCTGTCCCTGCTGCTGGACGACAAGATCTCCACCGGATCACCGCTGAGCATTGACGGGCTGGCCAAGCGGTTCAAGGTTTCCTCCACCCCTGTGCGCGAAGCCCTGGCGCGCCTGGAGACGACGGGCATGGTACGGCGGGAAGCGCTGCGGGGCTACAAGGTGGCGCCGGAGCCGACCGCCAGCGACATCGCGGCGCTGCTGACCTCCCGGCAGATCCTCGAACCGGCCTGCACCAGCATTGCCTGCACGAACTCGACCGAGGAGCTGGTGGCGGACCTGGAAGGGTTCCACCGCGACCTGGAGGCGTCACGCCACGGCGGGGACACCTTTGCCGGATACCGCGCCTACTGGCAGGCGGACGAGAATTTCCACCGGCGCATCGTCGAGGCCACCGACAACGAGTTCCTGCTCAGGGCCTATGGCTCCATCGAAGGGCACATCCAGCGGTTCCGGCTGATGGTGCACAACGACATGAGCGGCGACCACACCGTGCAGGAGCACCAGGCAATCATCGACGCCTTCAAAGCGGGGGACTGCGCCGCGGCGACGGCCGCGATGAACACCCACATCGAGGGGATCAGGTCCCGCTCGCTGAGCCTCAAGAAGTTCGGGCAGCAGGGCTGACCGGCCGGACCGACGCCGGATGCCGTTAGGTCCTGCTGACCTGCGCAAACACCGTCCGTGAGGAAGCTCGCCGGCAAGTATCCGGGTCTCAAGAATCAGGTATCAGTTACTGGTCAAATTTGCCCATGCGGGCGCCTAGCCTTCATCCATGCTGACGACCGTATTTGGGATTTTTCGATCCGCTCCAAAATGCAGGTTTTGCGGCGGACCCCTCCCGCAAACTCCCTCTGCGGAATTTTGCTCCCGTGACTGCTACGACAGTTACCAGTTCATAAACCGCGATCCCGCCCACGGGCAATAGCCGCATTATCCTGAGGGCCGCCTGGTTTCCTCATGGCTGCCGGAAACCAGCCCGGCGCCTGCTGCGATTATGCTCGAACCATGGCGATGCATGATTCACCGGCGAAGCCCACCGCCGCCGGGAACCGAGGGCTGTGGCGGCGGCGCATGTGGATGTGGATTGTTGCCGCGGGACTGGACGTATACATCCTGGGCTTCGTCATCGGACTCCAGCCTTCGGGTCCCCTCTGCGGCAGCCCGCTGCTGCGGGAAAGCCATGCCGCTGAACTGATCGGCCTGCAGAAGGCCGGAATCGGGGCGGCGGCCGTGTGCTACAAAAACATCGACGCCGATTCTGTCCCCGTCTGGAGCCTGATGGCGTTGGGCGTCCTTATGGTGATCGCCGGAGTCGCCGTCCGGATCATCATCATCCGGCGTTCCGCGCGGGTTGAGTGAGCCTCCGGGAAATGCAGCAGCGCGCCCGGTGATTACCGGACGCGCCATGGCTGGAACTGTGCTTAGCGGGCATCAGCCTTTCATGCCGCCGCCCGGACCGCCGGCGTCGGTGGAGGTCACGGTGAAGGACGCATCCAGGTAAACGGTGGCGCGCGTGCCGTCCGCCTTGATGATGTGGGCCTCGTAAACAGCACCTTCGGCGTCGGTCTCCACCCGCTGGATGGTGGCACCCGGGTTCGCGGCCAGCGCGGCGTCGGTGACCTTCGTTGCCGTGTCGCCGGTCAGCAGGGTCTCGGTGATCCCGTTGGCCTGGTGCCCGCCCTTCGACTCGTCGCGCGGCTGCGCCTGCGTGGTGGACTGGCTGGTGCTCGAGGTACTGGAGTCGGTGGTGGCCGCGTTGGCCGGCAACGCGGTGGTTGCCAGGGCGCCGCCGCCGATCGCTGCCGCGAGGGCCAGGCCTGCCAGCGTGGACTTCATGGTGTTTTTCATGGGAACTCCTTTGGTGTTGGCCCTCCCGGTGGAGGGATTACACCAAGCCTCCGGGTCCCGCCTGTCACCGGTGTAGGGCGGGGCTGTGCTTCCGCTGTGCATGCTGTCAGCTGCCCCTTGGGGTGTGAAAGGTGCGGAGTGGCGGGAGTGAAAGACGGCGTAAAAAAACCGTCAAGGTTTCCGGACCGCGGGCCGGATCCCGGCCGGTCCGGCCTGTCCCGGGGGTACCTTTGTTGCAGTGCCGCCGCCTCATCATCCCCCAAATTTGAGGCGGCGGCACTCCCTCTTCCCCGCAGCGGTCAGGACTTACGGCCCACGGCGGAACTCCGGGCCACCACGGCCGCGGTACACACCGCAAGCCCCAAGGTGACCACTCCCGTTCCCCACCCCAGGCCGCCCCGGTCCGCGCCCACAGCGGTCCAGTCGGCGAAGGACGCCCCCAGCGGCCGGGTGAGGATGTACACGAACCAGAACGCGGGGATGGCAGCGATCCAGCGGCGCCACCAGGCCAGCGCGGCACCTGCGATCACCGCCGCGAAAATCAGACCGGACGCGAAGTAGCCGAGGTCAAGGCTGTAGGCGGCCAGGTCCCCGGCGGCGGTTCCCAGGGCGAACGTGGTCAGCACAGCCGCCCAATAAAACAACTCGCGGCGCCGGGTGTCCACGCTGTGAATGGACAGCGTCTTCTCGGTCCGGAACCAGACGCCGAAGGCGGCCAACAGCGCGGCCAGAAAGAACACCGCAGACACCACGTACGGCACGCCGAGCACCACATGCACGGCGTCCGCCGCCATGGTGCCGAAAACACTGACCATCACCACCGCCAGCCAGTAAACCCATGCAACATAGCGGCGCACGGTGAACTGCAGGACCAGCGACCCGGCCAGCCCCACGCCGCCGAGGGCCAGTGCCACGGCAGGATCCAAAGTGTGGACCAGGAAGTCCGAGGCAGTCTCGCCCATCCCCGTGGTGAACACTTTCGCCACCCAGAACCAGGCGGTGATTTCCGGTACCTTGGCCAGCGCCGTCCGCACCGGGGCACCGGGGTGTGTGCCCCTCCGGGATGGGGTGCTGCCAGGGTCGCGGAGCGCTGACGCGGTGCCGTGGGACGGAGGGATCTGCTGCGGGGGTTCTGTCATGCGGTGATTGTCCCTGACGGACCCGGCAGAAACCTGAGTCTCGCTGGAACGTGACGCGCCGCCGTCGTACGTCCTGACGCGCCCGCCGCGACCTCCCTGGGCGCCCTTCCCAGCCGGTGCATGAATAATACGGAGTGCTGGGAACAGCGGAAGTGCAATGGCAGGCGCGCGCCTGCGACGGCGAGGGCTAAGGAAGCGGACATGACCAGGTCACACCGGAGCGAACGGCACGAACCCGAATCGAGCGTGGAGCTGAACCCCCTGTTCAGCCGGCCGGGGGAGTCCACCATCTTCCCCCGCTTCACCATTCCGGACGGGGAGTCCCTGCCGGGCACCGCCTACCAGGTGGTCCACGACGAGGTGATGCTGGACGGCAACTCCCGCCTGAACCTGGCCACGTTCGTGGGCACCTGGATGGAGCGGGAAGCCTCCCAGCTCTATGCGGAAACGTTCGACAAGAACATGATCGACAAGGACGAATACCCGCAGACGGCGCTGATCGAAACCCGGTGCTGGCGGATGCTCGCGGACCTGTGGAACGCCCCGGATCCGGCCGCCGCCGTCGGCACCTCAACGGTTGGCTCTTCCGAGGCGTGCATGCTCGGTGGCCTGGCGCTCAAACGCCGGTGGCAACACCGCCGTCGTGCCGCCGAGCAGCCCACCGACTCGCCCAACATTGTCCTCAGCTCCGCGGTGCAGGTGTGCTGGGAGAAGTTCTGCAACTACTTCGAGGTGGAAGCCCGCTACGTGCCCGTGTCCGCCGACCACCCCACGCTGGACGGCCATGACCTGGAACGCTACGTGGATGAGAACACCATCGGCGTGGTGGCCATCATGGGCGTCACCTACACCGGCGCCTACGAACCCGTGGAACGGATCTCCGCCGCGCTGGACGCCATCCAGGCCAGCACCGGCCTGGACATCCCCATTCATGTGGACGGCGCGTCCGGGGCCATGGTGGCGCCGTTCCTGCAGCCGGAACTGGTGTGGGACTTCCGGCTCCCCAGGGTTGTCTCCATCAACACCTCCGGCCACAAGTACGGGCTGGTGTACCCCGGCCTGGGCTGGATCGTGTGGCGCGACGCTGACGCACTGCCCGAAGACCTGGTGTTCCACGTCAGCTACCTGGGCGGGGACATGCCAACCTTCGCCCTGAACTTCTCCCGGCCCGGCGCCCAGGTGCTGCTGCAGTACTACCTGTTCCTCCGGCTGGGCTTTGCGGGCTACCGGTCCGTGCAGGCCAGCTGCCGCGACGTGGCCCGGTACCTGTCCCACGAGATCGGCGCCATGGACGCTTTCACCCTCTGGAGTGACGGGTCCGACATCCCCGTCTTCGCCTGGCAGCTCACCGACGGCCACACCAAGAACTGGAACCTGCACCACCTCTCCGAGCGCCTGCGCATGAACGGCTGGCTGGTCCCGGCCTACCCGCTGCCGGACGGGCTCGAGGGCATCACGGTGCAGCGGATCGTGGTGCGCAACGGCTTCACCCGCGACCTCGCCGCCAGCTTCCTGGCCGACCTCCAGAAGGAAGTGGACTACCTGGATGCCCTCACAGGTCCCATGCCCACGCAGCAGCAGAAGGAAGCATTCCACCACTAAGCGTCCCGCGCCAGAAAACTTGAGTACCCACTACTCGTGTGACCTCCCACGCCCAGCGCGTAGCGTCGAACTTGGTTCGGAAACGTACTTGCAAGGGGGAGCATGTGTATGGACGGGAAACCTTAGGCGCCAGGGGCGCTGCGGGAGCCGTGAACCAGGAGGAAAGCCCTAACCTGCCCGTGCTGGATGACTCCGTCCTGGCACTGTTGCGGGCCGAAACGGATTATGACGACGGCATCTGGAAGGTATTCGTCCGGGACTTCATCGAGCAGATGCCGGCCAGGATCGAGAAGATCCGCAGCACCCTGACCAGCGGTGACGGCAAGGGCGCGATGGCAGCCGTTTTGAGTCTCCGGACGTCGGCGCAGATGGTGGGGGCCATGCAGCTGGCCGGGATTGCGCTTGACCTTGAGGAGGACCTCCGCCGCGCGGCCAGCGGATCCGATCCGGCCGGTATGCTGCCGGGGCTCGCTGCGAAGTACCTTCGCAGGATCACCTACGCCGGCCAGCGGACCACGGACCAGCTGGAGTTGTTCATCGGATAGAAATTGGCAGCCACATTCCTCCATCTTGAGGAAACGTTGAGCTTGCATTCCTAATCTGTGGCCATGGGTAAATATGGGGGAAGTTACGATGCGCGCTACTCACGCAGGGAGCTGCGCCGCCGCCGGCTGAGGGCGACGTCCTACGTCGGCCTGGCGTTCTTGGCTGTGGGAACTGTTGCCGTAGTGCTGGCGGCCCTGGGGCGCTGAAGGAGCATTTCGTGTGCCGGTTGTTCGGGCTGCACGCCGGGTCCCGGCCCGTCCGCGCCACTTTCTGGCTCCTGGACGCACCGGACAGCCTGGCTGAGCAGAGCAGGCGGGAGCCCGACGGCGCGGGGATCGGCACGTTTGCGGCCGACGGCGGCGCACGGGTCAGCAAACGGCCGCTCGCCGCATGGGAGGACCACGCCTTCGCCCGGGAAGCCCGGCAGCTGGTGAGCACCACCTTCCTGGCCCACGTCCGGTATGCCAGCACCGGCGCCCACACCCTGGTGAATACGCACCCGTTCGAACAGGATGGGCGGCTGTTCGCGCACAACGGGGCGTTCCACGGGCTGGACCGGCTCGACGCGCGGCTTGCCGGTTTTGGGGCGTCCGGGTTGGTGCAGGGGCAGACCGACAGCGAACGGCTCTTCGCCCTCATCACCGCCGAGAGCCGCGGGGCCGGCGGGGATGTGGCCGAAGGCATTGTGCGGGCGGTGGGCTGGATCGCCGCGGAGCTTCCCGTCCTGGCCCTGAACCTGATCGTGACCACCGCGACCGATCTCTGGGCACTCCGCTACCCGGCCACCCACCCGCTGTTCATGCTGGAACGGGACCCTTCAGTAGAGCCGGCTCCGGTGGCGCCGCTGGATGCGCGGAGCCACCGGATCCACACGCGAAGCACCGAACTCTCCGGTGCCCGGTCCGTCCTCTTCGCCACCGAACCAATGAACCACAACGCCGGCTGGCGGCCCCTGGCGGCGGGGGAGCTGGTGCATGTTGGCCCGGACCTGGCGGTTCGCTGCACTGTCCCGTTCCCGGACCAACCTGCCCACTCGCTCACGCTCGCCGACCTGGATCCGTCCGCTGCGGCGTCGCAAACGTCCTGACGGCTGTCTCCAAGAACTGCTGCGTGGGGTCCGGCGGCAGGGGAGTGTCAGGTTTTGGGGGTGAATTGTCCCCTGGCGACGCTGTCGTCGGAGTGGGCCGGATTCCCGTTGTAGGCCTGGTTTGAGACGTCCACAACGGGATATTGGGCCAGGTCGATCCCGGCGGGGATGGTGAAGGTGCCGGTGTCATTGGCCAGGACGCCCAGGCTGACCATTCCGGTGAGGTCGCTGGTGCCGACCCATACCTGCCGGTATCCCGCTGCCCGGTCCACGGAGAGGCGGATGGTGAGTTGGCGGGTCCCGTCGGGGAGTTGTTCCACCTGCGCCTCGCCGCTGCCCGTGTGTGCGGGCAGCGCGGTCAGGGGCGCTTGTGCGAGGACCCTGGGAGCGGGGCCGGACTGGGTGGGGCCGGGGGAAGGGGTGCCCGGATGTTCCAGGACGCCGGCCGCGGTCCAGCCGGCGGCCGTGCCGAGGACGACGCCGGCGGCAGCGGCGGCCATCCACAGCCTGGGACGGGTGCGCTGGTCCTGGGCGCGGGGCCGCAGCGGAATCGGTGCGCCGTCCGGCCCGTGGCCCGGTTTCCTGTGGCCCGTCGTCGTGGCTGTTTCCGCCGGAGCCTGTGTGGAGGCCCCTGTTTGGGTCAGGGGATCCGCTGCGAGGGCGGGGGAGAGGCCAAGGGCCTGGTGGATCCCTGCCCAGGTCCGGGGGCCCGGTTGCTCGAGTTTGATGCCTGCCGGTTCCAGGGTGGCAATGTCCCTGACCAGTTGGAAGCCCCGCAGGGTTTCGGCGCACTCGGTGCAGCCGGCGAGGTGCTCGGCGTCGGACTCAGTGCCCGGTGTTTCGCCCAGCGCCATCAGGCTGAGGAGTTCCGCGTCAAGGTGTTCCATGTTCCACCTCCAGGCGGGTGCGCAACCGGGCAAGGCTGCGCCGGATATGGCTTTTAACGGTTCCGAGCGGCAGGTTCAGGCGGGATGAGATCTGGTCGTGGGTAAGGTCATCGTAGAACGCCAGCCTGAGTATCGCCTGTTGGGGGTCTCCCAGGTGTGCCAGTTCATCGTCAAGGATCAGGCGGTCGGCCACGGCCTCCACGCCTCCTTCTTCCGGTGCGTCAGACGGGTCCGGGACCAGCTGGACCGCCGCTTGCTCCAGATGTCGTTGCCGGGTGCGCTCGGACAACGCGTCGCTGATGGCGTTCCGTGTGATCCCCACCAGCCAGGCGGGCAGCCGCGCAACCTCCGGCCGGTAGGTGGTCCGTGACTTCCAGGCGCGGATGAAGACTTCCTGGGTGACGTCGTCCGCCGCGCTCCGCTCTCCCAGGGACCTGAGCGCCAGCGTGAAAACCAGCGGGCCCAGCCTCCGGTACGCCTCGGCGAGGACGCGCTCGTCCCCGCCGGCAAACGCCTGGTCGAAGCCGGGGTCCCAATCGTGCGTGGCGGCAGCCTCCATCGGGTGCTCCTTGAGCGGCAACAGGCCTGGTTCAATGCCCCATTATGCCGCTGCCGGATGTAGTCCGCCATGGGCGGGTGACACTACCGGAACGCAGATGTTCCCAATCCCCGGCGGTGCCGCCGAGTGGGCGGCTCCGCCGGGGTCAAATCGGGGGTGCTAACCAGCGGCGGGGATTCGGCGGTCAGTCGTCGTCGCAGTCGTGTCCGCGTGATGCGGAGTCCACCACCTGCACGGCAAGTCCCAGGTTCTTATCTTTGAGGCTGCCCCAGGCGTAGACGATGGTGGTCTTTCCCTCGGCGATGTTGACGCTGGCGGGTCCGATGAGCGGGGCGGTGGTTCCTGCTGCCGCGACCGAGGCGGAGATGGTTCCGTCTTTCAGGGTGAGGGTCTGCTCGTCGGGGTTGGTGAGGCCCTTGATGACGGCCTTCCCTCCGGCCAGGATATCGACGGCGGGGGCGGCGGCGACGTGCCGGACGGTCAGCTTTCCCTTGCCGTTGGGGCTGGCTTTGGTGTCGTTGGTGAACAGTGTGGCGGTGGGGGTCCCATTCGCGGCCAGGTGTGCGACGGCGGTGTAGTCTTGCCCGGCTTCGAGGTCCACGGTGACGGGGCCGATCACGGGGTTGTCCGGGCTGGTCGCTGTGGCGCCGGTGATGGCGATCTTGTGGTCTCCGCCGGCAATGGTCAGTGGGCCGGCCAAAGTACCCGGCTTGAAGTCGTCCAGGGTGAGCTTGCCGTCAACCCAGACGTCCACCACCAGGCCCGGCACGCCGTGGAGGACGGAGAGTTTGGCTGTTCCCTCGTCGTCGTGATGCCAGGTGGACGCCTGGGCAGGGGCGGCGAAGGCCAAAGCTGCCAGGAGGGTGGTTGCTCCGGCGGCTGCAGAAAGTATCTTGCGCATTTCGAACTCCTTTGAGGGCCCCGGTGGGGCGGGGTTGTGCTGACACCCCTACTACCGGTCGATTGCCCTGCCCGGATGCAGCCCGGCGGAAATTTCTTCGGAAAAGCCGTAAGAGGGGGCAACCAGCCCCTACTTTCCCGGTTCTTTGCCTTGCCTGCGTCCCAGCAACTCTGCCGCACCGAACGCTCCCGCCAGGACCAGCATGCTGCCCAGCCATCCTGCTGCCAGGAACATCTGGGTCATGTTGTCGCTGGCCTCGAAGGGTGCCAGCGATTGGCCGGCCACCACGACGTTGCCTGCCCCCTGTTTCGCCACGATCGCCATCCGCAAACCAGGCTCCGGCTGCCACGTCACCGTGTCGCTGCCCGCCGCCCGCGCCGTTTCGAGCACCCCGTCCGGTACCACGGGCATGGCTCCGCGCAGGACCACGGTAGAGGAGAGCGGGCTGTTGGTGTCCCCGTAAACGATCAGGAACACGCCGCTGTCAGGGGACAGTTCCAGCCGCGGCCCCGCCGCCGTATCAGGCCCCGGCTGTTGAAGCCGCGCGGCGGCGGCGGCAGCGGGCGCCGTATTGGCCATGTGGCGGCCGATCTGCTGGAGCGCGACGTACACGCTCCCAAAGGCAAGCGTGATGATGATGGCCGCTGCCAGGCACCAGATGATCCTTCTCATGGGAACATCATGCGCTCATATCCCTGCCCCGCGGCGGTACCATAACGAACCCGGCCCACTGCCCACGCCGCCGGACCTGGAACCGTCCGCGCCGCCGTCGCACGCCTCCCGGCGGCTGGCTGGAGGTGTTACGTGCTGGGCGTTGCCGCCTTCTTCTGGAGTGCCTCGGCCATTTTCTGCACCTTGGCGCCGTAGCCGCCATTCAGTGCGGTGTCCTTGATCTTGTTCGCCTGGGCGTCCAGGTCCGCGGGGGCAGCGTTCTTGAGCGTGGTCAGGTCAGCCTGGAGGTTGGCGGGAAGCTTGGCGAACAGCTTCGGGTGCGCGATGAGCTGGTCGGCCACCTTCTGGAGCCCGGCGCCGGGGTTGCCCGAGCTGAACGCGGTGCGCAGCTCCTGCCGCAGGCCGGCGAAACCGGTAACGGTCTTCTCCAGCGCTTCGGCACGCTTCTGGACTTCGGGTCCGTAGCCGCCGGAGAGGGCCGTGGTCTTGATCTTGTACGCGTCCTTCACCCGGTCCGCTGCCGGGGCGTCCTTGAGCGTGGTGACGTCGGCCTGGAGGGCGGCGGGCAGCTTGGCGAACAGTTGCGGGTGGTTGACCAGGGCTTCGGCTGCCTTCGCGGCACGGTCCCCAACGGCCTGGGGGCTGTCTGCGTTGATGCCAAGGAACGCCTGCAGGCCGCCGGCGACCTTCGCCGTCTTGGCCTGGCCGGTGGCCGCGGCCGAGGCGGTAGCTGTTGGACTGGGGGAGGCGGACGCGGCGCCCACACCTGCGACGGCCATGGCGCCGGCGGCCAGGAGAGCTGAGGCTCCGACGCCGATGCGGGTCTTCATTGACGGGATTGATGGGTTCACCTCGGTGTGTCCTTCCAAATTTGCGCGTGCGTCCTCGCCCCCGCGGCATGGACCGGCACGGGATCACTGTAGGAGACGATGCTGGGGAAAAGCTGAATGCCGTGGCCGCCGGCGCGTGGTCTGCTTGGCGGGTGCCCAGTGCTGTCCCGGGGATACACTGCACGGGTTGTGGGAAGGGAATATCCAATGGAAAACACGCGCCAGGGAACGGCCCTGCTGGACAGGACCTTCCGCATCTCCCTCATCCTCAAGGGCCTGGACGGGGTCCTGGAACTGATCGGCGGGGTACTCCTCCTGCTGGTCACGCCCGCGCAGATCAATGACCTGGTCCGGTTCCTCACCCAGCACGAACTCGCCCAGGATCCGCGGGACTTCGTGGCCAACACCCTGGTGCACCTGACTGCCAACCTTTCGGGGTCGGCGTCGTTGTTTGGCGCCGTCTATCTCCTCCTGCACGGAGTGGTGAAGATTGTCCTGGTGTGGGCTGTCCTGAGGGAGAAGCTGTGGGCCTACCCCTGGATGATCGCGTTCCTGCTGGTGTTCATCGTGTACCAGGGGTACCGGATCTCGGTGGAGTTCACCTGGGGCATGGTGCTGCTCACCGCGTTCGACATCTTCATTGTGTGGATCACCTGGCGTGAGTACCGGATCCGGCGCGCGCAGAACCGGATGCCCGTAGGCTGACCCGCCTACCTGACCGTCAGGGTTCCCTGCATGCCGGAGTGGTAGGTGCAGTGGTAGGGGTAGCTTCCGGCCTTCGCGGGGGCGGTGAAGGTGGTGCTGGTCCCGGGCTTAACCACGGCATCGAAGGAGCCGTCGTCGGCGGCCACGGTGTGGGCCTCGTTGTCCATGTTCATGACGGTCACACTCGCGCCGGCGGGGACGTTGTCCGGCCCGGTATAGGCAAAGGACTTGATGTGGATCGTCAGGCCTGAGGTCGTTCCGGACGACTGATGCCCTGCCATCGTGGTGCCGCTTGGGGACGCCATGGGCGAACCTCCCATGCCCTCCATTGATGCCTGCGTGGACGTCGGCGCTTCCGGTGCCGTGGCGGAGCCTCCTCCGCTGGTTCCACACGCGCTGGCCCCGAAGACGGTTGCGGCGCCGATCAGGGCCAGGGCCATGCGCTTGGTTAATGTCGATTTCATGGTGTTCCCTCTCGGGGATGAGTGGCCGCTGTCGGCCCGGGCGCGGTAGCCGCTGCGGATCACGCGGGGTGGCTGGAGACCAGGTGCGCGTAAACGACGGTGTTGTCGAGGTACTCCCTCGTGGCCGGATCGTAGCCGCCGCACGTGATCAGGCGGATCTCGGGCCGGTCGGCGTTCTGGTAGACCTTCACGGTGGGGAACGTTGATTTGTGGTACACGTCCACCTTGTCCACGGTGAAGACCGCGGCGGTGTGGTCCGCACGGGTCACCGTGATGGTCTGGCCCGCGGTGAGCTCGTGGAGGCGGTAGAACAGTCCAACATCGCTGGTGGTGCTGTTGACGTGGCCCAGGATCACCGCCGAGCCCGTCTGGCCCGGGGTGGGCAAATCCTGGTACCAGCCAGCAGGCGAGCCCGGTTCTCCCGACGGCGTCTGGACCTCCCCGTTCGCTTGCTTTCCCACCGGAGCCACAGCTGCGTCCACCCCGATGGAAGGCACCTCGACCCGCACCGGGACGGAGGCGGGCAGCGGGGCATCCGGAGTGGCCGGTTTGGCGTCGGCCGGCGGGACGGGCTGGACCGGTGGAGCGGGCGGCGGCCCTGTTGGGGACGCCGGCCCCGATCCGCCGTCGTCAGCGGACGGCGCCGCGGCCGGTGGGCTGGACACTGCTGCTGGTTCCCCCGTGCCTGGGGGTTCGGCGTGGAGTCCGAGGCCGATGGTGGTGATGCCGCCGGCCAGGAGCAGCGCGGCTGCCGCGGACGCGATGACGCGTCCGCGGCGGCTGCTGTTCCGGGGTTCCATCAGGTCCCTGCTTGTTCCTGCTGTTCTGCCGGGCCTACGCAGCCATCTTGCGGCGGAGTGCGTACGCGCCGCCGGCTGCGAGGACCAGGCCGCCGCCGGCAGCGATCAGGCCAAGGTCAGGTCCGGCCGGGGCCGGGGTGGTGATGCCGGTGCCGGGGGCTCCGGCCGGCATGGCCTTCAGGGAGCCGCACAAGGCCGGTGAGGTGGCGGCCAGGGGCAGCGAAGGCACCAGGTCGCTGGGAGCTTTCTGCGCTGCCTCGGGCAGGGTGGCCGGATCCAGGCCATGGACCACAACGACGGCGGTTCCGGCCTTGAGCGAATCAGCAGTCTTTGCATCCAGGGTGAAGGTCCGGTTGTAGGTATAGGAGGCACCCATGCCCGCGACCTTCAGGTCCGTTCCGGCCGCGGGGCTGGTGTCCCCGCTGGTGGACAGCGTCGCGCCGATGCCGCCGTAGGCCGGGGCACCTTCGGTGGTGCTGATGACGCCGTCTTTGTTGGTATCGGCAGACATGTCAGGGCACATGCCCTTCGCGCCGATGTGGATGTGCTGCACATGCGGGTACGGGTTTCCGTTGAACATGGCGGCGAGTCCGGAGACCTTCTCCGTGACGGTTGCCTGGTCGCCGTTGACGGTGACCATGACGGTTCCGGAGGCGTTGCTGCCATTGATCGCGGCGAGGTTCGCCTGGTACATGGTGGCGTTGTCGGCGGCAACGGCCGGGCTGGTGGAGAGTGCGAAGGCGCCCAGGGCAAGAACCGGGGCTACCAGGAAAGCGGATTTCTTCATGACATTTCCTCCATTGGAAATGGACGCTCCCCTGATGGGCCGCCCATGACTGTGACAATGCTGGTTCGCTGTGCTCCACGTCACGGATGGGGAGGGCGGGTGCTTTTCTGCCCCTCCCTGGCTATTCGGACCAGCAGGCCAGCACGGCGGTGGCCACCTGGTACGCGAAGGCGTCCCGGGAAACGGCATGGGGGCCCAGAGTGGAGGGAAGGGCTGCCGCGTCCACCGTCAGGACGAAGTTGTCTTTTGTAAAGACCGCTGAGGTGGGCGTTTGGAACGCCGGAAATCCCAGGTTCGCCAGCCCCTCGATAGGCGCAGCCCCGGGCGCCTGTTGCTGCAGCCCGTCAAAAAATTTACGGGCAGTTTCCGGATCGGATGTTTCCTTTACCGAGAGCATCAGGTGCCCGGAGGGGAGCGTGTAGGTGCAGGTGTAGAGCTTGTCCGCCCAGGAGTCCGTGGTGGGAGGCTCGGAGGGAAGGGACAGGGCCTTGACGATGTTCGTCCTGGTCTCGTCGCCGCAGACCATGGTTGCGGCCGGTGAGGGGCCGTCCGCCGCGGCACTGGCGGTTGCCCCTGGCGAAGCGGACGGACCCGCTGAAGGTCTTTCGGGCAGCGGCTTTTCGGCGCCTGCCGCGGCGCAGCCGGACAAGGCCAGGGCCAGGAACGTTGTCAGGGCCGTAACCCGCATCCGTCCGCTGTTGCGCGCTCGCGGACTGTTGTGTGGATTCATGGCTGCACCTTCCGAACATTCCTGTACTGGCCTGACTCGGCCGCACCTACCATCTGTTCGTAACGGCAACCCCTCTGGACCGGTCCCGGCGGGTGTTGCGCAGTCTTGGCCTCGACGCCAATTCCGGCGGTCAGGACATGGTGGCGACGGCGAACAGTCCGGCCACGCCCACCAGGTACAGGACCAGGACCACCAGTGAGTCGGTCCCCATGCCCAGGTGTTTTTTCTTCGGGCGGAAGAGCAGGCCCAGCAGGTAGGTCAGGGTCAGCAGGATGGCCAGGGCGGTGAGGTAGATGTCGGTGGCCTGGGCCTGCGGCAGCACCGGTTTGCCGGTGATGAGGACGGCCACCAGGAACAGGACCGGGAGGAAGGCGTTGCCGCCGAAGATGTCACTGAAAGCGAGCTTGTAGTCGCCCTGCTTCACCGAGGCCAGGCCGGTGGAGATTTCCGGCAGGGACGTTGCCAGGGCCAGGAAGGTGGCGCCGAAGAGGACCCCGGAGAGGCCGATGTGCCCGGCGATCGCGTCGCCGCTGCGCTCCAGGACGACGCCGGCGCCCAGGGTTGCTAGGGCCGCCACGGTGAAGATCAGGGCAGACTTGCCCGTGCTGATGTGCCGGTTCTTGTCGGTGGACTTCTTCTTGGAGTGTCCCTTGGGCCGGTCCTGGCCGCCGGGGGCCTCGCCCTGCTGGTGCCAGGGGAGCCCCTTTTGGGAGCGCTGGACCAGGATCAATCCGAGGATCCAGATCACGGCGATCAGCACCGCGGCGGGGGTCAGGTGCAGGGCCACGAGTGATCCGGGCATCTGGCTGCCGGCGATCACCACGCCCAGGACGGCGACGACCGTGACGGCTTCGATGACCAGGGTGAGGGATGCTGCCTTGTAGCTGAGCGGCTCCGTGCCTTTGGTCCCGAACACGTCCAGGATCACCAGCACCACGGTCTGGATGGCGATGCCGCCCAGGATGTTGCCCACGGCCACGCCGATGTTGTTGGAGGCGGCCGCGCTGACCGTGATGGCGATCTCCGGCAGGTTGGTGGCAATGGCCAGCAGGATCAGCCCGCCCAGCGCCGAGCCCAGGTGCAGCCGGTCATCCAGGACGTCCGTCTGATTGGACAGCTGGATCCCGGCCACCCAGATCACCGCCGCCGCACCGGCGAAAATCAGGAGCAGGACCACCAGGGGCAGCGCTTCCATGTCTTTTGCCTCCTCTTGGATTGTTGTCACGGCTTCAGTGAAGCCGTACCCACCGGCCTGCCCCAACTGGTGGTTATTTGCTGGGAATCCGCTGGGAATCCTGTCCCTGCAGGGTGTGCTGGTGGAAGACGGGCTGGTGAGGGTAAGGATTAGGGCGTAGCTACCCCCGCGGAGAGGACCACCATGGACATCGTTGAAGTGATTTTGAACGACCACCACGAGCAGCGGCGCCTGTTCGCCCTGCTCGATGAAATGCATGCCAGCGAAACATCCAGCCTGGACGCGGTATGGAAACGCATGCGGATCCTGCTTGAAGTCCACGCCAAGGCAGAGGAGGAACTCTTCTACCCTGAGCTGCTGGAACTGGGGAAGGGGGCCGGCGGAAAGGACTCCGCCGTTGACGAGACCACCGACGCCATCCACGACCACAACGAGATCCGGGACGCCATCAGTGACGTGGACCGGCACCCGACGGGTAGCGCCGACTGGTGGGACGCGGTGGCGAAGGCCAACGAAGCCAACGGCGACCATATGGCTGAAGAGGAACGGGAAGGCCTGACCGACTTCCGGCAGCACGCCTCCCTGGAGCTGCGGCACCGTCTGGGCCTGGCGTTCAGTATTTTCGAATCCGAGCACGCCGGCGGGATTGAGCCGGAGGACGTCAGCCCCGAGGAATACGTCCGCGAGCACGAATAAGTCCTGGCTGGGGTTACCGCTTGACCCGTGGTTCGGCCGGTGTCTTGACGGTGGCCAGCAGGATGACCCCTGCCACGGCGGTGGCTCCTGACAGGAGGAACAGGACGATGGCCAGCGGCGGGGCGGAGTCAGCCTCGCCCAGGATGGTGACGCCGATGGCCACGGCCACGAGCGGGTCGATCACGGTGAGTCCGGCCACCACGAGTTCGGGCGTTCCCCGGGTGTGGGCGTTCTGGACCAGGAAGCTGCCGGCCAGGGCCGCGACAACAAGCCCCGCCAAACAGGTCAGGGAAAGCCATTCAAAGTCGCCTTGGAACAGCCGTGCAATGACGGTCTTGGCCAGGGCGGCGACGAACCCGAAAAGGATCCCGGCGCCGGCGGTGAACACCACGGCGCCGGAGCGGTGACGCCATAAGGCATAGGCCACTGCGACGCAGGCGAGGACCACGGCGAGGACGATCAGGATGGTCACCAGGTGCCGGTCACTGATTTCCACGTCCTCCGCGGAGAACGCCGCCACGGCCACGAACACGCCCACCCCACCGACGCAGAGGGTGACGGCGGTGAGGGCCCGCCGCCCGGGGGACCTCCGGGTCATCCGCGCGGTGGCGAGGGTGGTGACCACCAGGGCCACCGCGCCGATGGGCTGCACCACGATCAGGGGTGAGAACCGGAGGCTGGTGAGCTGGAGCAGGATCGCAGCCCCGAGCATCGCCGTTCCGGCCAGCCACGCCGGTTTGCGGACCAGTGCCTGGAGCCGACCTCCGCCCATGCTGCCCGCCGCGCGCCCGGAGGCAGCCGGCTGGTCTTCCACAGCCCGGTGCTGGAAGAGCGTTCCCAGGGCGAGCAGGACGGCGCCGGCGGCGGCAATGGGAATTCCCAGCCAGTGGTAGGACGTCAGTGCGGACACGGCCGCAGCCTGGATCATGGACAAACCTTACCTAACCAGCGGGTCGGCAGGTGGTCCCAGTCCCGTAGTGCAGCCAGTCCGGCAGGGCCGTAGTGAAGGCGCCGCGGATGGCGGGGCTGTTGGTGGTAGTCCAGTCGATCCTGCCGTTGACCTCCACCTCGTTCTTGTCCCATTCGAACCAGTTGATCATCTTCAGGTTGGGGAACTGGGCGTGGGCCTGGGCGCTGAACACCTGCTCCCACCAGGTGCGCTTGATGTCGATTTCCGCGGCGCCGCCGGCCGTAGGGTTGTAGAGGGCGGCGGTTTCCGGGATGGCCACGGGTTTGTTGTGGTCTTTGCCGTACACGCTGTAGAAGTCGGGCAGGAGGGTGTCATCGCCGTTTGCCCCCACGTAGTTGCCGGTGAGCTGGTCGGCGAACTTGTTGGCCTCCGGGATCTCGTTCTCGCCCCACGGGTACTTCGCGCCCCAGTGGTAGAGCGACATGCCCACCCAGTCCACCGCCCCGTCCCCCGGGTAATACGGGGCGTAAGGATCGTCCGCCATGGTGATGGCGCCGTCGTGATCGGTGTCCAGGGCCGCGAAATCCGCGCTGCCCGCCTTCGCCTCGAACTGGCCGCCCGCGAACGGATAGCCGCCCGCGTAATTGGGCGCCCACATCATGGCCGAGCCCGGAACGCCCGTGTGGACAGCGTCCGCGACCCGGGTGAACATGTCCCTGTACTCCAGCGGCTGCTGGGACCAGGGATACCAGGACCCGTTCATCTCGTGGGCCAGGCGGACGATCACCGGGACGCCCTGGCTGTTGATCGACCCCAGATCCTTCACCAAGTCGCTGATGACGTCGCGGGTGACGGCGGCCAGGCCCTGTTTGGGTTCGAGGGTCAGGAGCATGATGTGACCGTCCGCCCGGATCTGGGCGGCCGCCTGCTGCAGGTGGGTCCGTTCCTGCTCTGTGTAGGGGAAGTCGGCGAACGAGACGCTGACGGCGGGCTTGTGGCCCAGGTCGGCCGCGTACTGGGCCAGTGGTTTGGCTTCCAGGTTCAGGTTCACGCCCAACAACGCGCCCGACGGCGGGACCAGGCTGTTCCGGTCCGTCACCTCACAGGTGGGGATGGCCGCGGCACTTTGGCTGGCCGCCGCTTCCTGGTTCTTGCGGTCCCGGTCCGCCAGGCCGCCGGTGATGCTGGCGGCGCCCAGCGCGATGGCCGCCACGGCAATCCCCAGGGGCAAACCCCAGTCCTTTAGGCGCCCAAGTACTACGTCACGGCGCTTGGTGTCCTTCGGTGCGGACTGTTGCTCGGGCAAAGCTTGACCCCCTGTTGGCCTGCGGTTTTACCCGATTCTATGCGCCGTCACCCCCGGCTCCGGCGCTCATCGCCGGGCGCGGGGGACCGGCCCTATCTTTGGGCGATCCGGAACAGCGCGCCGGTGGGGTCCGTGAGGGTGGCGATTCGCCCAAACGGCGTGTCCTCGGCGGGATGGAGCACCTGGCCGCCCAGGGACGTGGCGATCTCCACCCCGGCGTCGGTGTTTTCAACGGTGAAGTAGTTCTGCCAGTTGGCCGGCACACCTTCAGGCAGGAAATGGGAGGCGTCCATGATGCCCGCCCGTGAGTCCCGCCCGGATCCCAGCGTGGTGTAGCGGAAGTCCTCGGTGTCACTCATGACGTCCGTGTCCCAGCCGAAGACGTCCTGGTAGAACTTCACCGACGCCGCGTAGTCCCGGGCGTGGAGTTCATGCCAGTAGGGGGTGCCGGGTTCGCCCGTGGCCTGGAACCCGGTGTGGCCGCCGAACTGCCAGGCGCCGATTGCGGCTCCGCCTGCGTCCCCGAGCATCGCCATGTGGCCCTGCTCGGGCACCTCCATGGGCCCCATCAACACCTGGCCGCCTGCCGCCACGGCCGCGTCGGCTGTCGCCTGGATATCCTCCACCCGCAGGTACGTTGTCCAGACATCCGGGTACCCGGAGCCGGCGTCGTTCTTCATCATCCCGGCCACCATCGCACCGTTGGCGAACGCCGTGATGTAGCCGCCGTACTTCTCCTGGTCGCCCTCCTCGTAGGTCCAGCCGAACAGGCGGGTATAAAACTCGCGGGACTTGTCCGGATCTGACGTCATGAGGTCGATCCAGCAGGGATCACCGTTGGCGATGGTGTGCTTGGACATGGGGACTCCTGGTGTAGGGATGTGGGCCGGGCAAGGCCCACCCTAACGCTGCACGCGCCAAAAGCCGAGGGGCCGCCGGCACGGCCGAATATACGGTGGTTGCCGTGCCGGCGCTGGCCATTCTTAGCCTTCGTCTTCCGGGTTCCGCAGCCGGCGCCGGATCAGGAGCCCGGCCACCACCAGGCCGATGACCAGGACGGCCCCAACTATTCCCGCCGCAACCAGCGGCCAAGGAACCCCCGGGTTCGCCGATGTGGGACTGGGAGCCGGTGTAGGCGGCGCCGCGGAATTCGGGCCCCCCGCGGTGAAGGTGAAGGTCCCCTCGATGGGGTGGCCGTCCGAGGACACCACCCGCCACACCACCTTGTACTTCCCCTGGGGAGCCCCCGGCTTGACCGGCTGGCTGACCTGGTTGTCAACGATTTCCACGGGCCCATCCGCCTGGTCGGTACCGCTGGCATCCTCAACGCGAACGATCGAGTTAATGGCGATGGGGGTGTGGTCGAAGGTCAGCTCGATCTTCGCCGGCATCGCGCTGACGGTGGAACCGTTCGCCGGGTTGCTGGATTCGAGGGCATCGTGCGCCTGGGCGGGCGCGGAAAAGACCAACAGGATCGCTGCGGTGGCCAGCGGCAGCAGCAGGCGTACCTTCCGGGCCAGGGTGGTGCGGGGTGACATTGGCTTCATGATCCGGCCCGCCCTACTTGCCGGTGGGGCGGGTACGGCGGCCGGCGAGGACCATGCCCAGCGCCGCGGCACCCAACACGAAGCCGGCAGCGCCGAGGACCAGGCCCCACACTGACAATCCGTCGCTGGAAGCCTGCGTCGTCACGGACGCAGCCTCGGCGTTCGGTGCCGCGGACGCTGGGGTGGAGGCGGCGTCGTCGGCCGTTGTTACGAAAGACGGTGCCGGATGCTGGGGTTCCGGCTGCCCTTCAGCGCCCTCCTCGTCCCACTTCACCACGCTGCCGTCCGTGTAGGTCTGGGCCGCCTTCAGGGTGACCTTGGTGCCCTGGGCGGGAAGCCGGCCCACGGACAACGAGAACGCCTGGTACTGGTTCTGGCCGAGCTGGTGGGATTCGTCCGCGGTCCAGACCACTGTGGTGGGCGCCTTGGTAACCGTGGTGCCGGACACCGTGACGGGCTTGGGCAGGTCACTGGTGATCACCTGCGCCGTCCACCCCTCCACGGGCTTCACCGAAACGGAGGTGAAAGGGGTGTCGGTTGGCAGCGTGACCTCGAGCTTGCTGGTCTTCGCCGTGGGGGACTCGTTGGGGACGTTGAACGTCAAATGGGAGTAGCCGTTGGCGGCGGTATCGTCCGGGTTCACGCTGACGTGGGCGGACGCGGCGGTGGCGCCCGCGGCCACGATTCCCGCGGCGGCAGCGGCAGCTGCAAGGGTCTTGAGGGTACGGCGGAGTGAGGTGTTCAAGGCAAGCCTTCCAAGGGGTGCGCCAAAGAGGCCGCGGGTGGGCGGCGGCGCGGAAAAGGGGACAACGCGGCGGCCCTGCCTGGTTTCGGCGGGTTGGGCACGTCGCGGAGCGTCTGCCGCCTAAAGGGCGGCGTGGAAGGAAGGCGGCCCGCGCAGCGCAGGCAGGCGCAGGTTCCGCCACCGGAAAGGAATGACGACGGCGGCCGGCGCGGCAATGTGCGGCCACTCCGGGATGGCGACGGCGGCCAGGATCCGGACCAGGGGGCGCAGCCATGCGGCCAGGGCCCACACTGCCGCCTCGCCCCGGGCAAGGACGAGGGCGGTGGCCACTGTGGCCACCGCGTGCAGGGCCAGCATCAAGGCTCCCGGCACGGCGGCGTGGCCCGGCGCGAGGACTGCAGCCATGGAGGAGGCCGGGAGGGCACCGTGTCCATGGGCGCCGTCCGCCGGGGTGAAGGTCGCGGAAACCGATAGTGCATCGAAGGCCCAGTGGAGCGCCAGTTGGCTGGAGCCCAGGAGTCCGGTCATCGCCGGCGCATTGATCTTTGTTTTCGAGAGGATGGTGACCGGGGCCAGTACCAGCGCCACGATTCCGGCCAGGATTACCGGCGGGGGCAGTATGCCGCCGGCCAGTAGGTGGGCCCCTGCGGCGAGGGTCAGCATGGCGGCGGTGAAGGCGATGGCCCGGGGGACGCGGAACGGAGCAGTCATGCCAGTCGCCGCCCTTCCTTCCACAGTTGCCATCTTCCACTGTAAAGAACGGGCCGCCATGGCCGGTAATCAGCTGCACGGTGTGGAGGAAACCGGAGGGGGCAAAAACAGCAAAGCCCTTGGCCGGGGCCAAGGGCTTTGCTGGGAACTGCTGGGTGGCGCGCTACTCCGCGAGCTTGGCGACCGAGTGCGCCCAGATGAAGAACTTGTTGGTGCCCAGATCCTTGACCGTCTTGATGTTAAGGGCTTCCTTGAGCTTCTGGGCGTCGCTTTCGGACAGTCCCTTCAGCGCCTCCACCGGCGCCTTCGCGAGGTCGTCAATGCCCTTGTCGATGTATTCCTTGTCGAACTTCGAGTTGATTCCAGTCATACTGTCCTCCTGGTGTCCGGTTGGGGCGTCACTGTGCCGGGGGGCACATTCGCCATTCAACCACGGGACCCGATAATCCGCGCAGGTTTTCTGCGTTGACCTGCGGCTGCATTGCCGCAGGGATAGCTTCGCAAAACTACTAACCATGCTTACTATTGGTGGGCGCGGGCTGCCCGCTGGGGGCAGAGCACCCGCGCCGCACTGGAGGTCTCACAAGCATGGACAACGAAATGCGTCCTCTCACCGACGAAGAACTGATGTCCGAACAGGCCACAGCCCTGCCGGACAAGGAAGTAGCATCCGTCCTGGACCTGAACGCGGACCTGGACCTGGGGATCAATGCTGCAGCCCCGATCGACCTGGCCGTCGCCGCCAATGCGAACGTGGCCGCGCCGATTGACGCCGCCGCGTCAGCCAACATCCTGTCCTATGGCTCCGACGCGCAGGCCTTGTCCAGCCAAGACGCGGCGATTGACCAGGGCATCGTGGCCGACGCCAATGCCAACTCCGCCCAGGACAGCGTAATCGGCCAGGGCGACGGCACCACCGACACGGCCACCGCCGGAACCACGGATGGGACCACCGGAACAGCACCTGCGCCCACAAGCACCGGTGGCGTCACAGACGCAGCGGGTGCGCTGAACGGCAACCTGTTGAACGTCGACGTGAACCTCGATGCGGACGCCGCCATCGCCGCCCCCATCAACGGTGCCGTCGCCGCGAACGCCAACGTCGCAGCCCCCATCGACGCGGCCGTCGCCGCCAACATTGGCTCCATCGACAGCCAGGCATACGCGATCTCGGACCAGAGCGCCGCCATCTCCCAGCACATCGACGGAGCCGCCAACGCCACGGCCGGCCAGCAGTCCGACCTGCAGCAGTAAGCCAAGATGACCCAGACCCAAGGCGGCCCGCCTGCCCAGGCGGGCCCGCCGTCGTCGGGCGCCGGCCTTTCCCAGGATCCGCCGGGCCGGACCATCACGACGGCGGGAGCCCACCTTCCTGCGCTGGCCGACGGCGTGCAGCTGCTTGGGCCGGCGGAAGGCTCCGGCTACCGGGAGCCGCCGTCCTTGGTGCGCCGCGGCGATGGGCAGACCCTCCAGCTGACCCGGCTCCTGTACCTGGTGCTGGAGGGAGCCGACGGGACGCGCGACCTGGAGGCCATCGCCCGGCACGTCAGCGACGGCTCAGGGCGCCTGGTCAGCGCGGACAACGTCCGCACGCTGATGGACTCCCAGCTGCTGCCGATGGGCCTGCTCCGGCTCGCCGACGGCAGCCAGCCCGAGGTCAGGAAATCCAACCCGCTGCTGGGCCTGCGGTTCCGCTACATCGTGTCCGATCCCGAGCGCACGCGCAGGATCACCGCCCCGTTCGCCGTGCTGTTCCACCCGCTGCTGGTGGTGGCCGTGACGGCCGCGTTCCTGGCCGCATGCTGGTGGGTGCTCATGGTGAAGGGCCTGGGCTCCGCCACCCATGAGGCCTTCGAACAGCCGGCCCTCCTGCTGCTGATCCTCGCAGTCACCATCCTCTCCGCCGGGTTCCACGAATTCGGCCACGCCGCCGCCGCCCGCAAAGGCGGGGCGACGCCCGGAGCCATGGGGGCGGGGCTGTATCTGCTGTGGCCCGCATTCTTCACGGACGTCACGGATTCCTACCGGCTGGGCCGCGGCGGCAGGATCCGCACCGACCTGGGCGGACTGTACTTCAATGCCATCGTGGCGGTGGCCATCATGGGCCTGTGGTGGGCCACCGGCTTCGACGCGCTCCTGCTGGTGGTGGTCACCCAGATCCTGCAGATGGTCCGGCAACTGATCCCGCTGGTGAAATACGACGGCTACCACATCCTGGCCGACGCCACAGGTGTCCCGGACCTGTTCCAGAGGATCAAGCCGACCCTTCTGGGGATCCTTCCGTGGCGGTGGGGAAACCCGGAGAGCAGGGTGTTGAAACCGTGGGCGCGGGCCGTGGTGACCATCTGGGTCCTGGTCACGGTGCCGGTGCTGCTGTTCAGCATGGTGATGATGGTGCTGTCCCTGCCGCGGCTGTTGGCCACCGGGTGGGCCAGCGTGGGCAAACAGCAGGAGGCGCTGGCAGCGAGCCTGTCCTCGGGTGACGTCCTGGGCGTGACCGTGCGGGCTCTGGCCATTCTTGTGGTGGCCGTCCCGGTGCTCGGCGTGCTGTATATCGTGGTGCGGCTGTTGCGGCAGTTGGTCACCGGCTTGTGGCAGAAGACCCGCGGCAAACTTGCCCAGCGGATCGTGGCCATGAGTGCCGTGGCCGCCCTCCTCGGTGGGCTCGCCTGGGCGTGGTGGCCCGACGGCGGGACGTACCGCCCAGTGCAGGCCTACGAGCGCGGGACGCTGGGTGATGCCACCCGGACGATCCTTCCAGCGCGCGACGGCGCGGCGCTGCGCCAAGGCGCGGCGGGACGAACCGTCGCGCTGTGGCCTGCCGGCACGGCCAAACCGACCTGGGACAACCCGCAGTTGAGCATGGTGCTGGTACCGGCGGGTGCCTCCGCCGCTCCATCTGCCGGCCGCGGTTCCTCCGCTGCGGCGCCGTCCTGGGTGTTCCCGTTCGACCGGCCGGCTGCTCCCGAGGGTGACGGGAACCAGGCGCTCGCCGTCAACACCACCGACGGCTCCGTCCAGTACAGTGTGGCGTTCGCCCTCGTGTGGGCCGAGGATGGCCAGCCCGTCACCACCACCAACGAGGCCTATGCCTTCGCCAACTGCTCGGGGTGCGCAGCCGTGGCCGTGGGGTTCCAAGTGGTGCTGGTCGTGGGGCAGACGGACGTGATCGTGCCGCAGAACCTTTCCGCGGCGGCCAACTACAACTGCCTGGACTGCCTCACCTACGCCTTGGCCAGCCAGCTGGTCCTGACCCTTGATGGTCCGCTGGACGGTGACAGCAAGCAACAGCTGGAAGCGCTGTGGGCCCAGATCGCCGAATACGGGAGAAACATCCGCGACGTACCGCTTTCCGATATCCAGGCCGCGCTCAACGGGTTCAAGGAACAAATCACGGCCGTCGTCAGGGGTGCTTCGGTGACCCCGGCCTCCGCCCCGGCGCCGACTGTTTCGGCAGATCCCAGCCCAGGTCCCTCATCGTCCAGGGCCGTCGTGGAACCGTCCAGTCCGGGGACGGTCCCTGCCGGTGATCCCAACCCAGCCCCGACGTCCGGTGCCACCGCGCCGGCGGGGCAATACACGGAAGTGCCGCAGCCGACGTCGTCTGTTGCGCCCACTCCTGACGCCGGGTACGGCTCGACGCCTGTTCCTGCGCCCACCTCCAGCGCAGGCTGACGCCTATCTGAGGCAGTCAGCAGGCTTTGGGCGGCCCTGCGGGAGTGGACGCTGCCGCCATCCGCCAAATGCTTCCGTCCCAGGACATGCGGTAACGGAGTCCCCAGTCGGAGCACGTTTGGCCGCCGGGACCGTCGGCCGCGGACTGCTCGGTGCGGAGGACGACATCTGCCGTCAGCTCGTTGCCGGAACCGCTGATGCTGTTGACGGTCAGGGCCCGCCAGAAGGACGTTCCCAAACCGGAGCTCCACTTGGCCAGTCCGCCTTCGCTGGCCTGCAGTTCGGGCGTCAGGACGGCAAAGGCGGTGTCGTAGGCCGCCCGGTTGATGGCCTGTCCATGAGTGAGCAGGCTTTGGATGACTTTGGGTGCCTGCTCGTGGTCCGAATGGTTGGTGGTGATGATGTCGCTGCTTGAGGTCTGCGCCTGGTTGTCGCAGCTGGCCTGGGGCACCGGTGTGCTGCGGCGGCCCCAGTCCGTCAACGCCGCGGCGGCCGACGGTGCCGGGGCGGCGTACCCCACGCCCTCGGCACCGTAATCGTTCTGGTCCCGGGTGCCCAGGACCCACGTCCGTTTCGAGCTGACCACCCCCACGACACTGCCGTCCATGAGGAGCAGGGGGCCGCCGCTGTTGCCTGGATTGATAGCCGTGTCCGTCTGGATGAGGCCCCGAACTGTTCCGGCAGGGAGGCTGACTTCCTGGTTGAGGGCGCTGACGCGGCCGGACGTGAAGGTTAGTCCACGGTCGAGGGGAAAGCCAAGGGCTGCCACCTCAACACCTTGGGTGGGAAGGTCCGGAGCAAGATTGAACCTGTAACCCGTCAGAGCCGTCGGCGTCCGCAACAGGGCCAGGTCAAGATTGTCATTGATCCCCAGGACCGCCGCCGACGTGAACTGGCCGTTCACCGAAACGTTGATGGCGGCCTCGTTCTTTGCCACGTGGGCCGCCGTCATGATCAGGTCATCGCCCACCAGGAAACCGGTGCCCACGCCGCCGCCATCGCAGAGGGTTACGGCCAGGCGGGCCACCCCTGAGCTGACCAGTTTCACGGTCTCCGCCCAGTCTCTTGGCGCGCTTGGAGATGGCGTTGATGTCAGCGATGGCGATGCTGACGCAGTGGGCACGGCGGCCGCGGTAGAAGACGACGGCGCGGCGACGGTCGCGGACGTGGAAGGCGGAGAGGAACTGCCAGGCGTGGCAGGGGGCGGCTGGCAGGCCGTGGCGAGGAGCAGGACGGCAACCGCCGGTGCAAAGCGGACAATCCGGCGCGAGACTGAAAACATCGGGCTTCCTTCCCCCAAGGTGGTCCCTGCCCAGCCCCAGTTACCGGTCCAGTAGCCTCACGCTAGCGACGCCGGGTCCCGGCTACAAGCACATCCACTACCTAACCTGGGGCGGAAGCTACCCCTGTTAGGGGCCTACGCCCGCTGGAGGCATCTGTTGGGCGGCCGACTTTGCTGGGAAAACGCTATGAGTTATTCCGCACTCCCGCGTGGTTGCAGGGGAAGGCCCGCGGGACGCGAATTCTGGAGAGTAGGGTAAAAACGTATGGTTGCCGGCAAGGAAGAAGATCCGGAGACACGAATGCCCGAGCGAGTCCCGTTCCAAACTTCCCCGACCGTGCCCCGGAGCAGGAACCTGTTCCGCGCCACCGGAATTACCCTTGGCTGGTTTCTGGGTTTCATCGGTGTCAGCGCCCTGTGTGGCGCCCTGGTCGCCGGATTGATGGTACCCGCAGCAGCGCTGACCGAGACGGCAGTGTCAGGCGGCTCCGCCGCACTGACCACCGACCTCCCCAATGATGTGTTCTCTGCGCCGCCGGCGCAGATGACGCGTGTCCTGGCGGCGGACGGTTCGCTGATCGCGACGCTTTTCGACGAGAACCGGACCCGGATCCCGCTCGACCAGATGTCGCCCAACATCAAGAACGCGATCGTGGCGGTCGAGGACTACCGGTTCTACCAGCACGGCGGCATTGATCCCGAGGGCATCTTCCGGGCGCTGGCGGTCGACGCCGCCGGCGGCCACCAGGGCGCGTCCACGCTGACCCAGCAGTACGTCACGAACATGCTCAACGAGAACCTCATTGCCCAGGGCAAGGACGCCCAGGTGGTGCTCAACGGGCAAAAGGGCGTGAACCAGAAGATCCAGGAGATGAAGCTCGCCATCGGCCTGGAGGAGAAGTACTCGAAGGACCAGATCCTCGCCGGGTACCTGAACGTCGTCGGCTTTAACGCCAACGCGTACGGCATCCAGGCGGCGAGCCAGTACTTCTTCTCGGTTGATGCCAAGGACCTCACCCTGCCCCAGGGGGCGCTGCTCGCCGGGCTGGTCAACGGCCCGTCACTCTACGACCCGACCGTTCACCCGGAGGCGGCCAAGAGCCGCCGGGACCTGGTGCTCGACGCCATGCTGCAACACGGCTACATCGACCAGCAGCAACATGACGACGCTGTCGGCACTCCCATCCAACTCAAGGTCAACCCGCCGAAGCAGGGCTGCGCCTACGCGTCCCAGGCACAGTATTTCTGCGATTACGTCCTGCACCAGATCGAGAATGACCCGGCCTATGGCGCCACCCTGGACGAGCGGGACCAGAAAATCATGGCTGGCGGCCTGACCATCAAGACCACACTGGATCCGCGCCTGCAGGGACCGGCCCAGGCGCAGGTGGACGCCACGGCCGGTGCAAACCCGGACAAGTGGGGCGCCTCCCTGGTGACCATCGAACCGGGCACCGGCAAGGTCCTGTCCATGGCGCAGAATTCACGGAAACTGCCGGACCAGGGCGCCGGGTTTGTCTCTGACTACAACTTCAACGTGGACAGCGCCGATGCTGCAGGAAACAGCCTCGGCGGTGTGGGAGGCATGCAGCCCGGATCAACCATGAAGCCGGTGACCCTGGCCGCCTGGCTGGGCGAGGGCAAATCGACCAACCAGGTTGTGGACGCTTCCAAGCGCCGCTATGGCATCTACTACCCGTGGAAGACCACCTGCCAGCCGGTCCACGGCTGGTTCGACAGCACCGTGCCGCAATCCTCGGACCTGCAAAACGATGAGCCCAACTGGTACCGGCCCATGACCGTCAGGGAAGGCATTTACCAGTCGATCAACACGGCCACATTCGCTTCGCTCGCCGGACTTGACGATTTCTGCGATGTCCAGCGTGCCGGCGATGCCATCGGCCTCCACCTGGGCAGCGGAAGTGGTGAAAAAATCGACCTCTCAACCCTGGGCAACATCCTCGGAAGCCAGAACGTCGCTCCGCTGACCATGGCCAACGCCTTCGCCACGTTCGACGCCAACGGCACCTACTGCGCGCCGATGTCCATCACCGAAGTTGACGATTCCCAGGGCAACAAGATCGGCGGCCAAACGTCCTCCTGCCGGGCCGACGCCCTGAAACCGGACGTCGCCAAGGCCGTCACCAACGTCCTCCAGGACGTCCTCACCAAGGGCTCCGGCCTCCTGATCCCGCAAAAGCTGGGGGTTCCGGATGCCGCGAAGACAGGAACCAACGAGTACAACAACCAGACCTGGGTGGTTGGCTACACGAAGGGCCTGGCGACGGCGTCCTTCTTCGGCGACCCCTTCAACGGCGGCCCGACCCGGTTGGGCCGCAACATCACCGTCAACGGCAAGTTCTACCCGGCAGTGGATGGGGCGTTCATTGCCGGGCCGCAATGGGCGCAGTACATGCAAAGTGCGGTGGGCCTGTACGACCACGGGAACTTCGATGCCCCGCCGCAGAACCTGATCAGCGCTCCTGGAACTGCCTCGCAGCCGACTCCGTCCAAGAAGAACTGACCGATCATGCTCAACGGTGGGAATCTGGGGGCCAACATCGGAGCGCTGGTGGCAGTGGGCGTCGCTCTGTACATCGTCCTGGTGGTCCGCCGGCGGAAGTGAGTGGCCGGCAAGGATGGGCCTCGCCCATACTGGCGACGGCTCCCGTTGGATCCGCCGGCCTCCCGCGGTCAGAAGGTGGTTTTCACCTTCCCGCTGGTGCTGACTCCTGAGGGAAGGGGGTTCCCCGCCACGTCAGCCAAGCCAGTTGCCGTGCTGTAAGAGGGGACTCCTTGGGTGGCGGGCATGCTCACGTTACCTGAATTCGACCTGTAGGACCCCAGCTTGATAGTGAGGGTCTTGCCGGTGGGATCCAGCGTCAGGGTGGAGGGAGTGTTGCCGTTGCCGTTGCCGTTGCCAGTGGCGCTGAAGACTGCAGAGCTGTTTCCCACATAGTTTGCGCCGAGCGAGAGAGTTCCAGATGGTACGACGCAGTTCCCGGCGGTGAAACTGATGGTGTCGTTGTTACCAGCGTCGGCAACAGTAGCGGATCCGCTCAGCTCTGTCCCTGACCATCCCGCGCAGAACTTCGCCGGATCCATCGCTTCCGAGAAGACCACGGTGATGACGTCCCCCTTGTCGAGGGAGCCGGAAGTCGAACCAGTACCATTCTGCCCGGTTACGTCAACGACGCTGGGAAGCACAGTATCCTTGCCGGTGAAGCCCGCTGCGGTTGCGCTGCCGGTGTTGCCCGCTGCGTCTGTGGCGGAGGCGGTGTAGGTCAGGGTGCCGTCGCCCACCATCGTGAGATCCATCGTTGTTGACCATGAAGTGCCAGCTGGCGTGACCTGTTTGGTGACGCTCTGCGAGAGGCTGTTGTTCCTGACTGTCACGTTCACCATCATGCCGCCCTCTGTAGTTCCGCTGACCGGAACTGCCGCGATGTTGCTGCTCAGGTTGACGTACATCGGTGCCGCAATGCTCAGAACCGGGGCTGCGGTGTCCTTGATATTCGATGCTGAGACAGGGCTGCTCGTGTTGCCCGCTGAATCGGCAACCGTGACCGTGTAGGTCACGGTGTCATCCTTGAGGGACCTGAGGTCCAGGTTCAGCGACCAGGCGCCATTGCTGGCAATGGCGGTGCCCGTAACTGCGGCGGGGGACCCTGGGCTCATGGCCGAAACAGATACGGTCGCCCCGGCTTCCGCGTTGCCCGAAACGTTGATGGACGGGGCGGTGGCGGCATTGACATAAGTCGGGACTTTCAGGGCCGTAGGGGCAGCAGGGGCCGAGATGTCCTTGCTGCTCGTGGCGGTCCTGGCTGGGCCTGTGTTGCCCGCGGCATCCGTTGCCGTTGCCGAGAACGTCACGGGTCCCTCGTTCAGGCTGCTGAGGTTCAGGGTGGCCGTCCATTTGCCTGTGCTGTCCGCGGTGGGGGTAGCAGCGGGCGTGGTGTGGGCGGAACCCGCGTCGGCCGCGGTGAGCGTGATCTTCGCATTCGCCTCAGCAGTTCCGCTGACGGTCACTCCGGAAACCGTCGCCAGGTTCACGTACTGCGGTGCGCTGAGCCCAGTAACGGCTGGCGCCTGGGTGTCAATCTTCACCGTCTGGCTCTGCGCCGTTCCGGCGTTGCCCACCTTATCCGTCGCGAAGTAGGGCACCGTGTGCGTCCCGTCGCCGGCCACCGGGATAGTGGCGACGGCGCCGCTCACCGTCTGCTGCGCTCCGCCGTCGACCGCGTACGTAATGGAGGCGACGCCGGAACCGTTGGTGCCGTCGTCGGCCGTGAGCGTCACGGTGACAGGGCTGGTGTTGTTCCAGCCGGCAGCGTTGGGCGTGGGCGAAACGGAAGCAAAAGCAGTGGGCGGGGTGGCATCGCTGCTGATGCCGTTGCTGCGCGGGCTCTCGGCGCCGGTCCACAGCGCGATGGCCGGGGTGACGGTGTAGTACCAGGTGCCGCCCGGGACGTTCTGCTCCGTGCAGGTGAGGGTGGTGACGGTCCCCGCGCAGCCGCCGGTGGCCGGGGTGGCGGCCCCGCCGGTGGCTGCTGGGTAGCGGGCCACCGTGTAGCCGGTGGCGGCCCGGCCGTTGACGGTGGTGCCGCTGGCCCAGGTGACCGAGAGTGCGGCGCCGTTGGCGCTGACGGCCGGCTTGGAGCCCGGCGTCAGGGCGTCGGCTGCGGCCGCTGCGTTGCTGCTGCTGGTGGTGGAGGCCCAGAACGCGTAGGCGGCGGTGCCCGAGCCGAGCAGGAGCAGGACCGCGGTAATGATCCAAGCGAGCCTGCGGGACGGGCGGCGGCCAACGAAGAGTGCTGCGTTACGGACGGCGAGGCTCATTTGCGGACCTCCGCCGTCACTGGAACGCTGAATGTTGCGCCCTGGCAGGCGGCGAGCGAGGTGGTATCCATGGTGGCCGCTCCGGGGAGGGTAATGAGTGCTGACGAGTTCGCGGCAACGTAGGTTGCGGGGGCGAGAGGTGCGGCAGTGCCGGTGAAAGTGACGCCCGTGGTGGTGCATCGGGGGTGCGCGCTGTCCGCTGTGACAGGCCCGTTGCCGGTGACGCTGTAGACCTGCACCGAATATGGGTTGGGGTTGGTCAGGCGGAGGACGACGTCGGCGCTGCCGCCAGGGTAGAGGGCCGCCTTGGGGTTGTCGCTTGCGACGAGGGCGTCCACGGTGACAACCTGCATGGTGCCTGCGGCCGCCGATCCGCTCCCGGCGCCCGTGCCGCTCCAGAAGGCGTAGGCCGTTCCGGCGCCGGCGGTCACGAGGAGTCCGGCGAGGGCAGCTGCCTTGAGCCCCCGGCTTCGTGTAGGTGTCATCTCAGTTCCCCTGTCCTGATCCTGAGTAGCTGAGCTGGAGGGTGGCGCCTTTGCAGCCGTCCTGGTTGGTGGACGTGTCCAGCATTCCCACCCGCGGCCAGGCGGTCTGTACGACGTTGAGCCCCTGGAGGGAACCGCCCGCGGCCGGCACTGTCAGTGGGTAGGGGCCGCTGTACTGGGTGACGGTGAAGTCGGCCGGTGTGCAGGGCAGGTTTGCTGCCACCGCGGCCGGGCTCCTGCTGACGCCCGCGACGGCGACCGAAAGGTTGGTCAGCGACAGCGGCTTGTTGATGGGGTTGCTGATCTGCAGGTTCAGTCCGGCCGACGTACCGGGGGACAGGGTGCCGGGGACGTTCCCGGAGATACCGAACTGTTTGATGGTGGAGTCCAGGACCAGTTGCACGTTCGCGTAGGCGTACTGCGCTTTCCCGGAAGAGTCCTTGCCGGTGCCCACCAGGTAGATGCTGGAGCTTCCGGTGGGGGAGGAGTTGGCGGTGACCACCTGGAGAGTGGTGGAGTTCCCGGTGGCCGGGTTGGGCGAGAACGATGCGGTGGCTCCCGCGGGCAGGCCGCCCAGGACGCTGAAGGTAATGGGTCCGCTGAGGTTGGTGCGGCTGAGCTGCAGCGTGTAGACGGCGGTGGCACCCGGCGGAATGGTGACGGAATCCGGGGTGGCAGTCATCGAGAAGGAGCTGGAGATTTTGTAGTTCACCGTGAGGCTGGCAGTTGCGCTGCCGGAGACCTTGCCGCTTGCCGCGGTAATGGTGATTGAGCTGGTGCCCGCCGGCGTCGTCGCGGCGGTGGTGGCGTTCAGGGTGGCCGTTGCGGTGCTGCCGGAGTTGAGGGTGACGGACGACGGCGAGAACGCACCGCCTGCGCCGGCCGGGAGTCCTGCGGCGGTCAGGTTTACGGCCCCACTGAATCCGCCGGTGGAGGTCAGTGACACCGTGTAGGACGCCAGCTGGCCCTGTTGGACGGACTGGCTCGCGGGGGAGACCTGCACCGTAATGCCCGGCTTTGGATTGTTGGCCGCTGCGATCAGCGATCCGGCGCCGGCCAGCAGCAGCACCAGCGCCACCAGCGCTGCCTTGATTCCGATTCGCCTGCGACGCCGCGCATGCCCGTCCTGCTCGTGCACCCTGTGCCCCTCTTTCTTCGGTGCAAATGACGGCAAGCCGGGGGTGGATTCGCACCGCCCCCGGCCCGCTCGCTTGTTAGTTGCTGCCGACCGTCACCGTGATGGTGGCGCCCTTGCAGGCGTTCTGGTCCGCCGTCGGATCGTCAGTGAAAGTGAGCTTGCCGGTCCCCAGCGCGTCGGCGGTTGCACCTGCGGAAACGGTTGTCGGGCCAGCCGGGACGGTGGCCTTGAACCAGGCGGCGTCGCAGACACCGGAGACGCCCGCTGCGACGGTGGTGGTCACAACAGGGTTCGTCAGCGTGACTTGCGTGCTGCTGGTGTTGGGGTTTGCGGCGGTGTATGTGATGGTCTTTGATGTGGCTGCACCACCGTTGCCGCTGGGTGTGATACCGGCCTCGACAGCTGCAGTGATGGTGACGTTGGAGGTGGTGGAACCAGCTACGGCTGAACCGCCACCGCTACCCGTGGTGCTCCAGTAGGCGTAGGCTGCACCGCCGCCGGCTGCCAGCAGCGTCGCGGACAGGGCAACAGCGGCGATCTTATTCTTCTTGGTCATCTTGCGCATGGAGAAGCTCCTTGAATGTGTTGTTGAGAACCCGTTCCCCCATTGGTGGCTCCATCCAGGTGCCTTCCGGTGGATCGATGACCCAATATTTGCCGGAGCGAAACAGGCGCAACAACAGGTACCGGTACCCGAGTTTCTGGAACCTCAAGAAGCCGGGTACTCGGTAAGCGCTGCCACTACCTGCTTTGTCCGCGCTGCACTGCCGTGGAAGTTTGTCCGCACACCGCGAAGACTCAAGGCGAAAAGGGGCAATCCAAGTAGTCGTCCCCGCTGTCTTCGGGTACTGCCCCGGCACTGCCATGGAGCGCTCACATTGAGGAAATCTTGAGTAGCTCGGGCATCAAATCCCCGGCATGACTCCGGCCCTCGGCGCGGAAGTCTCCTACCGCGTATCCACGTCCTCGAACACCAGGAACGTCTGCGTATCGAGCACACCGGGCATGGACTGGAGCTGGTCGAAGATGACCCGGCGCAAATCGATGTTGTCCACGGCCCGGACCAGCAGGATCACGTCGAAGTCGCCACCCACCAGGGCAATGTGGTGCACCTCGGGGATGGCGCCCAGCTGGTCGCGGAGTTCGCGCCAGGAGTCCTGCTTCAGCTTGAGGGTCACATAGGCGGAGGACTTCAGGCCGGCCTTGATTGGATCCACGAGTGCCGTGAACCGGGTCAGCACCCCGTCGCCGGTCAGCCGGGCAATCCGGGAGTAGGCGTGGGCCCGTGAGATGTGCACGTTTTCGGCTACCTGGGTCACGGACATCCGGCCGTCGCGGGTGAGCTCGGCAATGATGCGGCGGTCGATCTCGTCCAGCGGAACTTCAGCAGCAGCATCCTTGCCCGGCATTTTGTCCACAGCCCCCGTCGGTAATCCACGTCACAGTTACAAATCGTCTCCCATAATAGGGCCGTAGGAGCAGGTTCTCCACGATTTGCCTATCCAGTAGATACGAAACCGGCGTCAGGACAATACTGGGAGGGAATAGTGGCTACCGAAGGACGGACCAATGACGATCTCCGCAGACCACACCGCGCCGGACACCACCAGCACCGCAGCGCCAGACAACGCGCTGACGGAAGCTGTGAAGAAGTTCGGCATCACGGTGGAGGACTACATGCTCCCCGCCCGGCACCAGATCCAGATGGTGGACCCGGACGGCAGCCTGAAACCCAAGGGCGAGCAGGGCACCCAGCCCGGCCACGAATACCCCGTGCCCGGCGACAAAGAACTGCTCGAAGCATACGAACAACTCGTCGTCGGCCGCCGCGTTAACGACCAGAATTCCGCCCTGGTCCGGCAGGGCCGCATGGCCGTCTACCCCTCCAGCCACGGCCAGGAAGCCTGCCAGGTGGCCGCCGCGATGTGCCTGTCCGACGGCGACTGGATGTTCCCCACCTACCGCGACGCCGTCGCCGTGATGACCCGCGGCGTGGACCCCGTCCAGGTGATGACCATCTTCCGCGGTGACTGGCACGGCGGGTACGACCCCCTCAAGTACAAGGTGGGCATCCAGTGCACCCCGCTGACCACCCAGCTGCTGCACGCCGTCGGTGTTGCCCACGCCGCCAAGCTCCGCGGTGAGGACACCGTGGTGCTGGCCATGTGCGGCGACGGCGCCACCAGCGAAGGCGACTTCCACGAAGCCCTGAACTTCGCCGCCGTCTTCCACCTCCCGGTCATCTTCTTCGTCCAGAACAACAAGTACGCCATCTCGGTGCCGCTGGCACACCAGTCCGTGGCGCCGTCGCTCGCGCACAAAGCCGTGGGCTACGGCATGGCGGGCGAACGCGTGGACGGCAACGACGTTGTCGCGCTCCTCGCCGTCCTGGACCGGGCCGTGAAGCTGGCCCGCGAGGGCACCGGCCCCCTGCTGGTGGAGGCCAATACGTACCGCATGCAGGCCCACACCAACGCCGACGACGACACCCGCTACCGGGAAAGCGCTGAAGTTGCGGAGTGGCGGGCCAAGGACCCCGTGAACAGGATGCGCACCTACCTGACGGACCGGGGCCTGCTGGACGACGACGGCGAGGCCCGCATCCGTGAGCACGCTGAAGCGGTTGCCGCGCAGCTCCGCGAAGGCCTCGGCGAGGACGTCCCCGTGGACCCGCAGGAACTTTTCCGCCACGTATTCGCGGTTCAAACGCCGCAGCTGAAGGAACAGTCAGTTCTGCTCGCCGACGAGTTGGCCCGCGACGCCGCAGCTACCGATTCGAAGGAGGCCGGCAAGTGAGCCCCACCATCACCACCTCATCCGAGGCCAACGGCAACGTTTCCGCCGCCACCGCCCGGGCCGCCGCCTCCGCCGCAGCGTCCGCGGAGGCCGCCGGCCCACAGCCGGTCACCATGGCCAAGGCCCTCAACACGGCGCTCGCCGACGCCATGCACGCCGACTCCTCCGTCCTGGTGTTCGGCGAGGACGTGGGGCTCCTGGGCGGCGTCTTCCGCATCACCGACGGGCTCACCGCCACGTTCGGCGAGCAGCGCTGCTTCGACACCCCGCTGGCCGAATCCGGCATCGTGGGCATGGCCGTGGGCATGGCCATCAACGGTATGCGCCCGGTCATCGAAATGCAGTTCGACGCATTTGCCTACCCGGCCTTTGAACAGATCGTCAGCCACGTGGCCAAGATGCACAACCGCACCAAGGGCACGGTCAAGCTGCCCCTGGTGATCCGCATCCCGTACGGCGGCGGCATCGGGGGAGTGGAGCACCACTGCGACTCCTCCGAGTCCTACTACGCCCACACCGCCGGCCTGAAGGTCTACACCCCGGCCACTGTCGCGGACGGCTACCGGATGCTCCGCGAAGCCATCGACTCCGACGATCCCGTGGTCTTCATGGAACCCAAGAAGATGTACTGGACCAAGGACTCCGTGTACCTGGGCGAGCTGCGGCGCCTTCACGAGGACGGGCGTTCTGCGGACGGTACGACGGCGGGACGCACCTCGGAGGGGAGGGCCGCCGTCGCGCGTCCCGGAACCGACGCGACGCTGATCGCCTACGGTCCGTCCGTGCCCACTGCTTTGGCTGCCGCGGAGGCTGCCGCTTTGGAAGGGCGCTCGCTGGAAGTCATTGACGTGCGGACCATCGTTCCGTTCGACGACGAGACCGTGTGCGAGTCCGTGCGGAAGACCGGCCGGGCCGTGGTGATCGCCGAAGCGCACGGCTTTGCGTCGGTGTCCTCCGAGATCGTGGCCCGGGTCCAGGAGCGCTGCTTCCACTACCTGGCTGCCCCGATCCGCCGCGTGACCGGGTTCGATGTCCCCTACCCGGCCCCCAAACTCGAGAAGTACTACCTGCCCGGCGTGGACCGCATCCTCGACGCCGTTGACGACCTTCAGTGGGAGAACTGACCATGAGCGAACCACGCGTATTCTTGCTGCCCGACCTGGGTGAAGGCCTCACCGAAGCCGAACTGGTGGCCTGGCATGTCTCTGTGGGTGACGAGATCGCCGTCGATCAGCCCATCGCCGAGGTGGAGACCGCCAAGTCCGCGGTGGAGGTGCCGTCGCCCTATGCCGGGATCGTGGCCGAGCTGCACGGGAAGCCGGGGGAGACCCTGGACGTAGGGAAGCCGCTGATCTCGGTGACGCCGGTGGTTGAGCCTGTCGAAACCCGTGGCGTTGCCGCGCCGGTTGCCGCCGCGGATGATGCCGCCCCCGCCCCTTCGCCGGACGGCCATGCTGCAAGCAGCATGCCGTCCGGCTCCGACAGGCCCGAAGCCACTCCCGGGGCGGCATCATCCGCGGCTGAGGCGGAAACGTACCGTGAGGAAGAAAAAGCCGGGTCTGGAAATGTCTTGATCGGATACGGCACTCCGGGCGGCCATGGCCAGGCCCGGCGGACCCGTGCACGGCGAGGCTCCCTTCCGGTGGTTGAGCCTGTCGAAACCTCTGGAATTTCGACAGGCTCAACCACCGGTGACGACATCACTCTGCTGCGGACCCGCGTTCCCGGAAAGCTTGGTGCCGTGATCTCTCCGCTCGTCCGGCGCATGGCCAAGGAGCACGGCGTGGACCTCGGTGACATCTCTGGTTCCGGCCACAGCGGGCTGATCATGCGCCGTGATGTTGAAGCGGCGCTGAAGTCGGCAGCCCCTGCAGCCACACCCCCGGCCCAACCCGTTGAAGCGCCCGCACCGTTGGCGGAGCCGGCCGCACCGTCCGCCGGCCCGGCCACGGACGCCCGTACCGGACTCGCCATCTCGGCCCGCACCCCGGTCCGCGGCGTCCGGAAGGCAGTCGCCGCGAACATGGCACGCAGCCGTTCCGAGATCCCGGAAGCCACGGTCTGGGTGGACGTGGACGCCACCGCGCTGATGGAGCTGCGTGAGGGGCTGAAAGCCAATGGCGCGGAGGTTCCCGGTTTGTTGGCGTTCATTGCCCGGTTCGTCACGGCGGGGCTGAAAAAGTTCCCGGAGCTGAACACCCGCATCGAGACTGCCGACGACGGGTCGCAGGAGATCGTGGCCTTCGACGGGATAAACCTGGGCTTTGCGGCGCAGACCGACCGCGGCCTGGTGGTGCCTTCCGTGCGCGGGGCCGAAAAGCTCAGTGCCAGGGAGCTGGACGCGGAGATCCGCCGCCTCACGCAGGTGGCCCGCGACGGCAAGGCGACCCCGGCCGAGCTGGGCGGCGGAACGTTCACGGTGAACAACTATGGTGTGTTCGGCGTCGACGGCTCAGCGGCGATCATCAACCACCCGGAGGTAGGCATCCTCGGCGTGGGCCGGATCATCGACAAGCCGTGGGTGGTCAACGGCGAGCTGGCTGTCCGCAAGGTCACCGAACTCACGCTGACCTTCGACCACCGGGTCTGCGACGGCGGCACAGCCGGCGGCTTCCTCCGCTTCGTGGCCGACGCCATCGAAAACCCCACATCCCTCCTGGCGGACATCTAACCCAGCGGACGTTTTCGACACAGGAAACCTCCGCTGACACGCAGAGAGGCTGGCGCTCCCGGTATTCGGGCTGCGCCAGCCTCTTTGCGCGTCGAAAGCTCCTCAGCTGGTAAAGCGGAGCGCGATCACCAACCCGATCAGCGCGACCACGCCGGCCAAAAACATCGCCGCCCTCGGGTCGCCGAAGTTCAGGGTCCAGCCGATGCCGAACCTGCGGGGGACAACCAGGGCCGGGTCTTCCCGATTGATGTAGATCACGCCGCCGCGCCAGTACCTGTCGTCGTCGCGGTGAGTGAGGCCGGTGTCCTCCCCGTTGCCGCCGCGGTCCCGGTTGTTCCTGGCCAGGACAGTGATAGTTGCTGCCACCGAGACCAAGACCGGAATCACGATCACCAAAGGTGCCCACCGGGAAACGGTTCCTGTCCACATTAACAGCGATGATCCCATCAGGCCCAGGTCGATCATGGCCACCAGTCCCAGCAGGGCCTTGGCGCCCAGCGACATGTAGTGCCGTGCCCACCGCGAGGACCCCATGGGGCGGGCCGGGTCAAGATCGGGACGGCTGCGGAGAATGGCCGCCGCGATGCCGGCCAGCAATGCGGTGAGCCCCAGCTGCAGGAAAACCAGCGAAAAAGCGGAGCCAACCGACTTCACTTCAATCCTGTTCGGCACACCGTTCGCGCCATAGTGCACCGCGAGGTTCTGCGGCATCGACGGATACATCAGGATGCCGATAACTCCCGTCGCCACCGGGATGGCTACTGCCGGCACCAGCCAGAGCCAGGGGAACCGTGGAGGATTGGTCCGCAGCTCGGTGTCCACGGCGATGCCTTGGTGCAGCCCCTCGAACCAGCCGCCGGCAAGTTTCGCCGCGCGGATCTCCTGGTGGGCCAGGAAGAAGCAGCCATACCAAGTACCTACAAGCACCAGGACAGATAACGGCAGAAGCAGCGGCTGCCCGGTCACTGCGACGCTGGCCACGCCGGCAGCCGCGATGATGCCTCCGCAGATCAGGACCCGACGCCGGTACAGGCGCGACTGCGCGGTGACCACCGGATCTGCGGCATTTTGGGCCGGGATCCGGACCCCGAACGGAACAGTTCCGCTGGTGACCGACGGCAAGACCAGTGCCAACAGCAGAACCAGGCCCAGCAATACCAGGCCCAAAATCACGGAAACAATCACGGCGTGCCCTCCTGCTGTTTGGGGTTGAATGAATCGAGAACTGTCCGGCAGGCCTCGAGCACCTCGGGGGCCGAGGCTCCGCGTGCCACGGCCTCGGCCAGGAGGGTCCGGACCCTGCCGGTCCAGTCCGCGGGGAGTGGGTTCGCGGCGGGTGCGGTCACCACCGCTCCGGTGCCGCGGCTGAGGCGGATCAGGCCTTCTTGCCGGAGGAGATCGTAGGCCTTGTTGGCAGTGTGGAAGTTGATGCCGAAATCGGCAGCGAGAGTGCGGGTGGGTGGCAGTGAGCTGCCGTCTTTCAATGCGCCGTGGGCGATCGCTTCCACGATCTGGTCCCGGATCTGCTGGTAGATCGGGACGTCGGCAGCCAGGTCCACATTGAGGATCAATGTCCCCACCCCTTTACCTTTGTTCTATTAGTTATAGAACAAAGCTGACTCCGGCGCTAGGGCCACCTGGCCCGCCTCGGCCCGCCACCGCCGTCGGGCATCCAAAATTTTTCCAAGAGGGTCTTTACGCTCCGGCAGCCAGTTATTAAAGTGGAACGCGTCATAGTCCGGATGGGCGCCGGGGGCGTCCGGGAAGGGGGATTGCGCATCACCGCTGACCGATACCAGAAGACAAGTGACCACTACGTTCAAGGCCCCTCCTAGGAGGGGCCTTCCCTTTGCCCTGCAGCTCCGCGGAGCGTACCTTGCCGCCAGCGGGACGCCTCAAACCCGGCCCGGGCGGGGATTGTAACGGCGCGGCCATCCTCCGGAACCGGTTAGGGCAAAAACAGGTACCCCTGCCATGCGCCCCCGAGCGAAGTCCCGGAAACCTGAGTACCAGCTACTCATGACCAGTCGCCGGGAGGTTCGTAGGCTGGACCGGACTAGGGACGGGATGCCGCGTACGGTTCTCCCGTCGTCGCGGGATCCAGGGGGAGGACAGCAATGCAGACACCCGTTGCGGAGCCGGTCGCCGCCTGGATTACCCGGCGGTAGAATCCAATAACTCTGACTGGACGGAGGCAGGCCCGTGGCGACATTTGCCCATCATGCCCGCAGCCTTGTCCTCGTCATGGTCATTGCTTTGACGGCCGTTGCCTGCGGTGATCTCAACGCTCCTGCAGGTTCAGGACCAGGGCCAGGTTCCGGGCCCGGAAATGCCTCCGATCCCGCGGATCCAACCACCGGGGCGCCGGCGTCGTCGGCCGCCCCCGAGGTTTCCCACAACGTAGACCCCCCTGCCCCCTCCGGAACGCCCCAAAGCGCAGACCCCTCCGCAGCTTCAGAGGCCATGCCCACCACCGATCTTCCCGGTTGGAAACAGGTCTTCGCGGAAGACTTCACCGACGGAGACGTTGGCCTGGGGACATTTCCCGGTCCCATCTACGCCTCACGCTGGAGCGAGAACTACGCGGATGGAACACCGGACACCGCCGCCCAGCAGCAGCCCAAGGACGCGCGGACGTCCGGGTACTACCCGTCGAAGGTCCTGAGTGTCCATGACGGCGTCCTGGACATGTTCCTGCACTCGGAAGACGGAGTGGCCATGGGCGCCGCGCCGTCGCCCAAACTCCACGGAGCCAGCCAGCGGCCCTACAACAGCCTGGTGTACGGACGGTTTTCCGTCCGTTTCAAAGCCGAAGCGTTGCCGGGATACAAGTTGGCGTGGCTGCTGTGGCCGGACAGCAAGCAGTGGCCGGAGGATGGGGAAATCGACTTCCCGGAAGGCGACCTGTCAAAGGTCATCTACGCTGCGGTGCATGGCGTGGAGGCCGGCGAACACCGGTTCGACGTCTTCCGCCCCAACCAGCCATACGGGGACTGGCACATTGCCACCACTGAGTGGCGCGCGGACGGCATCGAATTCTTCCTTGACGGGAAATCCCTCGGCGTCTCCACGAGGTTCGTCCCGAACAAGCCGATGCACTACATCCTGCAGACCGAAGCCTGCTCCCCGAACTGTCCGCTGCCCGAATCCAACGGGCATGTCCTGGTGGACTGGGTATCCATCTGGGAGAGGACGTAGCTGTCCGGGCCAGGACCCGGCACCAGCGGCGCCCAGGTCACCCTGCCGGCTCGTCCAGCCGCCCCCGGAGGAAGCGCCGCTCCGCGTCGTTGTCCGTGAGGATCAGCGCCTCCTCAAACGCCACGCGGGCCTCCTCGGCGCGGCCAAGCCTGACCAGGAAATCGCCCCGGGCGGCGGCAAGGTACGGGTAGCGTGCCAGCTGTGGCTCGGCACCCAGCGCATCCAACTCTGCCAGGCCTTGGGCATATCCCGCGGCGAAACCCAGGGCTATGGCCCGGTTGAGTCGAACCACGGGGGAGGGCCACCGTTCCATCAGCAGGTCATATAGTCCCAGAATCTCCTGCCAGTCGGTGTCGGACCAGGACCCGCTCTCATCATGCACGGCCGCGATGGCCGCCATGAGGGCGAAGCGGCCCGGCGGCCGGGCAGCTAAAGCTTCCCCAAGGAGCGCCACGCCTTCATTGATGGATTGCCGGTCCCAGGCGGACCGGTCCTGGTGCTCCAGCAGGACGACGTCATGGTGTTTATCGAGCCGTGCATCCCTGCGGGCTTCGGTGAGCAAGACGAGTGCCAGGAGCCCGGCGACATCGGGATCGGCAGGAAGCAGGACGCGCAGCATCCTTGCCAACTCCAGCCCGCGTTCGGCGAGGTCGCGGCGCATCAACTCCGGTCCCGACGGAGCCGTATGCCCCGTGGTGTACACCAGGTACACCACTGCCAGCACCCCGTCCACACGTTCATGCAGCTCGGACGCCGGCGGCACCCGGTACGGGATATGGGCTGCCGCGATCTTCTTCTTCGCCCGGGTGATGCGGGCGGCCATCGTGGATTCGGGCACGAGGAACGCCCGCGCCACCTCGGCCGTGGACAGCCCGCACAACAGCCGCAGCGTCAGGGCTACACGGGCCTCGAGCGCCAGGGCCGGGTGGCAGCACGTGAAGATCAGCCGGAGCCGGTCGTCCGGAATGCCAGCGGCATCGAAGTCCGGAAGACCGCCGTCGTACTCCTCCGGCTCAAGCAGCTTGGGCAGCGACCGTTGAACCGTAGCTGCGCGGCGGCGCATGTCCAGGGCCCGGTGCCGGGCCGCCACCGTGAGCCAAGCCCCCGGATTCCTGGGGATCCCGCTCCCGCCCCAGCTGGACAGTGCGCTGGCATAGGCGTCCTGGACAGCTTCCTCGGCGGTGTCGATGTCGCCAGCCACCCGCACCGTTGCCGCCAGCACGAAGGCCCACTCCCGGCGGTGCGCGGCCGCCACCGCTGCAGCAACCTCCGCGCTGGCGGCCTGCGGCATCAGTTGGCCACCCGCACCGGCCACACCTCGACTCCGACGCCGGCGGGAACCTCCTTGGCGATCTCAAGTGCTTCATCCAGGTCGGCGGCATCAATCAGGTAGTAGCCGCCCAGGGTTTCCTTCGACTCGGCGAACGGACCGTCCGTGACCAGGAATCCGCCGGCCCCGTCGCGGCGGACCGATGTCGCAGTGGAGGAGGGGTGCAGGGCAGCTCCGCCGAGCAGGGACGGGCCACGGCGTTGCTGGAACTCCTGGTAGCTCGCGCTGATCGACTCCCCTTCGGCCTGCCGTGCCACCGATTCGTCCTGGTAGATCAGGATCAGGTACTTGGACATGTCATGCTCCTTTGCCGTGATGAAAGGCCCTTCATCGAGCCCCTACCAATTCGACGCACAGCGGAAGCGGAAATCGACAACACCCGCAGTTTTCCTTCCATTTTCAAAGTACCCCGCCATGGGGGCCTTGCCGCAAGGCCCCGGGGGTGCCGCATACTGGCCGTCGTATACCGGACGAAGGCGGGGGAGCGAGATGCACGACGCAGTGATTGTGGGGTGCGGGCCCACGGGCTTGATGCTGGCGGGGGAACTTCGGCTGGCTGGGGTGGACGCAGTGGTGCTGGAACGGCGCGCGTCCCAGGAACTGGCCGGTTCCCGCGGTGGCGGCATCCACTCGCGCACCATCGAACTGCTGGACCAGCGCGGCATCGCGGACCGGTTCCTCGCCGCTGGCAAGACGGTCCAGACGGCATCCTTCGGCAACACGCAACTGGACCTGGGCGGCCTGCCCACCCGCCACCCGTACACGCTGGCACTGTTCCAGAACCACATTGAGCAGCTGCTGCTCGAGTGGGTGCAGGGCCTGGGCGTGGAGATCCGGCGCGGCGTTGAGGTCACCGGCGTTTCCGCGGACGACGACGGCGCGGAGGTCCAACTGGCCGGCGGCGGGCCCGTGCGGGGCCGCTACGTTGTGGGCACCGACGGCGGGCGCAGCGTCGTGCGCCGGTCCGCCGGCATTCCCATGGTGGGCCCGGACGCTACCCGGAGCAGCCTGATCGCAGAGGTGAAGGCCGCCGGGGAACCGGGCCAGCAGGGGAAGGTGGACGCCCGCGGGATCCACGGGCTGTACCCGATGGGCGGCGGCATGGTCCGGGTGGTGGTCACCGAAGCGTCCCTGGGGCCGGCCACCGAGCCCACCCTGGCAGACCTGCGGGAGGCCCTGACACAGGTCTTCGGCACCGACTTCGGCGTGCACAGCCCCACCTGGCTCTCGCGCTTCACCGACGCCACCCGGCAGGCGGAGGCGTACCGGAAGGGCAGGGTGCTGCTGGCCGGGGACGCCGCCCATGTCCACTCACCCACGGGCGGGCTCGGCATCGGCCTCGGGCTGCAGGACGCCGTCAACCTTGGCTGGAAACTGGGGCAAGTGGTGCGGTGCGTCGCCACCGAAGCCCTGCTGGACACCTACCACGCGGAGCGGCACCCGGCGGGGGAGCGGGCCCTCAAGTACACCATGGCCCAATCCCTCTTCCAGAAGGCCGATCCCCGGCAGGAAGCCCTGCGGGACCTGCTCGGCGAGGTACTGCGCGTCGACGGCGCCGGGACGCCCATCGCGGCGCTCGTCACCGGACTCGACGTCGCCTACCACCGTGGCCCGGGCCACCCGCTCCTGGGCCGCCGCATGCCGGACCTGGACCTGGCCACCCCTGCCGGGCCGGCCACCGTGTACGGGCTGCTGCACAGTGCGCGGCCGCTGCTGCTGGAAGTCGGCGGCCCGGCGCTGGAGGCGGGCTCCTGGGCCGGACGCGTGCTGCACACCCGGGCAACGTACGACGCCGCGTGGCAGCTTCCGGTGCTGGGAACCGTTGCTGCACCCACGGCAGTCCTGGTCCGGCCTGACGGCTACGTCGCGTGGGTGGGGCAGGGGTCGGCGGACGGCCTCGCCGAGGCCCTGGGTACGTGGTTCGGCCCGGCCAACCCGTGAGGATCCAAAACTGGTCCGCGCCACAAATGCATTAATTGGGGGAAACTGAGCAAAAACTGCGGGAGTTCCCCCTATTGCCCGCAGCTGCAGTTTGTTAAGCTGAATCCCGGGTCAGGCAGGTGGCCTTGCTGTTGCTGCCGAGGGAAAGCCTCTTCATTGCCGCCCGCCCCTTTCGCCGGGATCCTGGCAATCATTCCTGGGCACGCAACCGCCCGCAAAGCTGACGCGGATGTGGCCCAGGGTATCCATTTTTCGGGGGTGGGCCACATCCCGTCGTCCACTCCGGGGGCCAGCAGCGTGGCTGGCTCCCGGGCATCGTGCAAACGTCAGTCGTCGAAGTGCGCCTTCACGGCCACAGCGCCGGAGAAGCGGCTGACCAGGGCTTCGGCAATCTCGTGGAGCTTTTGGTTCCGGGTGCTGGACGCACTGCGGAGAAGCTCGAAGGCTTGGTCCTTGCTGCAATTGTTTTGGGCCATAATGATCCCGCAGGCCACATCGATTACGGTCCTCGTGTCCATCGCCGCCCTCAAATTTTCAGCGAGCTGGTCCGCCGAGGCGATCCGCACCGCGAGCCGCAGGGCCTTGCCCGCCATCTCGCCGAATCTCATGGCGTCGGCCACGGCCTGCTCGTCGAAGAGCCCGCTGACCGGAGCGAAGAAGTCCAGGACCGCGCCGCCGTCGTTCTCCAGTTTCATCGGAATCCCCAAAGAGCTGGCGACGCCCGCCGCAGAAAGGGCCGTGCGGTATTCCGGCCAGCGCGGGTCCGTTGACACGTCTTCCAGCAGGACCGGAACCCCAGTCTCCAAGGCCTCGATACAGGGCCCGTCCCCCAGCGATTGTTCGATTCGGTCCAGTACCACGGCCCTCCCGCTGCTGCCTCCGATGGTGGCCGTGCGCTTGCGCCGGTGCAAGGTAACGGCGCACTCGATGGACTTTCCCGTGCTGTTGGTCATGGTGGCTGCCGCGAATCCGGTGAGATCGTCCAGCACGGATTTGATGTCCTCCATGCCGGCGATGAGGTCCACGAGCTCTTCCAGGTCTTCTGCCCTATCCTGTTCCACCATGCCTTCAATGTAGGAGCGGCAGCCAGCACCCACAAGGGCCCGCTCCCAGCTTCCACCCAGCTCCGGGTCAGCGCAGTTATGGAAACGTTATATATGCTTGCTTAGTGGTTTTGAGGTCAAGCAGCGGAAATTCGTCAGTATCGGCCGGCCCGGCGGCGCCCCAGGCCAGGCTCCTTGCCGGGCGTAAGCATGCCCTGGACGGGCTGAGGATCATCGCCGTGGCCGGCGTGTTCTTCTTCCACACGGCCACCGAGTCGATGCCGGGCGGGTCCATCGGCGTGGACGTATTCTTCACCCTCAGCGGCTTTGTGATCACGCTGCTGATCATGAAGGAGCGGATCGCCACCGGCCGGCTGCACCTGGGCATCTTCTACGCCAAGCGGCTGGCCCGGCTTTGGCCCGCGCTCCTGGCGCTCTGCGCCGTGATCGTCACCGCGGGCCTGCTGTTCCCCGCCTCCGGCTGGGGCGGCCAGGCAGGCTTCGTCCTTCCCGCCGCCGCCTATGTGATGAACCTGGCCCACTTCGGCGTGTTTGGGGACCCCATCGCCGGCGAAACCCTGGGCCCCACCTGGACGCTCGCCGTCGAAGAACAGTTCTACCTGGTGTGGCCGCTGCTCCTGCTGGGGATGCTCCGGTTCTGGAAGGTTCGCACCGCTGCCATCGCCACCGTGGGCCTGGCCACCGCTTTCGTGCTGAACCGCTTCCTGCTGGTCAACGCCGGCCAGCCGCTGGACCGGATCTACAACGGACCGGACACCCGCGCCGACGAACTGCTGATCGGCTGCGCCCTGGCCCTGCTCTTCACTGCGGTCCGCGAGGGCTCCAGTCTGCACCGCGCCCTGGCATCGGCTGCCCGCTGGAGTGCTCCGCTGGCCGGGGCCGCCCTCGTGGCCGCCCTGTTCCTGCTGAAGGAACCCGACACCCCCGGCGCCTGGTTCAACACCTTCTGGACCGTGGGCCCCACGGCGCTCGCCCTGGTTTCGGCCGTGCTCATTGGCTCGCTGGTCCTCCAGCCGGCCGGCTTCCTGTCCCGCGTCTTCAGCCATCCCTGGCTGGCCCGCCCCGGCCGCGACCTGTCCTACGCCATGTACCTCTGGCACCTGCCGGTGTACCTGCTGCTGATGCGGCTGATCCCGGCGCTGCCCCTCCGCATCGGGCTGACGGCCGTGCTGACGGTGCTGCTGGCGTACGCGTCCTTCCGTTGGGTGGAGCGGCCACTCCGGCTCTGGGCGAACCAAAAGCTGGAACCCGTCGTCGTCCGTTCCACCGTCAAGCCTTCGAAGCAACCCGTGTCGGCGTCAGCCGGGTAGGTCCACGCCTGCCCTCTGTCCACCAACCAAAAGTCAGCTTTTCCTGATGGGCTGAAGTCCCAGCTGGGGCCTGCCCGCTGAGTCAGGCACAGGGGTTGAGCTCGTACAGTCCGGGCAGCAACCCTCCGGGCGGTCGGCAGCGGCAGCCACCCGCTGCGGCACAGCGCAGCAGGCGTCCCCGCGCCACGCGTTGATGCCTTCACGGACGGCGAGGCCCGCGATGGCAAGCGCTGCTCCAGCGTCGGCCCACCACCAGCCCAGGGCGCTGTTCAGGACGAGTCCAACCAGCAGCACCGCGGAGAGGTAGGTGCACAGGAGCGTCTGCTTGGAGTCCGCGACGGCAGTCCGGGACCCGAGCTCTCGGCCAGCGCGGCGCTGTGCCCAGGAGAGAACGGGCATGATGGCCAGGCTCAGCGCCGCGATCACGATGCCCGGCAGGGAATGCTGTGCTTCGCCGCCGCCGGCCAGGGACCGGATGGAGTCCGCGGCGACGAACGCTGCCAGTGCGAAGAACGATACGGCGATGATCCGCAGGGTCAGGTGTTCGCGGCGTTCGGGATCCTTGGCGGAGAACTGCCATGAGAGCGCCAGTGCTGAGGCCACCTCGATTACCGAGTCCAAGCCGAAGCCGATCAGCGCGGACGAATCAGCAGCGCCCCCGGCCCAGAGGGCAGCGATGGCCTCGATGATGTTGTAGGTGATGGTGGCTGCAGCGAACAGCCTGATCCGCCGGTTCAGCACGCGCCGCCTGGCGACGGTGGGTGCCATGCCTGGGTCCGTCACGCCAGGCACTCCCCATCCGGCGCGCAGCAGGCAGGGTCCACCGCCAGGACAACGCCCAGCAGTTCCTTGATGGCATGGCCGATTGCCTGATCCGCCAGCTCGTAACGGCTCCGTCGTCCATCCGGCACTGCAACAACCAGCCCGCAGCCCCGCAGGCAGGTCAGATGGTTGGACATGCTTTGGCGGGATACCCCCAGGCTGTCTGCCAGGTCGGAGGGGTAGCACGGTGACTCCGCGAGGGCCAGCAGCACCCGCGCGCGGGTGGGATCCGAAACGGCATGGCCGAAGCGGGCCAATACCGGGGCGTGGGTAAGGGTCTGCATGTCCCAAAAGTACAGCCGAAGCTGTATTCAGGCAAAAGTGGATTCCTCCGGGGCCTGCCTAGTAGCCGGCGGGGTTGGCTGACTGGCAGGTCTGGTCGCTGCCGGTCTGCGCCACCACGCTCCCGGAGGAGTCGGCGGACGACGGCGGTGCGGCGGGCTTGGTGCCGGTGGCAAAGTCGGTGCCGGCATACAGCTGCACGCCCTGGATGTTCGCCACCTGCTGGACACTGGTGGCCGGCAGGCCGAAGAGTGCTGCCACGTCGGCGGCGACGTCCTCGAACCCGGCCGAGTAGTACACCATGGTCTGGCTTTGGGCCTGGGCCTGCAGCTTGGTCACCTTGGTGAAGCCGGCATCGGAGAGAAGCCCCGCAATCGCGGTGCTCCGCCCCGCCACCCCGGTGCCGTTGGCGATGGAGACCGGCTGCAGCGACTTGTCGTATGCCGGCGCGGCAGGGGTTGCGGGCGCCTCCGTGGGGGCCGCAGGGGCCGGCTGGCTCAGGTCCGGGCTGTTGCGGAGGGCGGCGAAGAAGTTGGATGCCGCCGGCTCATCCAGGGTCAGCCGGTTGGGGTCCTGGGGGGACGGCACCGTCGGGGTGGTGATGAAGTTGATGTTGGCTGGATCGATGTTCTTCAGCCGGTTGGCGATGGTCAGCAGCGACGGGATGGAGGACAGGCCCGAATCGACGGTCAGGTTCTTGGTGATGGTATCGGCGATGGTCAGCGTCTTCTGCGGGTTGCCCAGGGTGCCCTCGGACTTGAGCTTGCGGCTCAACGAGGCCAGGAAGGCCTGCTGTGCCTGGATGCGTCCCAGGTCCCCGCCATTGGCGAAGGCGTGCCGGGTGCGCAGGAACGCCAGCGCCTGGTCACCCTGCACCTGCGACTTGCCGGCCGGCAGGTTCAGCTGGGAATCGGGATCGTTGACGGCAGCGGTGACGCAGACCTCCACACCGCCAACAGCGTTGGAGAGCTCCTTTACCGCGTTGAAGTCGGCCATCATGAAGTGGTCCACTTCCAGGCCCGTGAGCTTGTTCACCGTGTCCACCGCGCAGCCAATGCCGGCCTGCGCCATGGCGCTGTTAATCATGGCGCTCTTCTGCTCGGGGTACGCCTGGTTGGTTTTGGAATCCGTGCACGCCGGAACGTCCACCATCAGGTCACGCGGGAAGCTGACCACGTTGACGTGCTTGTTGTCTGCCGAGATGTCCAGCAGCATCATCACGTCAGACTGCCCGTAGCCGGAGGACTGGTCCGCCGTGCCGTACTGGCTGTTGTTCCCGCTCCTGGTGTCCGACCCCAGGACCAGGATCTGCAGCCGGTCCGTGCTGTCATTCACGGCACCTTCGGTACGCTGCCCTCCCGCAGACAGCTGCGAGGTGCTGATGTTGGACTGCAGGCGCCAGGCCCAGTAGCCGCCGAACGCCAGGACGCCAAGGAGCAGCACGGACACCACGGCGGTGACGGCTTTGACCCAGCGGGGGGCGTGGCGGAAAGGCCGACGGCGGCGCGAACTGGCGGCGTACAGCTCCCCTTGGCCGGGGTAGGCGGGCGAGCTGGCGGCTTCCTGTTCCGGGCCGGGGGATTTTTTGGAACCGAACACGACGAAATGACCTTCGGGAGGGGACAGGTTTCCGTTACGCTACACGCCGAAGCTGGCAATTCACCCAGAACCGTAGCGCTGGCGGGTGTCCCGGCGCCTCCGCCGGGGTGTGGGGGCGTACTCTTTCTTCTCGGCGGTATCCGCCCCGGCGATGGGCCCGGCCGTGGGGAAAGCCCGGTGTACAGGCTGAGGAACGGACAAATGGATACAGGACAAAAACAGCACGGAACGGGCCGGCCCGCCCGGCGCGGGTTGGGCAAACTGGCGGTCTGGCTGGAGGACGACTCCCCGGGACGCCTGCGCCCGCTGATCCTGGCGGTGGTCCTCACGCTCTCGGCGATCGGACTCGTGGAGGTGGCATCGGCGTCGTCCGTGGAATCCGTGGCGGCAGGAAACAATCCGTACGACCTTCCGCTCAAGCAGGCCATGTGGACCGTGGCCGGCGTGGTGCTCATGCTGGTGCTGGCGCGCATGTCGGTGCGGCGGATCCGGTGGCTGGGCTGGCCGCTGCTGATCGGTTCCCTGTTCGCCCTGGTGCTGGTGTTCACGCCGCTGGGGATGTCCGTGAACGGCAACCGGAACTGGCTGAGCGTGGGCGGCTTCACCGCCCAGCCGTCCGAATTCGCCAAGCTGTCGCTGATTGTGTGGGGCGCCGGCATCCTGGACCGGAAGCAGGCACTGCTGGGGCAGTGGAAGCACGCCGTGATCCCGCTGGCACCAGCAGGAGCGCTGATCATGGGCGTCGTGGCGCTGGGGCACGACCTTGGCACCACCATGATCATCATGCTGATCCTTGCCGCCACCATGTTCTACGGCGGCGTGCGGATGAAGGTGTTCTCCGTGGCCGGGCTGTTCTGCGTGGCGGCGGCCCTGGTGCTCGCGGCCACCAGCGGCAACAGGATGGGCCGGATCTCCTCCTGGCTGGGCATGGGCTCCGACGAGGACGCCCAGGGCATGGGCTACCAGGCGCAGCACGGCGCCTACGCCCTGGCCTCCGGCAGCTGGTTCGGTGTGGGCCTGGGCCAGAGCCGGCAGAAATGGAACTGGATCCCGGAAGCCCACAACGACTTCATCTTCTCCATCCTGGGCGAGGAACTGGGCTTTGCCGGGTCGCTCCTGGTGCTGGGCCTGTTCGCCATCCTGGCCATTGCCGTGTTCAAGACCATCGCCCGCACCACCAACACGTTCTCCAGGATCGTCGCGTGCAGCATCATCACCTGGATCCTGGGCCAGGCGGTCATCAACATCGCGATGGTCAGCGGGCTGCTGCCGGTGATCGGCGTGCCCCTGCCGTTCATCTCCTACGGCGGCTCGGCCATGGTCTCCTCACTCGCCGGAATCGGGGTGATCCTGGCCGTAACACGCCCCGAAGGAACTGTTCCCCCTGGCCGCGGCCGCCTGGGCCGGGGACTGTTGGGCCGCGGGCGCTTCCGCGGGGACAGGCCGGAGGATGCCAGGCCGCACGGAGCGGTGGCCGGCCCCGCCGTGGAGCAGGTCCGGGAGCATGCCCACCAGCGCTAGTGCCGCCGGGCGGGGTCCCGCGGCGCCCATCACCGCCATCCGGTTCATCCTGGCCTTCGGCATCATCAGCGCCTTGATGGACATGGTGTACGAAGGCGCCCGCAGCGTCACCGGCCCGTACCTCGGCGCGCTGGGCGCCTCGGCACTCCTGGTCAGCGTTGTCACCGGCGCCGGCGAGGCAGTGGCCCTGGTCCTCCGCCTTGGGTTCGGGCGGCTTGCGGACAGGCCCGGGCTGCGGTGGGCACTGGCAATCGGCGGATACGCCCTGACTGCCGTGTCCGTTCCGCTGCTCGGCCTCACCGACGCGCTGTGGATCGCCTGCCTCCTGGTCCTGGCGGAGCGGCTGGGCAAGGCCGTCCGGAGCCCCGCCAAGGACACCATGCTGGCCGAGGCAGGATCCGCGATGGGCCAGGGAAAGGCGTTCGCACTGCACGAGGCCCTGGACCAGGTGGGGGCCTTGCTGGGGCCGCTGCTGGTGGGTGCGGCGCTGGCGCTTTCGGGCAGCTACGGCCCGGGGTTCCTGCTGCTCGCGGTCCCCGGACTGGCGGCCATGCTGATCCTCTTCTGGCTGCGGCGGAGGGTCCCTGACCCGGGCCTGTTCGAGCCGACGGACGTCCAGCCCGCCGGTCCTGTTCCCGGCGAAAGCAGCCCCGTCCACGGCGATGCCGCCGCCGTGTCCGGCAAGACCGCCCCCATGCCGCGCCAGTACTGGCTCTACGCTGCGTTCAGCAGCCTGACCATGTTCGGCTACGCCACGTTCGGACTGCTCTCATTCCACCTGGTGGCCACCGGCCTGCTGCCGCCCGCCATGGTGCCGGTCCTCTACGCGGCAGCGATGGGAGTGGACGCGGTCGCCGCCCTGGCCTCCGGCTGGCTCTTTGACCGGGTGGGATTGAAAGTCCTCCTGGTCCTTCCCGTCCTGGCGGCTGCGGTGCCGTGGCTGGGTTTCAGCAACAATGCGGCGCTGGCCGTGGCCGGGGTGCTGCTGTGGGGAGCGGCCATGGGCGTCCAGGAAAGCACCATGCGGGCCGGGGTGGCCGGGCTGGCTCCGGTTGCCCGCCGGGGGAGTGCCTATGGGATGTTCACCGCGTGCTACGGGCTCGCGTGGCTGGCCGGAAGCGTCCTCATCGGGTGGCTTTACGAGTACTCGACTCTAGCCCTCGCCGTCACCGTCACGGCTGTGCAGGCCGCCGCCATGGTGCTCTTCGTCGTCGTCCGTCCCCACGCCGCACGCCCTGAACTGCAGTCTCCGGGAACCGAATCCTCCTAGGCGACCGCTCCGGCGATCTCCGGGCACTCAATGCAGCGGACGTCCGCAACCAGGGAACCGGCGTCGTCCTTTTGGAAGTGGGTGACGTGATTGGTGGTCCTGCCGCAGGTGGGGCAGTAGCTCTGGCTTTGTTTAGTCCACATGCATGAATAATACGGAAAGCCGCGCCAAACGAAAGGTTAAGGACCAGAAGTATGTGGATCCCCGCACGTCCTGTGACCGGATCTTGACCAAACCTGCTGGCGATTCTTCAGGGAACACTGAGTTTCGCCGCGTAGCTTGGGCGCATCAGGCAGTACGGAAGGAGCGCAGGACAATGACCATCACCGATTACATCGTGGCTCTCGGCGGCATGCTGGCTTCACTCGGATGTGCAGGACTCGTGGCCGCCGGCCTCATCAGGGCGCGGGCGCGGCACCAGGCGTAACCCGGGCGGCCGGCTACGCGATCGCCGGGGGGTCGAAACGCGTTCGGGGTGCGCCGCTGGGCATCGCCTTCAGGATGCTGTCCGCCACGCTGCGCACTTTGAGGTTGCGGTTCCTTGACGTTCCCGCCAGCCTGCTGAACGCCTCCGCGTAGGAGCAACGGTTCTGCGCCATGAGCACGCCGCAGGCAACGTCGATGCTGGTGCGGCTCTCCAGGACCTGCTTCAGGTTGTCGCCGGCACGGATCACGCCGTGGACGTCCAGGGCCAGTTTCAAACTGCGCGATGCCACCTCGCCGAACCACGCGGCTTCACTGGTGACCCGGGGGGTGAATGCGTGATTGGCCGGGCCCAGGAACACCAAGGCGGCGGATACGCCTGGTTGCAGTTCCAGGGGCAGGACCAGGGCGGCGCCGAAGCCGTGCTCCAGCAGCCGCCGCCGGTAGGCCTGCCAGCGCGAGCCCGCCTGGCCCACCACCGTGGGCGCGGCCAGCGCGGTGCCCAGCGCGGCCGGGCCGTCCGGGTACTCGTCCTCCGAGGCTGCAACGGCTGCCGCCTCCGGGGTGCTTCCCGCTGTGGCGGTGCATCCCCGCTGCCGGTACAGCACCGCGGCACATTCAACACCGGTTCCTGCCGCGGTACCGAGCCAGCGGGCGGAGGCGTACGCAAGCTTTTGCAGGGATGCGGCCTCGTCCTCAGCCCCGGTCATCAGGTCCAGCAGGAACCCCTGCCGATCGGGCCCCTCATTGTTCGCCGGGCCATCAGCCACCCCGCACCCCCATCTGCCATTACCCCAAGGCCGTGCTGCCGGGGATTGCACAAAAACCTATTAGTCCGGGCAGGCCCCCGGCACGAGTAGCCGGTACTCTACTTTTCCACGGGGGCCTAGGGAGATACCTGTTCGTTTCCTCCGAGGGCGAGGTGGACGGGCGGCAAGTGGGCTACCATGGGTTTGTTAGACGGCCAAGCAAGTAGGATATCGAAGGAATTCGCATGAACCCGCATGGTGCAAGCGAAGGCTCCTGGTACCCATCTGCCGAGGGGAACCGGCCCCGGGCTGTCGACGTCATCAATGCCCTTCGGGAGTTCCGGACCTCGGAGAGCGCCATGAGAAGGCGCACCCGTTCCTCGGTGGCCATGGGGGAGACTGACCTCCTGGCGCTCCGGTACCTGATCGACGCAGAGGCCGCGGGCGTTGGCATCCGGCCCACGCAGCTTGCCGCCCGGCTGGGTATCACCTCCGCATCGATGACCAGCCTCGTGGACCGCCTGGTTGCCGCCGGCCACGTGATCCGCGAACCCCACCCCTCGGACCGGCGGGCCGTCATTCTTCGGCCCACCCCGGGCGCCGACGAGGAGGTGCGGCATAACCTCAACCAGCTGCACAAGCGCATGCTCGAGGCCGCAGAGTCTCTGACCCCCGAGGAAATCACCGCCGTCATGAACTTCCTGCTGCGCATGCGGGAAGCGGTGGATGCCGTGGACCCGAGCCCGGTTGCCGGACTCCGGTAGACAAGTCAGTAATCCTAGTTAGACTAGCTACATTGTTTGGTAACTATCGGATGGCGGATCGCATGACTGCAGTACTTGAACCTCAGGCAGCGGGACAACCGATCCCTGTCCAGGCCCACGATGACATCCAGCTCCACCTGGCGCCGATGGAGCTCCAGGAGCCCCCGGCCTCCGCTCTGCCGGAAGAGCATGCGGAGCCGATGGATCTGGAAGACCCGGCCGCACCCTTCCACTGCGGCGTGGCCATGACCGCCGGGCCCGTCCCCATCGCATCCCTGGGGTGGGCGCCACTGGAGCTCGGCTCATCGGAATGGTCCTGCACCTGCGGCTACACCATGGACAGTGCGCCCGCCGGTGACCCGCTGGAATCCGTCCGGCTGGCATCAGCCAGGGTGGAGAGCCTTCAATGGGAACTTGACGCCGCCCAGGAGCAGTTCGAAAACGCCTTGAGGACCGCTTCGAAGCGCGGCGCGGAAGAGGATGCCCTGGGCAGGGCGGCCGGCCTGAGCGCAGTGGAACTCCAGGACATCCTCGCTGGCGGCTCCGGGCTGCTGTAAGCCCGCGGGCCGCGGAAGGCTCTTAATAGCCCGAAGTGCAGCCATCCGTCTGTTCAGATGCAGCTGCACTTCGGGTTGTTGGAAGCGGAAAAAGCGGTTGCGGCCTGCTCTGGCCCGAAAAGTGGGCGCGGCGAGCGGCCGGGAGTTTTATGCGGCCAGCCGTACCGGCGCGGTACGCGGATGGCGGCGGTTGGGCAGCACGCTGATGGTGCAGGGTGCCTGGTCCGGATCGATCCGCGCGGGCAGCTGCCTTGTTTTGGAAGCGGCGTGGAGCATTTCCAGCGCCTCCTCATCCACCCAGGCGCTGGAGATATCAAGCTCCAGGTCCAGGCCTCCCCTGAGGCAGTTGGCACGCTTTGCCACTACATAGAGGGCGTTGACGCTGTGGATGGTGATATGCCCCTTTGCAATCACCTGGGCCTTGCTGTGGTCCAGATCGACCCGGACCACGATGTTCAGCTTAGAGTTCAAGATATAAAGCCTTCCCCGGCATTGGCTGCGACGCTGCAGCTTCTTGCATGACCTGTTTGCTTAAGCCTCAACTAGATTAGGCAACCAATGTGATGTGCGCAACACAGTGACGTTTGTTACATCGAACGCAGTTTCCTCTCGGTTGGAGGAGCGGTTCGTCACCCGCTGCCCCGTTCTTGGCCCTGGGCACCGGGCAAATGGAAGAATCAGACCTAGTAATCAAGGCACGCACTCAACAACCGACTACCGGTCTGCCGGCCGCCCAGCACGCGGACGCCCAGCAGTACCGCCACCGAAGGACACGCAATGAGCAAAGAACAGCTGATCATCATCGGCTCCGGCCCCTCCGGCTACACCGCCGCCATCTACGCAGCCCGCGCCGGCTTGAACCCCCTGGTTCTGGCCGGTTCCGTCACTGCCGGCGGCGCCCTGATGAACACCACCGAGGTGGAAAACTTCCCTGGTTTCCCCGGCGGCGTCCAGGGCCCGGAGCTGATGGACGGGCTGCAGCAGCAGGCGGAAAAGTTCGGCGCGCGCATCGAGTACGACGACGCCACGTCCGTTGACCTGAAGGGTCCGGTCAAGCGCGTGGTGACCGGAGCGGGGGAGACGTACGAGGCCCAGGCCGTCATCCTGGCCACCGGCTCCGCCTATAAGGAACTCGGACTGCCGGAGGAGAAAAAGTTCAGCGGCCACGGCGTCTCCTGGTGCGCCACCTGCGACGGGTTCTTCTTCCGCGAGCAGGACATCATCGTGGTGGGCGGCGGCGACTCCGCCATGGAGGAAGCAACCTTCCTGACCCGGTTCGGAAAGTCCGTTACCGTCGTGGTCCGCAAGGGTGAGCTCCGCGCGTCCCGCATCATGGCCCAGCGTGCCAAGGACAATCCCAAGATCCGCTTCGCCTGGAACTCCGCGGTGACGGCCATCCACGGAGACGGCAAGGTCACCGGGGTGACCCTGACGGACACCCGCACCGGAGAAACCCGGCACCAGGATGCCACCGGCATCTTCGTGGCCATCGGCCACCTGCCCCGCACCGAGCTGGTGGCCGGCCAGGTGGACCTGGACGACGAAGGCTACATCAAGGTGGATGCTCCCACCACGTGCACCAACCTGTCCGGCGTCTTTGCCTGCGGCGATGCCGTGGACCACCGCTACCGGCAGGCCATCACCGCTGCCGGCACCGGCTGCGCCGCGGCCCTGGACGCCGAGCGCTTCCTGGCCGCCCTGGAGGACGCCGCCAGCATCGCTACGGCACTGGTGGAGGAGCCGACCCACAGCTGAATGCTGTGCAGCGCGATGGCTCCCCGGGTCAGACGACTTCGGGGAGCCTTCCCGTTAAAACCGAAACGGGTGCTGAGGACCAGCGTTCGCGTTCCGGCTCGTACGAGATCACCATTGACGGGTCGCTCTCGCGCGCCTCGTCGATGGCCAGCAACAGGGCGTCCTCCATGTGCCTGGCGTATTCCAGCCGCTCGGGCTGGGAACCCTGCAGCCCGCCGTCGTCAATCAGCACGTGGCCCTTGCCGTCCACGATGACTTTCAATGAATACCCGCTGTCCTCATGAAGGGACCCCCGGGTGGATGAAATTTCCGTGACCCGGTCTGCCCGGACCAGCCCGTTGCCCAGCGTGCGGATCCACACTTCACCCATGAAATGACCTCCCCTTGGCTGTGGGCGCAGATCATCGGCGCCCCATAAGGCGAACGCTACTCCTTCGCGGGCAACTTGTGACCCCCGCATTCTTACCGGGCTTGCGCCGAAAAATGGGGAGCCCGTCCGGCGCCTTTGACCTATGCTGGTTGTCGCCAGCCCACCTGGGGTTTAACCGACTTTGGGAGGAACTTATGTGGTCGAAACTTGATGCGTATCTCTTTCCGCTCCGGCCACCGGCAACGTGTCCCTCCGGCACCTTCGTGCTCCACGTTCCCTCTGGAAGGATGGAGTGGTCCGAAGGCATGTTCGGCATTCACGGCCTCAAGCAGGGCGAAGTGGTGCCCACCCTGGAACTCTTTATGGCCCACAAGCATCCGTTGGACCGGGAGCCGGTCCGCGCCCTCTGGGAAAACCTGCTGGACGGCGGCGGCCAAGGCGCGCTCCTCCACCGGGTCATTGACGTGCGCGGCAGGGAGCGGCGCGTTTTTTCCGCAGTCCAGGCCATGGCCGATCCATCAGGACACGTTGAATATGTCCGCGGATTCATGGTGGATGTGACCCAGAGCCTTCGCATCGAATCCCAGCACGCGGCAGAGGAAGCCATCGAGGGGGCATACGGGCATAAGGCCCTGATCGAACAGGCCAAGGGCGTTGTCATGGCGCTGCGGGGTGTGGACGGGCCGGCGGCGTTCCAGGTCCTGGCCACCAGGAGCCAGCACGCCAACACCAAGCTGCATTTTGTTGCCGAAGAACTGGTGAGTGCCGCGGCGGACGGCAAAGCCGATGAACTGCTGGCGGGCTACTGATTCCCCGGCACAGCCTCTCCCCGCCCGGCTCCTGCCACCGCCCGCGGGACCTTCGGCACTTCCCGCCGTCGTACGCCAGGGGCGACTCTGGTTGCACGTCCGTGGGCCCCCCTCCCTTGAATCGATTGCTGGGTAACTGCCGTTTTGAGCGCCGAAAACGGCCCGTACGGAGCAATCGATGCTGAAATCAAGGGCCTTACGGCGTGAGCCAGGAAACCGGTGAGGAGGGTGGCATGGCAGGCAGGTCCGGTGCCGGCCGCAGCGGCAGCATAGGCTCTGCGATCGTCAACGCCCTGCTGCTTTACGGGATTAACATCTGGCCCGGGTGGCAGGTGCTGCCGTTCCTGACGGCGGACATGGCCCGGGTCCTGGACCTGATCAATGCCTCGTTGATCGCCGGCATCATCGTGAATCTCGTGTGCGTGCTGATCCGCTCCAGGGTGCTGCTGGCACTGGGAAACCTTGTGGTCATGGGCATCGGGGTGGCTGCCATGCTGCGTCTCTGGGACGTCTTCCCCTTCGACTTCGGCACCGCCTGGTCCGGCTGGCCCGTCCTGGTGCGTGTCTTCCTGGTCCTCGGAATCGTCGGCTCGATCATTGGTGCCATTGCTGAACTGGTGAACCTGTTCCGCGCCCTTGCCGGGCTGGAGCCGCGGGCCCGCTGAGGGCCGGCAGACCCATCAGAGCACCCCCGGAGATTCCTGGCACCCCCGCCAATACGGGAGGTCCGGATCGGGCGGCCATAGGATAAATCTGATGACTTCCCCGGATGACCCCGAGCCCTTCAACCTGCGCAGCATTGCGGTGGCCGCCTTCGGCCCCACGTTGCTTTTCGGAATCGGGCAAGGTGCCATCCTGCCGGTGGTGGCCTTGTCCGCCCGCGACCTGGGTGCCTCGGTGGCGGTAGCAGCCCTGATCGTCACCCTGATCGGACTGGGGTCCTGGTTCTTCAACCTGCCCGCGTCCCTGGTGACCCTGCGCTTCGGCGAACGCTGGTCCATCGTGGGCGCCGCCGTCGCCGCCGGCCTGGCCCTGGCAGCCGCCGCCACGTCCTCCCTCGCCCCGAACGGACTATGGCTGCTCGCCGTGGCGATGACCGTCGTCGGGATGTCCGGGGCGGTGTTTGGCCTGGCGCGGCAAAAATACCTCACCGAGGCGGTGCCCGTGGCGTTCCGTGCCCGCGCGCTGTCCACGCTGGGTGGCGTGAACCGGATCGGGGTGTTCATTGGCCCGTTCGCGGGGGCGGCGGTGATGCAGTTCTTCGGCATCGCCGGCGCCTACTGGGTGGGCGTAGTGGCGATGGCGGCCGCCGCCCTGCTGTCCCTCACCATCCCGGACCTTACGACGCCGGAGGTCCGCACCGGTGCGGACGCCGGGCCCCAGCCCACGCTCCGCAGCGTTGCGGTGTCCCATGCCGGGGTGTTCCTTTCGCTGGGCGTTGGCATCCTGCTGCTCAGTGCGCTGCGCTCCTCCCGGCAGGTGGTGATCCCGCTATGGTCCGACCACCTGGGCATGGACGCCACCTCCGCATCCCTGATCTACGGGCTGTCCGGCGCAATCGACATGCTGGTGTTCTACCCGGCCGGAAAACTCATGGACCGCAAAGGCCGGCAGTGGGTGGCGGTCCCGTCCACGCTGCTCATGGGCACCGCGCTGCTCCTCATTCCGCTGACAGGTTCCTTCGTGGGGCTGCTGCTGGCCGCGCTGCTGATCGGGTTCGGCAACGGGATCAGCTCCGGGCTGGTGATGACCCTCGGCGCCGATTTTTCGCCGGACCGCGGCCGCGGGCAGTTCCTGGGCCTCTGGCGGTTCATGGCCGATGCCGGGTCCACCGGGGGACCGGTGCTCCTCTCCGGGGTGACGGCCCTCGCCTCCCTGGGCCCGGGCATCGCCGCCACGGGCGTCCTGGGGTTCGCGGCGGCGGCGGTGTTCGCCGTCGTGATTCCCCGCCTGAAGCACCGCCGCAACTACTGATGCGTGTTTGCGCGGCCGGTTGGTGGGTAGGCCGCCCCGCGAGGCTATTCTCGACTCATGAGTGATCCCGGCGCCGCTGCCCGCATCAGTCCGCTGCAGAAGGCCGTGTGGTGGGCGCAGGACTATGTCTACGCCGCGGCTTGGCAGGTCCGCGGATTCTTCTCGCGCGTCCAGCCGGCGTCCTTCCGCAACGGGACCCGCGCACCCGTAGTGATCATTCCCGGCGTGTACGAAAACTGGCAGTTCATGATGCCGCTCATCCAGGCCATCCACGACGCCGGGCACCCGGTGCATGTGGTCACGGTGCTTCAGCGCAACAAGCTGAAAGTGCCGGACGCCGCCAAACTGGTGGCCCAGCACCTGGAGGAGGCAGGGTTGCGCGATGCCATTCTCGTGGCCCACAGCAAGGGCGGACTGATTGGCAAGTACACCATGCTGTCCCTGGATCCCGAACACCGGATCGACCGGATGATCGCTGTGTGCTCGCCGTTTTTCGGCTCGCGCTACGCCCGGTACATGCTGCTGCCCAGCCTGCGCATCTTCTCGCCGCGGAACGCCCTGACCCTCCAGATGTCCCGCGAGCTGGCCATCAACAGCCGCATCACTTCCCTCTACGGGCCGTTCGATCCGCACATCCCGGAGGGGAGCGACCTGCCCGGGGCCACCAACATCGAGCTGCCGGTGGCCGGGCATTTCCGCATCCTTGGCGACCCCGCCACCGCCCGCATCATTGTGGAGCAGCTGAACCTTCCGGCCTGACTGTGCTGTCTGCGGAACCGGGCGCCCGCGCTGCCGACGGCGCTTTTGCGGCGATGTGCCGGGCGATGAAGGCCGCGTCCCTTCCCACGCCGTGCACCATCGAGGATGCCAGCGACTGCTGGAAGGTGGCCCCGAGGAAATAAAGCCCATGCGTTTTGGATATGCCGCGGACCTGCTCCGGCTCCCCGTCCGGGCCGAACACCGGCAGGTCGATCCACGCCAGGTCCGGCCGGAATCCGGTGCACCAGATGACGTTGGAGATTTCAAGAGTCCTGCCGTCTGCGAGCAGTGCGCGGCCGTCCTTGGCGCCCTCCGTCCTGGGGACGCGTTCGACGCCGGCACGCACCAGGTCACGGTCCTTCACCCTGACCAGTGGCCCGCTGTGGGCCAGGATCTGCGGGCGGGCTTTCCGTCCGGCGGGCGTGTTGAGGTTGAGGACGTGTGAGAAGGCGAAGAAGACGGCGAGGGTGAGCGGACGCGCCGCTACCGCTTCGATGGGCCAGGGAATCTGGCCGGGGTGCCGGCCGGAGAGATAGGTGGTGCGGGTGGACGCGAGTTCAAGCGCGACGTCGGCTCCGGAGTTGCCTGCCCCCACCACGAGGACGGGGCCTGGTGCCAGGTCGTCCGGGCTCTGATAGCTGGCCGCCGTGAGTTGCCTGATATCCGGGCTGAGTTGCCCGGCGAAGGCCGGCACCTTTGGCTTGCGGTCCCAGCCGGGGGCGACCACCACGTTGTCCGCCTCCAGGTCCTGGCCGTCAGCTTCGATGGTGAAACTCTTTCCGTTGTGGCTGAGGCGGGTGACCCTGCGATTGTTCCTGATGGGCAGGTTGAACTTCTTGGCATAGCTGCCGAGGTAGTCGGCGAATTCTTCACGCGACGGATAGGACCAGGGCGGGCCGGGATAGTGGCTGCCGGGCAGGGCGTCGTACCGGGCCGGGGTGAAGAGCCGGAGGGAGTGCCATCGGTTGCGCCAGCTGTCCCCGGTCCGCCCGTTGCCGTCGAGGATGACGTAAGGGCGTTCCAGGCGCGACAGGTGGTAGCCCATCGCCAGTCCTGCCTGGCCGCCGCCGATGACCACGGTGTCGAAGTGCTCTGACATGATGCCCTGCCCTTCCGCCCCTGTTCCGCTGCGTTGACGCCGTGCGTTGCTGTCCGGGGCTTCCTGCTACAATTCATCCGAATTATCTTCGGATGAATTAAGGCTAGGCCCGGCGATGAGTGAAGTCAATGCCCCCGCACGCCGCTACCACTCGCCCCGGCGGAAGGAGCAGGCGGCCGCCACCCGCGACGCCGTGCTGGCCGCCGCCCGCGAGCTCTTCGTAGGGGAGGGGTACCGCGCCACCACGGTGGCGGGCATTGCGCGGAGGGCCGGAGTCGCCGTCGACACCATTTATGCGGCCATCGGACGGAAGCCGGACCTCATGCGGGAAGTGGTGGAAACGGCCATCTCGGGCACCGGCCAGGCCGTGCCCGCTGAACAACGGGACTACGTGATCCGCCTGCGGGAGGCGGACGGGGCGGCCCGTAAGATTTCGATCTACGCCCACGCGCTGGCCGGCATCCAGCCCCGCCTGGCGCCGGTCTATCTGGCCCTCCGCGACGCCGCCGGCACCGATCCCGACTGCGCAGCGCTCTGGACCGGGATCTCCGAACGGCGGGCCGCCACCATGCGTAAGTTCGTGGCGGACCTTGCCGCCACCGGCGAGCTGCGAACGGACCGCCCGGCCGCCGAACTTGCCGATGCTGTCTGGAGCATGAACGGGCCTGAATACTGGGTGCTGCTGGTGGATCAGCGTGGGTGGTCGCCCGGGCAGTTCGCCGAGTGGCTGGCCGACGCGTGGTGCAGGCTGCTGCTGTCTGGGGATCGGCCCTCGGAACTGTCCGGCCGCTAGGAGCCGGCAGGTCCAAGGCGGGAGGCCTGGGTGGCCGGACGATGCTGGCCGTCTGCTCTGACGGTTTCCCGGCGTGGTTCCTTCAGCTCGATAAAGAGGCAGTGCGTAGGGGTGGAGCCGGTATTCGTGCCGGAATGTTCCTGCGCGTCGAGCCAGCGGGCCTGCCCTGCCGGCAGTTCCACATCGACCTCCCGGCCTCCTGCCCGGAGACGGCGGGTGAAGGCGCTCAGAGTGACCATGACGCTGTCCGGGTGGGAATGGGTGCCGGTCCTGTCTCCGGGGCCGTCGCTGTACTCGAGGACGCGGACACGGTCGTTTTCGAAAACGAGCCGGTAGTGCTGCGGATTCACTGCAATGGGATCGGCCACGGGAAGCCCCTGGGTAAGTTTTATATGGGACGAACGTACCATTACGGTACGCCTGTATCATAAATCCCGTGGCGCCCCGAAGCAATGAAAAATATCTTGACACCGGCAGGGTCCGGCAAAAAGCGCGCACCCGGGAACAGTTGGTGGCTGTCCTCCGGGACCTCTTGAAGGACGGGCAGGATCCGTCGGTTGCGGACGTCGCCGCCATTGCCGGGATATCCCGCACCACTGCCTACCGTTACTTCCCGGACAAGGAGGCGCTCCTGCATGCGGCCCTCCCCGAAACCGGGCTGGGGTCGCTGCTTGGTGAGGATCCGCCGTCGGACATCCATGCCCGCCTGGAACGCACCCTCGACGCGCACTTCGAGTTCATCCGAGCCTGGGAACCGCAGCTGCGGGCGTCCTTGCGACTGTCACTGACTCCCGGCGCGGCCCGGCCCACCCTGCGCGGCGGACGCGCCGTGGGCTGGTACCGCGACGCCCTAGCGCCGCTGGAATCCAACGGAGCCGGAGTGGACACCGCGGCCCTGGCCGTGCGGCTTAGGGCTGTTGCCGGGATTGAACCTTACGTCTGGCTGCGGGATGTGGCAGGTCTGCGGCCGGACCAGGCGTTCAGTGCCATGCGTGCCAACGCACTGGACATTCTTGGCGCCGAAATGAGCCGGCAACAGTAGCTGCCGCGGTGCCCCGGCAGGCGAGGCGCCAAGGGCGGCATTTGAGGTAGAAGCGCAGGTCAGGCCTCGGTTGAACTTTCAAATACCTTGAGGATTTGTTGACTCTTTACCCCCTCGCTTCCTGAGGTTGGGCGTGCAAAGTGGTCCCCAGTTAGACAAAAGGAACGAACACCACAAAGTCTGAGGGGACATCATGAAGAACAGCACTCTGGTTAAGGGAACTGCCGCTATCGCCGTCGGCGCTGCATTGCTGCTGGGCGGCGGGGGTACCCTGGCCAACTGGAACGACCAGGCAACCGCAGCTCCGGGCAGCATAGTTTCCGGCGATCTGAAGATTGGGCTTAACAGCGCGCCTGGTGTTTGGACTGACCGCGGTGGCGTCGACATCACGGCCAAGATCAAGGATGGTACATACCTGGTTGTTCCGGGCGATCTGCTCACCTTCAAGCAGGATTTGGATGTCACGCTCACGGGCGCCAAGATGGCAGCCAACATCACGGCCAGCGGCGCAAATGCAGCCAGCGGCTTTGGCGATAGTGTCGTTGTCTCCGCCCCGGTGCTGACGGTCGGCTCAACCGCGGTGGCGAATCCGCTCACCACCTCGAAAAAGGTCACTGCGACCATCACTTTCGAATTCAAGGCGGCAACGAAGGATCGTGTTGACGTCAACAAGACGTATAACTTCAACAACGTCGAGTTCACGCTGTCCCAGGTCCTTCCCGCAGGAGCCTAGCTTGACCAGGCGGGTGGCTGAACGGCCACCCGCTTGGTGATCAGGCAACAGGACGACAACCAGGAGGGGACCATGCGCACGAAGCGCAGGCTGCAGTCGGCAGCTTTGGTCGCCTTCGCAGTGGTCCTGGGCCTGTTCACTGTGCAGGGAACCTACGCACTCTGGAATGCCGTGGCATCGGCAACTCCAGGCACCATCACGTCGGCGTCATTCGATACGACGCTGCAGGCGGTCAACACCGGCACGACGACCAACATGACGCTCGCGGACGGGAAGACCTCGGCGAACCTGACCTTGTCTCCGGCAGGAACCTTGGGGCCGGGAACCTCGGTCTACGGCGGCGTGGTGGTCACCAACAACACCAACGCCGGCGGCCAGTTCAACACCGCCATCACCGTGAACCAACCGAGCGTGGCGAACCTCAACGGCGGAGTCCTTGCCACCTACATCATCGTGAGCGCGAAGACCGCCGTTTCCTCGACGGAATGCAGCTCCAGCACCGGCTACGCGCAGATCGGCACCAGCGGCCTCGTCTCGCCCACGGTGGGCAAAGGCGCGTCCACCATCTTCTGCTTCCAGGTCAGCCTCGCCTCCGGCGCCCCGTCAACAGTGAAAGGACAAGCAGTGACGATCTCCCTTCCACTCACCGCACGTCAGCTCTGCGGGGTGTCCAGTGGCTGCTGACCTGACCGAACGCCCGCTCGGCGGTGTAGCCGGACCGTGGAAGCGATGGACCGGGACTGCGCAGGCCACGCCGAAAAGTGGACGCAGAAGCAAAGCCGCCTGGACCGCCGTCGGACGCTTCCTGAGCATGGCCGCCATGCTGGTGGCACTGTTCGCCGCCCTCGTCCTGATTGTGGTGCCGGTGGCGACTGGCTCGCAGACCTACACGATCCTCACTAAGTCCATGGTCCAGAAGTACCCGCCGGGAACGTTCATGGTGATGAAGCCCGCGCCGTTTGACGAACTCAAGTACGGCGACGTCGTCACCTTCCAGCTCTATTCCGGCCGGCCGGACGTGGAAACGCACCGGATTGTCGGCTTCGGTTCCACCCAGCAGGGCGAAAAGACCCTGATCACCAAGGGCGACAACAACGGAGCCAACGATCCAGAACCGGTCCGCGCCATCCAGGTCAAGGGCAAGCTGTTCTACGCCGTCCCGTACGTGGGTTTCGTGGCGAACTTCCTGGGGAACTCAGACCGTGGCACATGGACGGTGATCGCAGCGGTGGCGCTGATCGGCTATGGAGCCATCACGGTGTACACATCCGTCCGCAAGACCCGTAAGCGGGATGAACCGGCTGCGGAGGCTGCGTAGATGGCAAGGTTCCGGGATCTTCCAGGCGCGGCGCTCGCTGTAGGGGCCTTCGTGCTCACGGTGCTGCTCGGTGCCGGCGCCGCCTCGGCGTCCGCACTCTGGCAGCAAAGCGCGACCGCGACCATGACCGTCACCGCATCCGGAGCCTGGTCCCAACCTGTGTTCAACACCCCCGTGTGCAGCAACGTAGACAACGCGAACAAGTACGTATCCCTGGCATACTCGGGATTCTCCGAGCCTCCAACGAAGCTCACCTTCTCGGCAGCCGGAACCAACGGGGTCTACGGGGCAAGTTCGGACCTGGCCGGCCCGTTCGGTACTTCCGGGAGCGTATCGCTCTTCGGAGACTCCACGATTTTTACCCAGGTCACCACCACCCCGGCGACGGTCAGGATTGTGGCCCTGTTCGCAGGCGGTGCCCAGGCCACCGCGTATGTGAAGGTGGGCCTGGAGATCGGCACGGGAAACAAGAAGATTTATTGCGCCTGAGCTTTCCTCTTGCCAGCTCGGCGGAAGAAGGTGCCGCTGCATCCCCCCATGCAGTGGCACCGTCTCCCGCCGAGCTGGTTCCCGGGATTCTGGCGACGCGCAAATGCTTCTCCGACCGACATCGTCCGCGACGCTCCTGGAATGTGGGCCGCGCAAGGGAATGAGCGAGTCGAAGAAGGAGGAGCGGGTCGAAGGTGGCTGTGGGCCGCGGCGGGGAAGAGGCGGGTCGAGGAGGAAGATCCGCGTCGTAGCACCACACGGTCCTTACACTGGCACTATGTCATGCCGCATCAGTGAACTGGTCCTGAACTGCACCAACCCGGAACTGCTCGCGCGGTTCTGGAGTGAAGTCCTTGGTTATGTGGAGCTGGACAGGGAGGACGGGGCGATTGAGATCGGGCCGGAAGCCGGGTTCGGCGGACTGCAGCCCACGATCATCCTGAGCCCCAGCAGCAACCCGCGGGTGGGGAGGCTTCCGCTGCACATCGACGTCAACCCCGTGGACCGGGACCAGGACGCCGAGCTGGAACGGCTGCTGGCCCTCGGCGCACGGCCGGCGGACGTGGGGCAGGCCGGCGACGAGCAGTGGCACGTCCTGCAGGACCCCGAAGGGAACGAATTCTGCCTCCTGCGCAGGCGGCTCGAGCCCTGATCGACGGCCGCCGCGCGCCGGAAAAGCAGGAATGCCTGGTGGCGCCCACTTCAAAACGCCGCCCAGGCACCAGCAAACTATCCATCGCCCCCATCAAGCCCGGGGACCGCAAATCCTCAAGGTTGGCTCAAGACTTCCCGGCGGTAAGCCCGGCCGTGCTACGGAGGGGCCCCTCCTGGATCTTTGCGCCCCGAGGCCTTTCCTGCCGAGCAAGTCCGACATAGGGTTTGGGGACAGCCAAGTATCAAGCAGCTGGTGAACGGGCCGAACGACATTCCTGCAACGGAGCAGGGACTGGAAGAGGCGCACATTGAGCGAGTTGATGCTGCTGGGCATGGGCGGACTGGCCCGGGAAGTGCTGGCCGCGGTCCGGACCAGCGGGCAGTACGACGTCCTGGGGATCCTGGATGATGACCCGGAACTGCTGGGCACCACCATCGAAGGCACGGTGGTGATGGGCGCGCTCGCTGACGCGCCTGCCTTCACTAAGGCGTTTTTCAGCGTCTGCCTTCCCTCCGGGCGCGACAGGGAAGGCTTGGTGGGCCGGCTTTCCCTCCTCGGCGTGCACGAGGACCGGTACGCCACCGTGGTGGACCCGGATGTGCGGGTCCCCAGGGATTCCCGGATCGGCCCCGGCAGCATTGTGATGCGGAACGCCACCATCTCCCCGCAGGCCCGCATCGGCCGGCACGTGCTCTTGAAGCCGCATGTCAATGTGGGATGCTGCGCCCAGGTGGGTGACTTCGCCACTCTGCATCCCCGCGTCTCGGTAGGGGAAGGCACGCGGATTGGCCGGGCGGCGCACCTGGGCATGAACGCCGGGATTGGCGACGGGCTGGTGGTGGGGGACTACTCCTACGTCGGGATGCGCTCAGCGGTGACGCACAACGTTCCTGAGCACGAAACGTGGGCCGGTGTGCCCGCGCGCGCGGAGGCCGCATCCAACGAAAACCCGGACTATGGACCCTTACGGGGCAGGCATGGAGACGCTACATTGTAGCTACTCGCGGGGGCGTCGTCCGTTCCCTGCCACCGTTACTGAGGGAACACCGTGGAACTGTTCAGCGATAAACCGGCACTCGCCGCGGCTGCCCTGACCAGGCTCGTTGCTGCGGACATCGAAACGAAGGGCCGCCCCGCCGGCAGCCTCCGTGCGTACCTCAGCGACCTGGTGGTCCGGAACGGCCCCAGCATCGTGGAGGAGTTGGCCATTGAGCTGGCCCGGCAGCACCTGGCCACGCTCGACCGGCTGGCCAAGGCCACGGGCCGGCCTGCCGCCCGGTACCTGGATGAGATTGAACTTGCCGCAGCCATGGAGGAAAGCATAGGACGGGACTTCGGGGAAACCACGGGGTGAGCGGCTACCGACTGTGGACGTCCCGCCGGCGTGCGGCAAACGCAAACAGCGACGTTGTGGCCACGGTGGCCAGGTAGCCCGCGATCACGATCAGGGAGATGCCGGCCCAGAAGTAGTTGGTGGTGCTGGATTCCTGCCAAGGGCTCGGCGCGATCCGGATCAGCGAATAGACTGCCACCCCGGCTGAGGCCAGTCCAATCAGCACCGGCAGCGTGAGCCAGATCCTCGCAGAACCGATATGGTCACCGAACCCGTCCCACTCGTTCCACGACCCGCGCCGGAGGATCAGCCAGCCCGCCGGAATCATGAAGGCGCCCACCAGCAGGAACGCGGCCACCACGTCGGCCGGCCGGTGCCACTGGTTGATCAGCGTGGACACCCCGGACGCGATGGCGAAGGAGCCGCCAATGAAGCCGGCCATCGGGCGCCAGCGGGGTGAGGCCATGAGGAACACCGCCGCCGCAGCGGACGCGGCAAGGGTGGTGTGGCCGGAGGGCAGCGAGTTCAGCTCCAAAGTCAGTACCCCCTTGTCCGGGCGCGGCGGCAGCAGGTCCTTCAGCACCTGGGTGGCAACATTCGCCCCGATGCACGCTGCCACGGCAATCCCGGCTTCAACCCAGTGCCGCCGGATTACGGTGACAAACAGGACCACGACGGCGGCCATCACCAGTGAAATGGTGGGCAGCCAGTCGAGGAACTGGGTGGCGGCCTTGCCGGCAGGTCCGTGGATCTGTACCGCTTCCACCAGCGCGGACTCATCAATGAACTGGCCCGTGGTGGTCTGGACAAAGAAGTAGTAGGTGGCAAGCAGCCCGGCGACGCACGCCACAGTGGACAGCACGAACAGGAACGCCGAGCCCGGGGCAGGCCGAGCCGGAGTCCTGGTGGAGAGTTGCCGTGAAGAAGTCATCGCCATTAACCCTGACACAAAAAGCTGGAAGGCCGCTCAGTCGGAAGGCCTGACCGGGTCCAGCCGGGGAATGGCAGCGGCAGCCACCAGCAGTGCCAGCGCGCCAAGCCCGAACGGCAGGGCCGTTGCCGTGGCGATGGCCCCCACCAGCAGGGGTCCGCCGGCATCCCCGAGTTCGCGCCCCAGCTCTGCCGAGCCCATGGTCCGGCCCATCCGCTCCGGCGGCGTGGTGTCCGCCAGGTGCGCGAACCCCAGCGGGGTGGCCACGCCGATCCCGCACCCGATCAGCGCCGCCGCGAGGAAGATGGTGACCACTCCCGGGGCGGCCGCCACCAAAGCGATGCCCACGGCAACCAGGAGCAGGCCCGTCGTCGTGCCCTTGTTGTCGCTGACGGCGTGCCGGTCCCGCAGCCTTCCGATCCACGGCTGCGTCAGCACCGAGCCCAGAGCCACCACGCTCACCGCGGCCGTTCCGGCGAACGCACCAAGCCCGTGGCGGGTGGCCAGCGCGGGGAGGAAGCCGACGGCGGCACCGAGGGCCCCGGTCGACGCGGCAAGCACCAGGGTGGGGACCAGGAAACGGCGCTCGCCCACCTGCCGCGCCAGGTCCATCACCGTATACCGCTTCCGCGGCAGGGGTGCCAGATGCGGCACCGAGAGCAGCACCCACACGGCCGTGGCCGCCGCCAGCGCGGACAGGGCGCCGAAGAGCAAGGGGAAACCGCCGGCCAGGATCAGCCCGGCGCCCAGCGGCGGCCCAAGGATGTAGCCCAGGCTCTTCCAGGACCCGTACCGGCCAAAGTAGGTCCCGGCTTTTCCGCCGCGGGCCATCCTTGCCACCATGGCGGACGACGACGGGGAGAACGCCGAGGCCGCCGCGCCTTGTCCGAGCCGGGCGAGGGCAAGGATCAGCGGGTCAGCTGCGCCGAGGCCAATCAGGGACAGCGCGGCGAAGGCGAACAGGCCGCCGACAATGACGGGCTTGGCGCCAATGCGGTCGCTCAGGGCGCCGAACACGGGTTTCAGGAAGACCTCGGCCACGTCGTAGAGGGCCAGGAGGATGCCGAGGCTGAGCAGGGTCAGGCCGATGTTTTCGCTCTCCGCGCCCAAAGCCGCCGCGATGCTGTGGGCTCCGAAAGCCGTGACGAATCCCGCAGCGTAGAGTGGCGCCGTTGCCTGGCGGATGGCCTGCGCGCCTGGCGGGGAACTGTCGGAGCTCATAGCTGGGACTTTAGTACCTTCACAAAGTTGTGAAAACTTCGAAGACTTGAACCATGAACACCGTTGTCCAGACAGTGAACCTGCACAAACACTTCGGCCAGGTCCGGGCCCTCGATGGATTGGACCTGGACGTCCAACAGGGGGAAATCCACGGCTTCCTCGGCCCGAACGGCGCCGGGAAATCCACCACGCTCCGCGTCCTCCTGGGCCTGGCCAAGGCCACCTCCGGGTCCGCCACCGTCCTGGGGCTTGAGCCGTGGACCCAGGCCGTGGAACTGCACCGCCGCCTGGCCTACGTTCCCGGCGACGTCCGGCTCTGGCCCAACCTGTCCGGCGGCGAAACCATCGACCTGCTCTCCCGGCTTCGCGGCGGCACCGCCGACGCTGCCGCCTACCACCGCCGGAAGGACCGCCTGTGCCAGGTCTTCGACTTCGACCCGGCCAAGAAAGGACGCGCCTATTCCAAGGGCAACCGGCAGAAAGTCGCGCTGATCGCCGCACTGGCGACCGAAGCCGAGCTCTACCTCCTGGACGAGCCCACCAGCGGCCTTGACCCGCTCATGGAGGAAGTGTTCCGGCGGGAGCTGCTGGCCGCCGTCGAACGTGGTGCCACCGTGCTCCTGTCCAGCCACATCCTCTCCGAGGTGGAGGTGCTCTGCCAACGTGTGAGCATCATCCGTGCCGGCAGGATTGTCGACGGCGGCACGCTGGACTCCCTGCGGCACCTCACCAGGTCAGAGGTTTCCTTCGCCGCGGACGGCCTGGACGCTGAGGCCCTGGCCCGGCTGGGTGCGGTGCATGACCTGGCATACGACGCCGGGCGGATCAGGTTCACCGCCGATTCGGACCGGATCGCCGAGGTACTGCCCGCGCTGGGCGCCTTGGGCGTACAGGGCCTGACGATCGTTCCGCCGTCGCTCGAAGAGCTGTTCCTGCGGCACTACGGCGACGCCCCCGCGGACGAAGGCACCCCCGCCGGCGCCTCCGGCGAAGACCAGCACGGTTCCCGTCGGCACCTGCTCGGCGCGAGGGGGCGGGGCTGACATGGGCGTCCTCCTGGTCCTCTGGGGCCAGCGGCTTCGCCGGGACCGCTGGCAACTGGTCAGCTGGGTGGTGGCCATCGGGGCATTCGCGCTGTTCGCGGCCGCAGCCGTCACCCAGACCTACGGCAATGCAGCCAGCCGCACCGAGATCCTGCAAGTGGCGATCGCCACTCCCGCCATCCTGATGCTGCGCGGCCTTCCCCGCGGAGCGGACCAGGGAGCCTTCACGTTCTTCCTGATCTACGCCTTCCTTGCCCTGCTGGCCGGCCTGATGAGTACCTTCCTCGCCGTGCGCCACACGCGGGCGGACGAGGAGACCGGCGCCGCCGAACTCATCGCCGCCACGCCGGCAGGCCGGCTGCTGCCCTACACCGCCACCCTGCTGCACGGCATCACAGCCAACATCCTGGTGGCGCTCGCAGTCTTTGCCGGGTTCGCCGTCCAGGGCCTGGACCCACAGGGTTCCCTGACCGCCGGAGCGGCAACGGGCGCCGTCGGCCTCGCCTTCCTGGGGGTGGGTCTGCTCGTGGCCCAGTTCATGGGGACCTCACGCGGGGCCAACGGCGCCTCGGCCGCGCTGGTGGTCCTGGCCTACGTGGTGCGCGGGATCGGGGACGCCACCGGAACGCCGGGGGCGGACGGGACCACCATGACCGAAGGCGCGGCCAGCTGGTTCTCACCCATCGGCTGGGGCCAGCAGACCTTCGCCTACTCAGGGAACCGCACCTGGCCGCTGCTGCTGGTCGTGGCACTCGGCGTGGCCTGCCTCGCCGCGGCGTGGCTGATCCTGGGCGCGCGCGACGCCGGCGCGAGTGTCTGGGATACGCGGCCGGGACGGCCCGGCGCCCGGGCCTCGCTGCGGAGCCCGGCGGCCCTGGCCCTCCGCCTGCAGTCAGGATCGATCATCGGGTGGGGGCTCAGCGGCCTGGCCCTGGGGCTGCTGGCGGGGTCGCTTTGGAAGGCGATTGCCGCCGTCGACACCCCTGACACGAACATCACCGCGGTGCTGCGGGCCATGCTCCAGTCGCAGGGGACCTCACTGACCCAGCTCATGGTCTCCGTGCTGTTCATGATGGCCGGGGTCCTTGCGGCAGCATGCGCACTGCAGGCGGTGATCAGGCTGCGGCAGGAGGAAGCAGCCGGGACCGCCGAACTGCTGCTGTCCGCTCCGGTGGGGCGGGTCCGGTGGCTTGCCGGGTACCTGGTGCTGGGCGCGGCCGCCGTGGTGCTGGTGGTAGGCCTCGCCGCGGTCGGGGCATGGGCCACGCTCACCGGCACCGGGGACGGGTCCATGCCGGCCAATGCCCTCTGGCAGACCGCCGTGGCCCAGCTGCCGGCGGCCCTGATCTACCTCGCGGTGCCCGCCCTGGTGTTTGTCCTGTGGCCTTCCGCCACCGTCGCCGCCAGTTGGGGGCTGCTGGCCCTGGGCGTGATGCTGGGTATTTTCGGCGGCATGCTGGGCATCGACCAAAGCCTGCGCGACCTGTCCCCGTTCACCCACACGCCCGTGCCGCGCGGTGACGCGACTGATTGGAGCGGAGCGTGGTGGATGCTGGCCATTGCCGCGGTGGCCGGCGCGCTGGCTGTCGCGGTGATGCGGCGGCGGGAGGTGGGGTCGGCATGAGCGCCGATGCCGAGGTGGCGGCTCTGGACGAGCTGACGGGCGGCGCAGGTGCGGGTGCGCGCGGTGTGGATGCCACCGCCGCTGCGGCCGAACGGACGGCCGCCGCGTTCGCCGCGGCGGGGTTCCCCAAGATGCCCGCCCGGACGCTGTTGGCGCTGGTGTCCTCGGAACAGGGCAGCCTCACCGCGGCAGAACTGTCGGAACGGCTGGGGGCCAGTGCGGCGGCGGTCTCCGGCGCCGTGCGCTACCTGCAGACGGTGGGCTTCGTGCACCGGATCTCGCAGCCGGGCAGCCGCCGCGACCTGTACGCGCTGCATGAAGACGAGTGGTACGTGGTGTCCATGCGGAACAGCCCGGTTTACGACAAGCTGGCGGCACTGACGGATGCCACCGCCGAAACGCTCCCGGAAGGATCCCCGGCACGGGCACGCGTGGCGGACATGGCGCGGTTCTACCGGTTCCTCAACTCACGGATGCCGGCCCTGCTGGACGACTGGGAGCATGAGCGGGAGGCGGCGCCGTGACCATCATCGACAACGCGGTATATGTGAACGGGCTCCGCACCGAGGACCCCGAAGACCTCGACGAGACGTACTTCCTGCTCCGGCAGCGCGAGGGGATGGCCTGGATCGGCCTCTACCGGCCCGACCCTGAGGAACTGCAGTCCGTAGGCGAGGAATTCGACCTCAACGCCCTGGCCGTCGAGGACGCGCTCGCCGGCCACCAGCGGGCCAAGCTGGAGCACTACGGCGAGTGCTTGTTCCTGGTACTGCGGCCCGCAAGGTACCGGGACGACGTGGAGAAGGTCGATTTCGGCGAAATCCACGTCTTCGTGGGCGATGAGTACGTTGTCACCGTCCGTCACGCAGAGTCCCCGGACCTGGCCAAAGTCCGCCGCCGCATGGAGGCCATGCCGGAGTTCCTGGCCCTGGGCCCCGACGCGGTGCTCTACGGAATCCTGGACCAGGTGGTGGACGAATACGAGCCCGTGGTGGCCGGCCTGGAGAACGACATCGACGAAATCGAGGACGACCTCTTCGGGGCCGATCCCGACGTGTCCCGCAGGATCTACGAGCTGTCCCGCCAGGTCATCACCTTCCAGCGGGCCACCAGCCCGCTCGCCGGGATCCTGCAGGCCCTGATGGCCGGAACTCCGGACCGCGACCAGGCAACAGAACTCCGGGACCACTACCGGGATGTCCTGGACCATGTCATCCGGCTCAACGAACGCGTTGCCTCCTTCCGCGCCCTGCTGCAGAACGCCCTGGCCGTCAACGCCGCCTTGGTGGCCCAGCGCCAGAATGATGAAATGCAGCGCATGACCGAGTCGAGCTTTGAACAGAATGAACAGGTCAAACGCATCTCCTCCTGGGCTGCCATCCTGTTCGCTCCCACCCTGGTGGCGTCCATTTACGGCATGAACTTCACCAACATGCCCGAACTGGCCTGGACCTACGGCTACCCCTATGCGCTGGGCCTGATGGTGGCCATGGGCCTGGTCCTCTACCTGGCGTTCAAGCACAACAAATGGATCTGAACCAGGCGGCCCGCCGCGTACAGTAAGCGGCATGCCCAACCCCGGTTTTCCGCCTTCCCCCGATGGCACGCTCCAGCCAGTTCCGTCCCTCGACGAATTGCTTGCGGACGCCCACGTGGTCACGCTGCCCATGAGGGTGAAGTTCCGCGGCATCATGCAACGTGAATCCCTCCTGCTGCGCGGTCCCGTGGGCTGGGGCGAGTTCTGCCCCTTCCCGGAGTACGGCGACGCCGAGGCCTCGCGCTGGCTGGCCGCGGCCATCGAGGCGGGATGGCAGGGGTTCCCGGACCCGGTGCGGACGTCGGTGCCGGTCAACGCCACGGTGCCCGCCGTCGCCGCGGACCGGGTACCGGATGTGCTGGCACGGTTCGGCCGGGTGGACGCCGTCAAGGTCAAGGTGGCGGAGCGGGGGCAGTCACTGGACGACGACGTATCCCGGCTGCGTGCCGTGCGCGCCGCTTTGCCGGACGCGGCCATCCGCGTGGATGCCAATGGCGGGTGGGACGTGCCCGGCGCCGTGGAGGCGTTGACCCGGCTTGCGCCCGTTGGGCTGGAGTACGCCGAGCAGCCGGTGCCTTCCATCGAGGGCCTTGCCGAGGTCCGGAGGCGGTTGCAGGAGGCCGGGACGCCGGTGCTGATCGCGGCGGATGAGAGCGTCCGGAAGGAAACCGATCCCCTCCGGGTGGCACGGGCGGGCGCGGCGGACCTGATCGTGGTCAAGGTGGCGCCGCTCGGGGGAGTGCGGTGCGCCCTGGACATCGTGGCACAGGCAGGACTCCCCGCCGTCGTCAGCTCCGCCCTTGACACCTCCGTTGGCATCCGCGCCGGGCTGGCGCTGGCCGCCGCGCTGCCCGACCTGCCCTACGCCTGCGGCCTGGGCACCGTGTCGCTTTTTGAATCCGACGTCACCCTGGATCCCCTGGTGGCCGACGACGGCGTCATCCGCCTCCGCGACGTGGCCGCCGACGCCGGGCTGCTGGAAAGGTTTGCGGCTCCCGCGGACCGGCGGGACTGGTGGCTGGACCGGCTCCGCCGTGTCCACGCCCTCCTCACCCCAGCGACTGCTGAGTAAGCTGCCGTTTTCACGCCCTCCTCACTCCAGCGACTGCTGAGTAAGCTGCCGTTTTCACGCCCTCCTCACCCCAGCGACTGCTGAGTAAGCTGCCGTTTTCACGCCCAAAGGGCAGTTAGCCGGCATTGGATGTCGCTGCAGGGTGGCGTCCTGCGGGTGATTGCCGGAGGGTTGCGGGGCTCCTATCATGGTTCCACCGGTTCCTCCCTGCACCGAACAGGGACGTTACTTAAGGTCGCGAGTGCCATGGTGAAGATACCTTTCAGGCATCTGGCGGATGAATCGAAAAAGCGGGAAAACTCCGGGGAACATCACCGGCTGCACCTGGCGGAATGGCTGAGGCGGGAGGACGAGGGCATCGAGCGCGCCTCCAGCAGTATCTTCCTCAGCAGCCATGACCGGCCCCTAGCCCCGCAACGGACCTGCATCCAGGGGCACGAGATCCTGCCGGGGGAGGACCACTGCTCGCACGGGCATCCCGTGGGTTGAGGAAGACGGCCACCAATCGGGGAGTGGTGTTTCCTCATTTGGCCGGCGCGCACAGCCGGTCAAGGGCCTCGTTAAGGGTTGACTCGATTTGGCCGACCAGGAGTTCGCGCATGTTCTGGGTGGACTCATCCTCCAGCTCTGTCGGAAGCGGCGGGGTGGTGACGGTCATCGCGGCCTGGTAGCGCCCGTCGCTGCTGCTGACCGCCACAGTCTGATAATCCCAGAAGAGCCCCCTGCCCGCGTAGCGCGGCTGGGCCGAGCAGCCATCTGCGTGTTCCCAGAGGCCCAGCCCGTACGGCGAGAAGACGGTCTTCGCCGTCATCGCGCCCAACGACGCGGCGGAGATTGCCCGGCCCTGGAAAAGGGCCGCCATGAAGTGGTTCATGTCCTCCACTGTCGACACGGCGCCCACGGCCGGCGAACCGGCACTGAAGATGTTGTCAGTGGTATCGATCCGCTCACCCCGGAGGGTCACATAGCCGTGGAGAAGCCCGGATTCGAGCGGGTCGAGGTGGTCCAGGGTGGTGCTCTTCAAACCAAGCGGACCAAAGATCTCCTCACGCATGACGCTGGTGAAGGGCTTATGCCGCAGTTCCTGGATGAGCAGGCCGAGTGCGAGGTAGTTCGTGTTCGAGTACCTAAAGGAGCCGACGCTGGACCCATCCCACGGGAGGGTGCCGGCCAGCTGCAAACCCCGCTCCATCGTCATCGTCCGGGAAACACTTGGGCGGAAGTCGACGTCGCGCGGCAATGCATCGTTGGCCTCCGGCATGCCAGACGTGTGGCTGAGCAGCTGTCTCACGGTGATGGGGCCCGGAGGCTTGAGTGCTGTGAAGCCGGGGATGACGTCGTTTACGGGGTCGTCCAGGCCGATGAGGTGGTCGTCGACGAGTTTGAGTACTGCCACGGCCGTCATCGTTTTGGTGACGCTGGCGATCTGCACACGGTCGGTGGGCTGTGCCGGGGTCCTCGTTTCAAGGTCGCGCATGCCAAAGGCCTTGGACCACTCACCTTCCGGCCATTTGACCTGCACGACGGTGGCCACCGCGCCGTCGTTCATGAACAGCTTCACCTGGTTTTCAAGGGAACCGAAGGGGTTGGGGGAGCTTGGGGAGGGGGCGGGCTCGTCCGGGGTGTAGGTGCAGCCGGTCACGGCGAGGACGGCGGCGAAGACCGCCCGCCGCCACACAGGTCTGTTCGTGCTCATGCCGGGGCATCCGCTCTGGACAGGTGACGTGTTTGGGCCGCCTGCAGCGCCGTGTCCGGCCAGACCTCTGATGGCGCCGTCCGCCCAGCACTCCAATTTTAAGTCCGCCCACCGCCAGCGGGAAGCAGCCGTTGGATGTTCAGCCAACCCACGGAACGGGGCGGTACCACCTGCATTGACGGATGAAACGTTCCTGCAGGTCACGGGCGGTTAACCCTGGATTCATCAAATGGATGGGTTTCCTTAGGAAGCGGCTGGAAGGGTGATCGGGCACCCCAAGGACATTCCTTCGAAAGGTTCCCCATGTCTGAAACTGCCCGCAAGTTCACCCTGCTGCCCATGCTCGGCCATACCAAGGGCAAGCGCAGCCCTGTCACCTGTGCGCTCAAGTGCGACAACGCCTGTGCCGGCGACGTCTGCAACACCAGCTCCAACAGCTACTTCCGCGACATCGCCTCCGCCACGATGTCCCGCCGCGCCGCCCTGGGCCTTGGCGCCGCCGGAGCGCTCGCCGTCGCCCTCGGTTCCGCCGTAAGCTCCGCCGAGCCTGCCTCCGCCGCGGGCCTGTCCAAGGCCGCCAAGGAAGGCTTCGGCAACTCCAAGCTGCAGTTCACCGCCATCAAGCCCGTGGACAAAGCGGTTGACGCCTTCACCGTGCCGGAGGGCTTCACCTGGCAGCCGATCATCCGCTGGGGCGACCCGCTGTTCAACGATTCCCCCGAGTTCGACCTGAACAACCAGACCGCTGCCGCCCAGGCCCGCCAGTTCGGCTACAACAACGACTACACGGACATCGTGGAAATCCCGGGCAGCAAGGGCCGCCGCGCAGTGCTGTTCACCAACCACGAGTACACCAACGAAAACATCATGGTCCCGGCCGGCTACGACCCGGTGGAAACCCGAGCCATCGGCCGCGCCGCGCACGGCCTGGCCGTGGTGGAACTCGAGCGCAAGAACACCACCAAGCCGTGGAGCTACGTCAAGGGCGCCCCGCTGAACCGCCGCTACCTTTCGGACACCACCTACGAACTGACCGGCCCCGTTGCCGGCTCGTCGCTGGTGAAGACCGTGGCCGACCCGTCCGGCCGCGCCATTAAGGGCACGTTCGGCAACTGCTCCGGCGGCACCACCCCCTGGGGCACCATCCTTTCCGGCGAGGAAAACTTCAACGGCTACTTCGTCTCCGCCGGCACGTCGGCCAGCGACAAGCGCTACGGCCTCACCGCCAAGCCCACCGCCCGCAAGTGGGAACTGGACGACCCCCGCTTCGACACCCGCAATGCCGGCTACGAGAACGAGGCCAACCGCTTCGGCTGGATCGTGGAAGTCGACCCGTTCGACCCCACCTCCACCCCGAAGAAGCGCTCCGCGATGGGCCGCTTCAAGCATGAGGGCGCCAACGTGATCGTGGCCGAATCCGGCCATGTAGTTGCCTACATGGGCGACGACGAGAAGTTCGACTACCTCTACAAGTTTGTCTCCAAGGGCAAGTACGTCGAAGGCGACCGCAGGAACAACATGAACCTGCTCTCCGAAGGCGACCTCTACGTCGCCAAGTTCACCGGAAACTCTCCCGCTGCTGAGATCACCGGAACCGGGGCGCTTCCCGCCGACGGCGCGTTCGACGGTACCGGCGAATGGCTGCCCCTGGTGGTTGGCGGCAAGTCAGCCGTGCCCGGCATGTCCGTCGAGGAGGTCCTGGTGTACACCCGACTGGCCGCGGACAAGGTGGGGCCCACCAAGATGGACCGGTGCGAGGACGTCCAGCCCAGCCTGCACACCGGCAAGGTCTACGTGGTCTGCACCAACAACTCGGACCGCGGCACCGGCACCAAGGAAGGCGCCACCGAAGTCAACCCGCGCACGCAGAACCGCGACGGGCACATCGTGGAAATCACCGAAACCGGCGACCAGACCTCCACCCTGTTCAACTGGACACTCCTGATGGTCTGCGGCGATCCGGCGCAGGGCGATGTCACCTACTTCTCCGGCTACCCGGCGGACAAGGTCTCGCCCATCTCCTGCCCGGACAACGTGGCCTTCGACTCCGTGGGCAACCTCTGGATTTCCACCGACGGCGCCCCCTCCGGCATCGGCTACAACGACGGCCTCTTCAGGGTCACCCTGGACGGCGCCGAGCGCGGCAGGGTGGAGCAGTTCCTTTCCGTTCCCCGCGACGCCGAAACCTGCGGCCCGGTCATCCACGACGACGAGCGCACCGTCTTCGTCTCCGTGCAGCACCCGGGCGAGGAAGGCACTTTCGAGGCGCCGCACTCCTTCTTCCCGGACTACGTCCCGGCAGGCACGACGCCGGCCCCCGGCCAGGTGCGCGCGCCCCGTCCCTCAGTGGTCCAGGTGTTCCGCGGCTAACCGCCTGCCCACCACGGACGCGCCATCACCTTTAGGCGCATTTTCCCGGACGCCCCATCACCTTTCAGCCCGCTGCGGCAGGAGGTGATGGGGCGTTTCGGCTTTAGGGGCAGGAGGTGATGGGGCGTTCCGGCTTTAAGGGCGGGGCAGTGCGATGCCGCCTCGATGTGATGCTTGACACGTGTTAGGCCGGTCATTTACAGTTCCTAACACGTGTTAGGAAGGAAAAGGATATGACCGGAGCCATAGACGGGCAGCTGCGGGACATCACCCGCCGTACTGCCTTGGGGGCCCTCGGCGCGGGAATCATCGGAGCAACTGTGGCGTCGTGGCCGCGGCTCTCCGGAACGGACATACCGGGCCGCGGAGACAACAGCCTCAGCATCGCCATCATGGGCACCGCCGCGGACGCCGCCGCCCGCCAGCGTGCCATCGACGCATTCACCCGCCTCCACCCGGACATCCGGGTCAAGGTCCAGGCCATCCAGGCCGTGGACTGGAAAGACTTCTTCACCAAGATCCTCACCATGGTGGCCGCCGGAACCCCGCCGGACGTGGTTTACGTGGCCACCGAGGGCGCCCAGCTGTTCGCCGAAAAGCTTGCCCACCCGCTGGACGAGTACATCCGCCGCGACGCGGTGGACATGCGCGAGTTCTTCGAGGACGTCCACCCCAGCCTGGTGGAAGCCTTCATGTACAAGGGCAGCCTGTACCAGCTCCCCATGGACTGGAACGCGGCCAACATGTACTACAACACCGCCGCCTTCGCGCAGGCAGGCCTGGACCGGCCCGCGGACGACTGGACCCACATCGATTTCCGCAACAGCCTCGCCGCGATGCGGAAGGCCCGGACCTCTGACTTCACGCCCTACTACTGGACCAACCGGCTCTTCGGCGGGGTGGTGCCGTGGCTTTACGCCAACGACACCAGCTTCCTCAAGGAAACCAGGTCCGCGGGCGGCGACTGGCTGTGGGACGGCTTCTACGCCAACGATCCCTCCCGGAGCCTCCGCTCCGGCGGGTACCAGTGGCTGGAACCGAACGCCAACGACGACCGCGTGTTTGAGTCCTTCGACTACCTCCGGGGCCTGGTCAAAGACGGCCTGGGCGTCCGGCCGGAAGAAGGCGGCGGCAGTTCGCTCGTCGGGCTGTTCGCGTCCAACCGCATCGGGACGACGCCGGCCGGCGGCTACTGGGTGCAGGGACTGCACGAAGCCGGCATGGGCGCCAACGACTTTGACGTCCAGTTCTTCCCGCGCTGGAAAACCCAGCGCCACCAGTTCGGCACCGCCGGCTACGCGATCATGAAGACCGCCAAGGACAAGGACGCCGCCTGGGAATGGATCAAGTTCAGCTCCAGCCGCGAGGCCATGGAACTGATCTTCCCCAACCCGATCACCACTCCGGCGCGCCGTTCCATGGTCAACGAGCAGCTGTACGCCGGCAAGGGTCCCGCCCACTGGAAGGTCTTCTACGACACCCTGGACCGGTTCCCCACCACGGGCCCCATCCCGGCCCCACCCCAGCAGGCCGCCGTCGAAACGGCCCTGATGAAGAACGTTTCCCTTGCCGTCAGCGGGGACGAGCAACAGCTCAAGCAGGCCCTCGCATCCATGCAGCGCGACCTTGAACTTGCCCTGAGGAGGCAGTCATGAGCACCACCACCCCGCCCCGGGAACGGCCCAAGCGGGCGGCCGGCCGGGCAAGTACGACGACGGCCCGCACGTCCGGCACCAGCGGCACCGGCGGTGGCAGCACCACCGGCGGCCGCAGCGCAGCCAGGCACAACCAGCGCTGGCTGGCCTGGATCTTCCTGGCACCCACCATCCTGGGCATGGGCCTCTTCACTTTGATCCCCATCGTGGCCTCGGTTGTCCTGGCCTTCTTCCGCTGGGACATCATTTCGGCACCAACCTTCGTGGGCTTCGACAACTTCTCGGAAGTGGTCCAGGACCCCACCGTGCGGGTTTCCTTCCTGAATACCATCGTGTTCGTGGTGGTGGCCGTGGCACTCCAGCTGGGACTCGCCCTGGCACTGGCGGTCATGGTGCAGGAGAAGATGCCGGCATGGCTGCGGGTGTTCTTCCGGTCCGCGTTCTTCTTTCCGCTGATCCTGTCCGCCGCCTCGGTGTCCATCTTCATGCGGTACCTCTTCAACGAACAGTTCGGCGTGGTCAACTGGTTCCTGTCCCTGGTGGGCATCCCCGCCGTGCCCTGGCTGACCACCCCCGGCGGATCGGCCGCCGTCGTGATCCTGGTGTACGTCTGGCAGAACTTCGGCTTCAGCTTCCTCCTGTTCATCGGCGGACTGGCCTCCATTCCTGTCGAGACATACGAGGCAGCCGCGATTGACGGCGCCACCGGCTGGCGCAAGCACCTCCACGTGACGCTGCCGCTGCTGAGCCCCACCACCCTGGTCGCCTCGGTCATGGCCATCATCAGCGCCCTGCAGGTCTTCGACCAGCCCTACGTCCTGACCCGAGGCGGCCCCGGTGACTCCACCCGCACCGCCGTCATGGTGATTTTCGAATCAGCCTTCCAGCGGCTCGAATTCGGCCAGGCGTCCGCCATCGGCGTGCTGCTCACGCTGATCATCATGGCCATCACGGCCGCGCAGTTCCGGCTCAGCAAACGATTCGTCTTCTACCAGTGAGGCCAGCCATGACAACCACAACTGACCACGGCCTTGCCGGACATTCCCCCCGGCTCTCCGAAGGCCTCCCCGTCACCACGCCCAACCGGAAGAAGTTCAATTGGAGCTTCGCCGCCCGGATCCTCCTGCTGCTGCTCGCCGCCGCGCTGACGCTCGGTCCGGTGCTCTGGACCCTGTCCACGTCGCTGCGGTCGCCGTCGGAATCCTTCAAGCTGCCGCCGTCGTTCATACCCTGGAACCCGGATTTCACCTCCTACGGGGAAGTGTTCAAGCAGCTGAATATTTTCCTGCTGGTCCTCAACAGCGCCCTGGTCACCGGCGTGATCGCGGTAGGCCAGATGGTCTCCGCCGCCTTGGCCGGCTACGCGTTCGCGCACCTGAAATTCCGCGGGCGCGGGGCGCTGTTCTCGATCGTGCTGGCCACAATGATGGTGCCCGTACAGGTGACGATCGTCCCCGTCTTCATGCTGATCCGCGGCATGGGCCTGTCCGATACCCTGCTCGCTCTGATCCTGCCGGCGATCCCGACGGCGTTCGGCACGTTCCTGATGCGCCAGTACTTCATGGGGCTGCCGGCCGAACTAGCCGAAGCCGCCTCGATCGACGGCGCCAGCCCGTGGCGGACATTCCGTTCCGTGTACGCCCCGCTGGCGATGCCCGGCATGGCGATCGTGGGAATCCTGGCATTCAACTTCCACTGGAATGAGTTCTTCCGCCCGCTGATCCTCACCATTTCCGAACAGAACTTCACCCTTCCGCTGGGCCTGGTCTCACTGCAGGGCAACCTGGGCACCGGAAGCATCTCGGTGGTCCTGGCGGGCGTGGTCCTGTCCATGATTCCCGCGCTGGTGGTCTTTATCTTCGGCCAACGCGCCCTGCAGGACGGCCTCACGGCCGGAACCGGCAAGTAAACCTACCTCCCTCAAGCCCGAAAGGCCGTTCCATGACCTCCCCGGACCTCGCTGCCGTCCACCCCGGCACCGTCACCTTCGACGACGTAGCCGCCGCCCACCCCGATCCCGCTTTCCCCCGTTTCCACCCGCGCCCCGCGCAGGGCTGGATCAACGATCCCAATGGCATCAGCTTCATCAACGGCCGGTACCACGTGTTCTTCCAGTACAACCCGGACTCGGCCCGGCACCACAGGATCGCCTGGGGACACGTGAGCTCGGCGGACCTGGTCCGCTGGGAGGAGCACCCGGTGGCGCTCCGCCCGCAGGACGGCGGTCCGGACGAGTACGGCTGCTGGACAGGGGTGGTGACGGACGACGACGGTGTTCCCACCGCTGCGTACTCCGGCGTCCGCAGCGACGGGGGCCACTCCCAGGTGGTCATCGCCCGCGGCTCGGAGGACCTTGTCAGCTGGGAGCAGGCAGGCCACGTTGCCGCCACCATGCCAGCCGACGGACTGGTCATCGCAGTGCGGGACCCCTTCATTTTCCGCTTCAACGGCAGGCGCTACGCGATGCAGGGCGCCGGACTGGCCAACGGGCACGCCGCGCTGCTGCTCTATACCGTGGATGATTTGTCCGACTGGAAGTACCAGGGCATCTGGCTGACCTCCGAGAACCCGGTGGCCGGCACATTCACCCCGGCCGAGATCTGGGAATGCCCGCAGCTGGTGCAGGTGCCCGACACCGGCGCCCCTGGCGGGGGCACCTGGCTGATGATGTTCTCGCTCTGGCTCGCCGGCGACTCCCACGAACACGCCAACGGGGTGGGCCACCTGATCGGATCGCTGGCGGAAGACCCTGCCACAGGGCTGCCCGTGTTCACGCCGCGGACCGGCGGAAAGTCCGACCTGGGCCGCGACTTCTACGCCCCGCAAGTGGTGTCCCTTGAGAACCGGGCCCTGTTGTGGGGCTGGGCCAACGAAGGTCCTGGGCGGGACGGGCGCCGCGGCCGCAGCCAGGAAGAGATCGACGCCGCCGGGTGGGCGGGAGTCCTGACCTTCCCGCGCGAGCTTTCGATAGTGGATGGTTCCCTTGCGGTCAGCCCCGCCCCGGAAGTGGATGCCTACCGCGGAGGGCTGCGCACCGGCCGGGCATCCGGGACGGTGTCGTTGCCGGCCTTCGCCGAGGCTGTGGTGAGGGCAGGCAGGGAGGGCCTGGTGGAACTGCTCCTGGTGGGGAACGGAAGCCGGCAGGTGGTCTTCAGCGGCAGCGTGGACGCAGGGGAGGAACTGCGGGTGTTCGTGGACGCCTCCCTGGTGGAGGTGTACCGTACAGGCTCGGTGGCCACCACGCTGCGTGCCTACCCGGCAGCGGGGGAGGAGTGGCAACTGAGCCTTCCCGCTGGGGCAACTGCGGACGTGTGGAGCCTGGCCAGGCCCGCGTAGCCCGCTCCGAACCCGTCCGGTGGGTCCCGGCCGGCGCCGCGTTCAGCGTCCTGCCGGGACCGGGCCGGTGGACTCCCTGACCACCAGCCGGCAAGGGACCAACGTCTCCCGCGCGGCGCCGGAGACGGCCGCCGCAGCCGGGCCGCCGTCGTCGGACGTTCCTTCGGGCGCCGACCCCACCTCGGCGAGCAGCGACGCCATGGCTGCCGCCCCCATTTCCCGGAGCGGCAGGGCCATGGTGCTCAGTGCCGGAACCATGGCCTTGGCGATGCGGAATTCGTCGTCGTATCCCATGACGGACACGTCCTGCGGGACGCTCAGGCCCAGGCGGTAGCAGGCCAGCACCACTCCGATGGCCAGGCGGTCGTTGGCGCACAGGATGGCGGTGGGCCGGGCGGCCGGTTCCACCCCTTCGAGGAGCTTCATGGCGCCATGGAAGCCGGCGTCGATGTCCCAGCCCACCTGGATGACGCGGTCCTGGGTGACAGGCATCCCCGCGCCACTGAAGGCGTCGCGGAAACCCTCGATCCGGCGGGGCGCCGCGGGGGTCAGGGAATCGCCGGCGAGGAACGCGATGTCCCGGTGGCCCAGGGACATTACGTGCTCCGCGGCTTCCCGTCCGCCGCGCACTTCGTCAGGAATCACGGCCGGAAGCCCTGCCTCCGGCCGGTCATCGAAGCAGTTGGCAAGGATCGACGGGACACGCGCCATGTTTGCGGGCACGTGCAACGGCCGCAGGCCCACGGTCACATACATGAGGCCGTCCACCTGGCGGTCCAGCAGGGTTTCCACGGCGCTCTCGTCGCGGGACTCGTCCAGTTCGGTATCCATGACCACCGTCACGAAGCCATGTTCCCGGGCCACCGCATCCGCGCCGGCAATGATGTTGCCGTCGAACGGGCTGGTGACCACCTGGTCGGACACGATTCCGATGATGCGCGACTGCTGGTTGCGCAGGCTCAGGGCGATTTTGTTGGGGGAGTAGTTGAGCGCCGCTGCTGCCTCCCGGATCCGCTGCTGGCTTTCGAGCGCCACGTTTCCGTCGCCGCGGCCGTTCAGTACCAGCGACACGGCACTGCGCGAAACGCCTGCCAGCTTGGCGACGTCGAGGGCGGTGGCCTTGCGCTTCATTGGCGTCCTTCGGGTGCTGGGGTCTGTTGCTTGGGTGCAGTTTACCTAACTCGTGTGAGCTTCCGCTCGCTCCCAACGCCCCATCACCTTCAGCCCCCTTTTCGGCAACGCCCCATCACCTCCCGCCCCCTTTTTGGGAACGCCCCATCACCTTTCGGGCCTATTGGGGTTGCCCGCAAATCGTGGACAGTTGATCAGGCGGCTTGTGCCGGCTGAGGTTGTGCTGTGGAGAGCAGTAGCTCGTGCTCCACAGGAGTGTTGAAGCCCAGAGCTGAGTGCAATCGGACGCGGTTGTAGAACTCCTCGATCCAGCGCCCCGTGGCCATGATCGCGTCGTGCCTGGTTGCCCAGCGGCGGCGGTCGTAAAACTCGGTCTTGAGCGTGGACCAGAACGATTCTTGCATCGCGTTATCCCAGCACACGCCGGTTCTGCCAACGGATTGGAGAATGCCCAGCTTGTCGCAGACGTCGTTTAGTTGGGCGCAGGTGTACTGGGTGCCGCGGTCGGCATGGAACACGACACCGGCCGGGCCGCCGCCGCGCAGGACGTAAGCCATGCGCAGCGCGCGTTCCACCAGGCTGGCCGTCTGGA